>NZ_JBHYWI010000063.1:0-52401 GCF_042751525.1 Kitasatospora sp. NPDC059408
GTCGGCCCCGGTTCCGTTTCGCCCAGCCGCCGCGGGCCCCGAGGAGACCTCCGCCTCCACCGGGATCCGGTGGCGGCGGAGAAGAACGGAGAAAGCTCAGAGCGCCGCGTCGATGCCGCGGAAACGGCGCTGCAACTCGCGTACCTCACCGGCCAGTTCGAGCGACGGGCCGGCCACCTCCAGCCCGGGGACGACGTCCCGCACCGACAGCGGGTTCAGCGGCGAGGTGATCTTCACGCCCCACTCGCCCAGCCAGCCGCGGTACTGCCGCGTCGAGCTCACGTAGACGATCCGGCCGAGGCCCGCCCAGCCGTGCGCGGCCGCGCACATCGGGCAGTGCTCGCCGGAGGTGTAGACGGTCGCCTTCGCCCGCTCCTCGGGGCTCAGGTTGACCGCGCCCCAGCGGGCCAGCTCGAACTCCGGGTGGCGGGTCGGGTCCCCGGTGCTGGACTCGCGGTTGCGGTCCTCCGCGAGGATCTTGCCGTCCGCCGAGACGAGCACGGAGCCGAACGGGAAGTCGCCGGCCTCCACCGCCTCGGTCGCCAGCTCCACGCAGCGGCGCAGGTAGGGCAGGTCGGACTCGGTGACGGCGGCGGCGCCGGCGACGTCGCTCTCGTGCAGGTCGTGGGCGTTGCTGGCCACGGGTACTCCGTCTCTAGGGGGTGGTGATCAGGACCTGTGCGCGGCGACGGTGGCCAGGGCCTGCCACGCCACCTCGGGCCGCAGCGTCTCGTCCGGGTCGCCGAGGTAGGGGTCGAGCAGCACGGTGCCGGCGCCGGTCAGGCGCAGCTGCTCGATGTCGCCGAGGATCTGCTCGATGGTGCCCTCGCCGGCCTTGCGGTCGGGCCCTTCGACGGGCCGGTCGGTGAGCTTCAGGAGGATGCGCGGCGCCAGCTCCGGCACCGGCTGCCCCGCCTCGTCGGCGATGGTCTTCAACCGGCCGACCGCCTCCGTGAACCACGGCATGGTGAACCGCAGCGGGTGCCAGGGCGCGCCGAAGCGCACGGCCCGGCGCAGCGCGGCGTCGCTGTTGCCGCCGACCCAGACCGGGATCTGCCCGCTGCCGTAGTCGGCCTCGTCGTCCCAGGCGGCCCGCATGGTGCGCAGGTACTCGTCGGTCAGCTTGCCGCGGCGTTCGAAGGGCACGCCGAGCGCCGCGAACTCCTCCTTGGCCCAGCCCACGCCGACGCCCAGGATCAGCCGTCCGCCGCTGAGTTGCTGCAGGTTGGCGGCCATCCGGGCCATCAGCAGGGGGTGGCGGTAGGGCACGATGAGGACGGTGGTGCCCAGCTGGACCCGGGTGGTGATGCCGGCGAGCCAGGAGAGCGTGGTGAAGGGCTCGAAGAACGGCGCCGGATACTGTTTGGCGACGTCCGGGGTGACCGCGACGTGGTCGGAGACCATCAGGAGGTCGAAGCCCAGGCCCTCGACGGTCTTGGCCCATTGGGCGAGGTGCTCCGGGTGCGTTCCGGGACCGAAGTTGGGGACGTTCACGCCTATCCGCATGGCTGTCAGGCTAGCAATTGGCCTTCGCTCGCGGGCGGTTCTTGGCGATGCTTGATCAAATTTGTTGGCGCGGGCGGACGGTGGCGTGCCGTCCGCCCGCGGGGGCCGTCCGTCAGGCGTTGGGCGCGACCCTGGCGAGGCCGTTGATGACGCGGTCCATGGCGTCGCCGCCCTGGGGGTCGGTGAGGTTGGCGAGGAGCTTGAGGACGAAGCGCATCAGCATCGGGTGGGTGAGCCCGCGCTGGGTGGCGATCTGCATGACCTGCGGGTTGCCGATGAGCTTCACGAAGGCGCGGCCGAGCGTGTAGTAGCCGCCGTAGACGTCCTTGAGGATGCGCGGGTAGGCCTGCAGCGCGCGCTCGCGTCCGCCGTCGGTGACGCGGGCGTTGGCCTGGACGATGACGCCGGCGGCGATCTTGCCGGATTCCATCGCGTAGGCGATGCCC
The DNA here is from genome assembly GCF_042751525.1 of Kitasatospora sp. NPDC059408. Lineage (NCBI taxonomy): Bacteria > Bacillati > Actinomycetota > Actinomycetes > Kitasatosporales > Streptomycetaceae > Kitasatospora > Kitasatospora sp. NPDC059408. Next base: position 1,953 of record NZ_JBHYWI010000063.1, read on the forward strand.
TCGCCGTTGAACGGGTTGACCATGCCGCCGGCGTCGCCGACGAGCAGCAGCCCGCGGGTGTAGTGCGGCTGCCGGTTGAAGGCCATCGGCAGTGCGGCGCCGCGGATCGGGTCGGTCATGTTCTCGGGGGTGTAGCCCCACTCCTCGGGCATGCCGGCGCACCAGGCCTTGAGGACCTCGCGCCAGTCCAGCTCGCCGAACGCGGGCGAGGAGTTGAGGATGCCGAGGCCGACGTTGGAGGTGCCGTCGCCCATGCCGAAGATCCAGCCGTAGCCGGGCAACAGGCGGCGCTGGCCGCCGCGGGTGTCCCACAGCTCCAGCCAGGACTCCAGGTAGTCGTCGTCGTGGCGCGGCGAGGTGAAGTACGTCCGGTAGGCGACGCCCATCGGCCGGTCCTCGCGCCGGTGCAGGCCCATGGCGAGGGAGAGCCGGGTGGAGTTGCCGTCGGCGGCGACGACGAGCGGGGCGCGGAAGGTCACCTCCCGCTTCTCCTCGCCGAGCTTGGCGGTGACGCCGACGATGCGTCCGGTGCGGTCGTCCAGCACGGGGCCGCTGACGTTGCAGCGCTCGTACAGGCGGGCGCCGGCCTTCTCGGCCTGACGGGCGAGCAGCTCGTCGAAGTCGGCGCGCTTGCGGACCAGGCCGTAGTCGGGGAAGGAGGACAGCTCGGGCCAGTCGAGCTGCAGCCGCACGCCGCCGCCGACGATGCGCAGGCCCTTGTTGTGCAGCCAGCCGTTCTCGGTGGAGACGTCGATGCCCATGTCCACGAGCTGCTTGGTGGCGCGCGGGGTGAGGCCGTCGCCGCACACCTTCTCGCGGGGGAAGGAGGTCTTCTCCAGCAGCAGCACGTCCAGGCCGGCCTGCGCGAGGTAGTACGCGGTGGTGGCACCGGCCGGGCCCGCCCCGACCACGATGACGTCCGCCGTGCTCTCGACGGTGCTGTCCGGCTTCGTCGGGTCGGCTGCGGTCTCGGACACGGTGGGCACTCTCCTGGAACTACGGCTGGAACGACGACTGGAACGACGATCTGGTCCGACGGCTGAAATGACGACTGGACCGACGGCTGGACCGACGGCGACGGCTGGTCGGAACGACGGCTGCCGCCTCGGGCAGTCTAGGTCCGCTTACCGGGTCCGCTCACGGGGGCGGGGAGGGACGACGGCTACGCGGCGGCGGTCTTGTACGCCCGGTGCAGCGCGACGATCCCGCCGGTCAGGTTCCGCCAGGCCACCTTCGACCAGCCGGCCTCCTGCAGCCGGGCCGCCATCGCGGGCTGGTCCGGCCAGGCCCGGATCGACTCGGCGAGGTACACGTAGGCGTCGGGGTTGCTGCTGACCGCGGTGGCGACCGGCGGCAGGGCGCGCATCAGGTACTCGGTGTAGACCGTGCGGAACGGCGTCCAGGTCGGCGTGGAGAACTCGCACAGCACGAGCTTGCCGCCGGGCTTGGTGACCCGGTGCATCTCGCGCAGCGCCGCGTCCGTGTCGTGGACGTTGCGCAGCGCGAAGGAGATCGTCACCGAGTCGAAGGTGTCGTCCGCGAACGGCAGCCGGGTCGCGTCGCCGGCGGTGAGCGGCAGCTCGGGGTGGCGCTGCTTGCCCTCGGCGAGCATGCCGACGGAGAAGTCGCACGGGACGACCCTGGCGCCGGCCTCCGCGAAGGGCAGCGAGGAGGTGCCGGTACCGGCACCGAGGTCGAGCACGAGGTCCCCGGGTCCGGCGGCCACCGCCTCGGCCACCGCCCGGCGCCAGGCGCGGGCCTGGCCGAGGGAGAGCACGTCGTTGGTGCGGTCGTACTTCGCCGCGACGTCGTCGAACATGGCGGCGACTTCGTGCGGCTGCTTGTCCAGAGAGGCTCGGGTCACGCCCCCATTGTTCACCCTGGCGCCCGCGCCCGGAGCAACGGGGCGGCGCAGCGCCCGCCGCCCGCGCCCCTCGGAGCTCACAGGCGCCCCTCCGCACGCCCCCCGACGCACCTCGCGGGGAGCCCGTCGGCGCACCTCCCGACGCACCCCGTCAGTGCAGTGCGCGCCGTCCGCCCGCACGCCGCTTGCGGCGCGAGCGCTTGCCGTCCGTTATCGCCGGCATCCCCTCGGCCAGGGCCCCGGTCGCGAAGGCGACGGTGGTCGCGATCCGGCCCTGCCCGGTGCGGACGGCGACCGCCCGCCGGTGCCGGCGGATGCGCCACAGGCAGACCAGGAAGAGCGCGACCGCCACCGGCACGCTGTACCGGGCCAGCCCGACGCCGACCGGCTGCGGGTAGGTGTCGCCGCAGATCCGCACCGCGCCCGCGTCGTCGGCGGCGTGCTCCAGGCAGACCTGGTCACCGACCTTGGCGCCGTCCGCGAGCGGCAGCGCGGCGGCCGTGTGCGGCTGGCCGCCGACCCGGTAGCTGACGGCGCTGTAGGAACCGCCCCCGGTCGGGAGCTGGGTGACGACGCCCTCGACCCGCACCGGGTGGGCCTCGATCCGGTCGGCCTGGTCGGCCTGGCGCCAGCCGAGCAGGCACATGCCCACGGCGAGCACGGCACTGAGCACGGCGGCGAGGTACCAGCCACGGCCCAACCGCGGGGTGCGCGGCGGGGGGACGGTCGCGGATCGCATGGTTCCTTGTCCTGGCTTGCGTCGGGGCCGGGGACGCGGCCCCGCCTCCCGCGGGCACGGGCGGTGGTGTGGTGGGGGTACGGAGTGAGCTGTCCGGGATCGTATCCGCTGGCGGGCCCTCAGGTCACGGCGAAGGGGCAATCACCCGGCGCCACGCGGGCCGGAGTTCGGCCGCACACGAAGGAAGTCCCTTGTGCCGCAGGGAAGTCGGCCCGAAGGCCGGCCGACGGCGGGCCAACGGCGGTTCGGGGGCCCGCACCGGCTGCGCCGTCAGCGCCGTCGGTACACCAACCGGCCGCCGAGCACGGTCGCCAGGCAGCCCCCCGGCAGCGGCGCCGGGACGTCCCCGTCGCACGCGAACACCGCGAAGTCCGCCCGTTCCCCGGCCGCGATCCGCCCGTGCGCGGCCTGCGCGAGCGGCAGCACGGCGAGCGGGTCCAACGGGCCATCGGTGGCACCCGTGCCGCCCCCGGGAGCGAGCGCGGCCAGCCCGGACCGCGCGACCGCCGTCCGCACCGACGCCCGCTCGAAGGGCCCGGCCACCGCCGTCACCCCGAACCCCAGCATCCGCTGCAGCCCGCGCCGGGCGCTCGCCCCGCACCGCACGTCGTCGCCCTCCGCGTCCAGCCCGCCCGGCACCGGCTCGGCGCCGGTCCCCTCGCGCGGGTCCGGGTGGTAGGCGCGCTCCAACAGCCCGTGCCCGTACGGGTTGCGCAGCCCGGGTGTGAGCACGGCCGCGCCCCAGTCCCGCACCCGGGCGCCCGGGTGCGCCGCCGCGAGCTCGCCGAACGGGCCCACCGCCTCCACGAGTTCGCCGCGCACCAGCACCGCACCGTCGACGAGCACGGCGCCGTCGACGAGCACGGTGCTGCCCGCGGGCGCGGGGCCGGCGCCGGCCGGATCGGGCAGCACGAAGCCCGCCCGGTGCAGGGTCAGCACGGCGCCACCACGGCGCCCGGCACGGCTGCGGCGGGCGTGGGCGTGGGCGTGGCGACTACGGCGGCGGCGCTCAGTTGTCCAGGATCTTCAGCTCGGGGTGCGCGGTACCGCCCTCGATCGCCGTGGAGGCGATGTGCGAGGCGACGCGCGGGTCGACCGGGTCGTTCGCCGGGTCGTCCAGCACCCGCAGGTGCTCGTAGGTGGTCGAGCGCTGCGCCGGGACGCGGTCGGCGGCCCGGATGAGGTGGATCAGCTCGGTCAGGTTGGAGCGGTGCTTGGCCCCGGCCGCCGAGACGACGTTCTCCTCCAGCATCACGGAGCCGAGGTCGTCCGCGCCGTAGTGCAGCGACAGCTGGCCCGCCTCCTTGCCGGTGGTGAGCCAGGAGCCCTGGATGTGGGCGACGTTGTCGAGGAAGAGGCGCGCGATCGCGATCATCCGCAGGTACTCGAAGACGGTCGCCTGCGTCGAGCCCTTCAGGTGGTTGTTCTGCGGCTGGTAGGTGTAGGGGATGAACGCGCGGAAGCCGCCCGTGCGGTCCTGCACGTCGCGGATCATCCGCAGGTGCTCGATCCGCTCGGCGTTGGTCTCGCCGGTGCCCATCAGCATCGTGGAGGTGGACTCCACGCCGAGGCCGTGCGCGGCCTCCATGATCTCCAGCCAGCGCTCGCCGGACTCCTTCAGCGGCGCGATCGCCTTGCGCGGGCGCTCCGGCAGCAGCTCGGCGCCGGCGCCCGCGAACGAGTCCAGGCCCGCCTGATGGATCCGGGTGATGGCCTCCTCGATCGAGACGCCCGAGATCCGCGACATGTGCTCGACCTCGGAGGCGCCCAGCGAGTGGATCACCAGCTGCGGGAAGTCCGCCTTGATCGCCGAGAACGCGCGCTCGTAGTACTCGACGCCGTAGTCCGGGTGGTGGCCGCCCTGGAACATGATCTGGGTGCCGCCCAGCTCGACCGTCTCGGCGCAGCGGCGCAGGATCTCGTCGAGCTCGCGGGACCAGCCCTTGTCGCTCTTGGGCGGCACGTAGAAGGCGCAGAACTTGCACGCCGTCACGCAGACGTTCGTGTAGTTGATGTTGCGCTCGATGATGTAGGTCGCGATGTGCTCGGTGCCGGCGTAGCGGCGGCGGCGCACCGCGTCGGCCGCCGAGCCGAGGGCGTGCAGGGGCGCGGAGCGGTAGAGCTCCAGCGCTTCCTCGGGGGTGATCCGGCCGCCGGCGGCGGCGCGGTCGAGCACGGCCTGCAGGTCGGTGCTGGGCGCATCGAGGGTGGTCGCTGCGAGCTCGGACACCTGGCGGCCTTCTCTCTCTCGGGACTGCTCGGGTACTGCTGTTCTCAGCGCGTCGGTCCCGGTCGCGGGTGTTTCCGGGTACGGCCGAACCAGCCTACGCCAGCCGATTCCGGCCCCTGCGCCAGCCCGCCGCCCGGCCCCTTCCCGCCTCCTGTCCCCCGGTGTTCACCCGTGTTCACCCGTGTTCACCGGCTGGTGCCGTCGGGCTGGGCCGCGCCCGTGCGGTGCATCGTCCCGGCCGGGTTGCCCGCCACCGGGTCGGCGGAGGTGAAGCGGATCGTCCCGTCGTCCTGCAGGGTGAGCGTCTCGGTGTACGCGCCGCCGGAGCACGCGCCGGGCAGGCTGGAGCGGACCAGCCGGGACTGGAACACGAGCTTCTTCGGGCCCGCCTCCCGCAGCTTCCAGACGCCGTCGCAGCTGATCGAGATGATGCCGGACATGCCGTTCTGGCTGGTGGTGTTCTCCTGCCCGATCGCGGCCGGCCCGATGGTGAGCCGGGTGGTGCCCGCGGGCACGCCCTTTTCGGTGGCCATGTCCCCGGTCCAGGTGCCGAGGAACGCGGCCGGCACCGCGTTCGGCCCGGTCGGCGTGCCCGGCCCGCTCGAAGTGCCCGGGGTGCTCGGGGTGCTCGCTACCGCGGTCGGACCGTCCGGCGTCGGCGCGGGCTCCGGCACGGCGCTGCCGCTCCCGGACGGGCCGGCGGGCGAACCGCTGCTCGTGGCCGTCACCGCGGGAGCCGCCGGGTCCAGCCACCGGTACGTCCCGTACCCGCCGCCCGCGAGCACCACCAGCGCCGCCGCCAGGGCCGCGACCAGCACCGCGCGGCGCGGCCGGGAGCCTCCCCCGGGCGCCGGCGGCACGTAGGTCGGCGTCCGCTCCACCCAGGCACCCGCCCCGGCACCCGTCCCGGAAGCCGCCCCGGAGGCCGGCCCCCAGGCCGCCGGCGGCACGTCGGCCGGAGCGCCCCCCGACTCCCCCTCCAGGTCCAGCAGTTCGACCGCGCTGCGCCCCACCCCCGCCGCGAGCGCCGGCGGCAGCCAGCCGCCCTGCCGCAACCGCAGGGCCGCCGTGCCCTCCGGGTCGAGCCGGGCGCGGAGCTGCTGCGGAGTGGGCCGGTCGGACGGCTCCTTGGCGAGGCAGTCGAGGACGATCGAGCGCAGCGGCCCGCTCAGCCCGGGGACGTCCGGCTGCTCGTGCAGCACGCGGTAGAGGAGGACGGCCGCGCTGACGCCCTCGCCGAAGGGGTGGACGCCGGTGGCCGCGTAGGCGAGCACCGCGCCGAGGGAGAAGACGTCACCGGCCGGCCCGACACCCTGTCCGTTCGCCTGTTCGGGCGACATGAAGCCGGGCGAGCCGACGACGTAACCCGACTGGGTGAATCCGCCGGCGGCGTCCAGGGCGCGGGCGATGCCGAAGTCGATCAGCCGCGGGCCGTCCAGGGTGAGCAGCACGTTGGACGGCTTCACGTCGCGGTGCACCAGGCCGAGGCCGTGGACGTGGGCGAGCGCCTCGGCGAGCCCGACGCCGAGGGCGCGCACGGCGGCCTCGGGCAGCGGCCCGCCGTCGCGGACGGCGGTGCCGAGCGCGGGCCCGGCGACGTAGCCGGTGGCGACCCAGGGCTGTTCGCCCTCGGTGTCGGCGTCCAGGACGGGCGCGGTCCAGCTGCCGCCGACCCGGCGTGCGGCCGCGACCTCCTGCCGGAAGCGGGCGCGGAACTCGGCGTCGTCGGCGAGTTCGCCGCGCACGAGCTTGACGGCGACGGTGCGCCCGCCGGCCGTCCGGCCGAGGTAGACCCGGCCCATGCCGCCGGCGCCGAGCCGGCGCAACAGCCGGTAGGCCCCCACCTGGCGCGGGTCGTCCGACCCCAGTGCCTGCATCCCCCGCACGCTCCCCTCGCCGACGGACGGCCCTCCACCGGGCCGCTCCCGGACGCCCGCACCGCGCGCGCCCGGGAGCAGACCGTACCGGCCCCGGCTTCCCGGGACGTCGGTGCCTCAGGATCTCAGCCGACCACCGCGGGTTCCAGGCCCGCCGCCGGCTCCAGCAGCCGCACGGCGACGTCCGGCGCGAAGCCGCTGTCGTGCGCGACCCGGCGGGCGAACTCGGCGACGCCGGCCAGCTGCCGCTCGCCGAGCGAGAAGTCGAGCGCCTCGCTGAAGTACCGCTCCAGCACGTCGGCGCCGAAGGCCTCCCAGCGGGCGGCCTGCTCGGCGACCTTGGCCGCCTCGACCAGCGACAGGTCGCGGGACTCCAGGAAGGCCCGGTGGACGGCGGCGGTCAGTTCGGGCCGGCGCGCGGCGAAGTCGCGGCGCACCGCCCAGACGGCGAAGACGAAGGGCAGCCCGGTCCACTCCTTCCACATCGCGCCGAGGTCGTGGACGGTGAGCCCGAGGTCGGCCGCCTGGCCGAGGTGGGCGCGCAGCGCCGGGTCGCCGATGAGGACGGCGGCGTCGGCCTCGGCGAGCATCTGGGCGAGGTCGGGCGGGCAGCTGAAGTACTCGGGGCGGACGCCCTCGCGCTCCTCCAGGAGCAGGCGGGCGAGCCGGACGGAGGTGCGGCTGGTGGAGCCGAGGGCGACCCGGCGGCCGTCGAGGTCGCCGAGCGGCACCTTGCTGACGATCACGCAGGACATCACCGGGCCGTCGCTGCCGACCGCGATGTCGGGCAGGACGAGCAGTTCGTCGGCGTGCCGCAGGTATTCGACGCAGGTGATCGGGCCGATGTCGAGCGTGCCGTCGACCAGCTGGTCGCTGAGCTTCTCGGGGGTGTCCTTGGTGAGGTCGAGGTCGAGCAGATTGCCGGTCCTGGCGAGTCCCCAGTAGAGGGGTACGCAGTTCAGGAACTGAATGTGTCCGACCCTCGGCCTGACCGGGGTGCGTTCCTCCGGGGTGTGCTCCACTGCGCCGCTCCCTTGCTCTTCGTGCGCCTCCCCGCAGCGTATGCCCGGTGTCGTGAACGGCTCGCACCCGCCCTCCCGACACGCGCCGTGCGCACCGCAGTTCACCCCTGGTCGTCACCGCAACCGCATGCTAGCGTTGCCCTCAGTTGCAGTTTGATTCCCCTTGCAGTACTTGAAGCCTGCGGAGCATGTAACCGCAGGCTTTTTGTAGTTTTTCAGCAATATCGAAAAACTTCGGACTCGTCCGGAGGCAGGGCGATCAGCGCAGCGGACCGGGAGCCACACGGTGTGGCCCCCGACACGCCTCGCAAGGAGAACGGCATGGCCACGGGAACCGTCAAGTGGTTCAACGCTGAGAAGGGCTTCGGCTTCATCGCCCAGGAGGGCGGCGGCCCCGACGTCTTCGTCCACTACTCCGCCATCAACGCGAGCGGCTTCCGCTCGCTGGAGGAGAACCAGGCGGTCAGCTTTGACGTCACCCAGGGTCCGAAGGGCCCGCAGGCGGAGAACGTCACCGCTATCTGACCATCCTCTGATGATCTGATCGCTCGGGACCCCACGGGTCCGCAGGCGGCTCCCGACGGCCGCCACGATGAGCACAAGAGCAACACCCAAGGGGGCCCGCCACACGGCGGGCCCCCTGCCTTTTCCCCACCCCCGCCCACGGACGCGCGAAGGCCCGCCCTCGCGCCGGTCGGGCGCGGGGGCCGGGCCCCGTCGGCTGCGTCAGGCCGCGGCGGCGGCCTTCGCCCCGGCCTGGGCCGGGACCACGGCGGAGTCCCGGGCGTCCAGCAGGTCGCCGGCCGGGCTGTTGTACGCCATGAGGTCGAGCGCCTTCTCCCGCGCCGCCACGATGACCGGCACCAGCGCCTGCCCGGCGACGTTCCCGAAGGCCTGGGCCGGGATCACCGCTGGGCCGGCCGTGCTTCGTCTCCCCCCGTGGCACCCGAGGGACGTCGGCCCGGAGCCGGTTCGACGGGTCACGCAACAGCCCCGTCCGTCAGGGCGTCACCCAGTATCCGGAGATTCGGGTGATGGGCACTCAGTGATCCACGTTCGCCCGAGGGGTAAGCGGCTACTGGCGTGTCAGCCGGGATTTCTATGCTGTGCTGACGCGCTTTCGGCCGCACGGCCTGGGCGCGGGACCTGGCCGCCGAACCGGGCACCGCCCGGGACGCTTCCCACGGGAGAACCCCATCACCACACTGACCAGTCCCCGTCGTCGAATACTCACCGCACTCGGGCTGACGACGGCGCTGTCCGTCGTCAGCCTGGGATCCGCGCAGGCCGATCCGAGCGCGCCGGCGACGCCCACCAAGGATGTTTCCTACCTCGGCCACTCGTTTCACGTGCCCGCCGACTGGCCGGTGATCGATCTCGCGGCCGATCCGACGGCCTGCGTGCGTTTCGACCGGCACGCCGTCTATCTCGGCACCCCCGGGGCCCGCCAGGACTGCCCCGCACACGTGGTGGGCACCACCGAGGCACTGCTCGTCGAGCCCGGCGCCGATGACGCCGCGTCGGCCACGACCGTGTCGGAGATCGAGCGGAGGGTCCACGCCACCGCTCCAGGGATCACGGCCACCGGAGTCTACGACGATGACCAGGCGCTCGTCCGGTCGGTCCTCTCCTCGGCCGGCTTCCCCGCCGACGCAACGAAGGAGCCGCTCGCCGCCCCGCCCACCAAGCGGTCGTTCGCGGCGGCGGCACCTGTCCAATCGTCTCCTGCCGCCACTGCGTCGACCCCGCCCGCGCTGCCGGCCGATGCGACCAAGTACACGGGCAAGGGCTTCGACGCCTGTTCGGCACCCGACGCCAACACGATGAACACCTGGCGCGCCAACTCGCCCTACCAAGCCCTCGGCATCTACATCGGGGGCGCCGGCCGAGCCTGCAGCCAGCCCAATCTGACGGCGTCCTGGATGCAGCAGCAGTACTCCGCCGGTTGGCGCTTCCTGCCGGTGTACGTCGGTCTCCAGGCCTCCAGGATCACCGCGCCGGCCGGTCAGGGCGCCGCCGCGGCCGACGATGCCGTGGCCAACGCCGCGGCTCTCGGTCTCGGCCCGGGGAGCGTCCTGTACTACGACATGGAGTCCTACAACGTCGCGACGTACTCTTCGACGGTTCAGCCGTTCCTGTCCGCCTGGAGCGCCGAACTCCACGCGCAGGGCTACAACTCCGGTGTCTACAGCAGTGCCTCCACCGGCATCGCGGATCTGGTCAACAACAGTGGCAGCGGCAAGGGTTACACCATGCCCGACGTGCTGTTCACCGCACGGTGGAACGGCGCTGCGGACGTCAACGAACCGGTGATCCCGAGCACCGCCTGGGCCAACCACCAGCGCGTCCACCAGTACGACGGCAACGTCACCGAGACCTGGGGCGGCGCCACGATCAACATCGACCGCGACTACCTCGACGTCCAGGTCAACACCACGCCCAACGGCAAGCCGACCCTGGCGGGTATCTACCGTCCGGGCGCCCAGACCTTCGCGATGGCCGACAGCAGCGGCAACGTCACCGCAGCCGTCACCTTCGGCTCACCGAACGACATTCCGCTCACCGGCCACTGGAGCGGTCCGGGCCGGGACACCATCGGCGTCTACCGACCGAGCGACTCCGCCTTCTACCTGACCAACGACAACGCGACCGTCGCCGTCGCGGCCCCGTTCGGCAGCCCCGGCGACATCCCCCTGGTCGGGGACTGGACCGGCCAGGGCCGGGACACCATCGGCGTCTACCGGCCGAGCGACTCCGCGTTCTACCTGACCAACGACAACCAGACGGTGGCTTTCGCCATCAAGCTGGGCAACCCCGGGGACGTTCCGATGGTCGGGAACTGGAGCGGCACGGGCAAGGACACCGTCGGGATCTACCGGCCGGGCGACTGCGCGTTCTACCTGAGCAACTCCAACACCTCGGTCGCCATCAACCACGCCGTCCTGTTCGGCGCTCAGGGCGACGTCCCGATCAAGGGCGACTGGAACGGGAGCGGGATCGACAAGGTCGGCGTCTTCCGGCCCAGCACGGCGAGCTTCTACGGCGCACTCTACGACTCCGGCTCGGTGCTCTACAGCCTCCGCTTCGGGGCTGCCACCGACACCCCGGTCACCGGCCGGTGGTTCTGATCGCCCAGTAGGGCACGCAGCTCGCCACGCGGCGCACGCCCAGCGAACGGGCCCTCTCCCCGAGGCGGGAGAGGGCCCGTTCGCCCAAGGCTTCGCGGGCCGGCATCTACGTCCGCATCAGCAAGGATCGCAAGGGACAGGAACTCGGCATCCGGCGCCAGGAGAAGGCCTGCCGGGAACTGTGTGACCGCCTCGGGTGGACGGTCCTGAGGATCTACGCGGAGAACGACGTCTCGGCGTCCACCACCAGCCGGAAGCCCCGGCCCGTCTACACCGAGATGATGAAGGACGCCCGCTCCGGGGTGATCGACGCCATCGTCGTCTACTCGATCGACCGGCTCACTCGACGAATCACCGAGCTGACCAGCTTCCTGGAGGAGCAGAAGGAGTACGGGTTCGCGTTCGCCACCACCGAGGGCGAGGACACCCCCAGCGCCTCCGGCCGCATGATCCTCACGATCAAGGGCGCGGTCGCGCAGCAGGAAACCGAACGCATGGCGGAGCGGGTCAACTCCGCTCTTCTCCAGCGCCGGGAGAAGGGGAAGCCCCACGCCGGCGGACCCCGGGTGTTCGGCTTCGAGGCCGACTCCGGGTTCCAGCAGGTCGTGCCGGAGGAGGTCAAGCTGATCAGGCTCGGCTACGAGATGCTCATGGACCGTAAGACGCCAGGCGACGAGGCCCGCGCATGGAACGAGAAGGGATCGCGGTCGTCAGCGAGCGGGACCATGTGGACGCCCCACAAGGTCAAGCGCGTGTACCGGTCCGAGCGCGTCGGCGGAATCATCACCTACAAGGGCCAGGCACTCGGCGACAGCGTCCACCCGCACCCGCTCAGCAAACTCGATCAGGGTCATTCCGGTTGGCCAGCGACCCTGATGAGGATCCGCGATGGTCGCACTCCTGTGAACAGTGATGCCGGGCCACGGCTGCGCCCTCGCGGAATGTCGGGAGTGAGTGCCAGGATCGGCTCTGTGGAGCTTCCACGGCCTCATGCTCGCCGGGCTGTCGGACGCCGAGCGCTCCACATGGGGGTCCGCGCTCCAGCCGCCGGAACGGCGACGTGCGGGGGCAGGCTCATGACCTGCCCCCGCACTGGCTGTAAATCGGCTATCAGCAGCTTCACCGAATCCGTTGGACTGCCGGGTTAATCCTCCGCGGGTTACCCTGTCTTCAGGATCCATCCCATGTCGGCGAGCGTTTGGGAAATCGGGACGTACCACATTCCGTTGAAGCACGTCGGCGGTCGAGTTCCGGAGTCAGAACCGACCCGGCCGTTGCAGTTGGTCTGCTTGTCAAGCGACGTGATGGTTCCGCGGGCTCGGACCTTGCTTCCGTCTGGCGCGATGACAGGTCCGCCACTGTCCCCGTCGATAGAAGCGATGTCGTTCGAGCCGGTCTGGACGACCTGATCAGTGAACTTGCGCCAGACGCCATTGGGGCCTTGAATCTGCCGATCGACCTGGAGGATTTTCAGGCCGCAGTGCACCCCCGAGTTTGCGGCGGAGTGGCAGACGTAGTCGCCGACATTGTTACCACTGTAACCTGAAACCGGAATCCAATCAGCCTCGTTGGGGTCATTCCACGGGCCACCATAGACGCCCGAGCCCGATGCCTGACTGTCGCGCGGGACGATGCCGATCGTGTCATCGGCAGCGTTTCCGTCTCCCTCGTTGGCGTAGCCCATGTACTGATCGCTGTACCAGGTCCTGTATGAGCCTGCGCCGCAGTGCCAAGCGGTGGTGACAAAGTTCTTTTCCTGAGCCGAGGGACTATAGACCCCAAAGCCAGTGGAACAAATCGTCCCGCCCGGGGTCTTTATGCCGGCGCCGCCGAGCCACGGCTCGAAGTCTGCACCTCGCGTCAGGTCCTTGACCATCGCTTGGGGGTGGGCGTGGACTTCCACGCCGGCGATGGCAGATGCGATCGCTTCCACCTGCGGCGTCAGCTCTTCGGCGGAGAGCGCCGGAAGGACTGCCCTCATCTGTGGCGCTCGCTCGTCGTCCGTCTCGTAGCCGAGGTCGAGGCCGCTCCCATCGAGCGACGGCCCGATGCTGTTGATGTGGCTCGGCCTTTTCGCCGCGAGCGGGATCGGCTTGCCGTTCGACAACAGCTTCTCACGAGCTGCATGCAGTTCTGCCTTGGAATACTTAGCAGGCACAACCTGCACGCTCACACCTTTCGGAAGGTCTTGGAGGACACCGCGAACCGCCTCCGGGAGCTCCCCCTTCCAATGCAAGGTGATGCGGCTGGCGCCCGGGTCTACCTCGACTTCAGAGAATCCCGGGATCCGCTCCCGGTTCTGTTCATCCTGCCCTGCGGTGATGCGGTCGACGACCCTGTCCAGAGCTTCTTGCCTATTCATGAGCTCGACGACCTCAGGCTTCGCCGCTCCGCGCAGTGTGGCTGCGCTGATGCCACCGGCCGACGGCCTCTTCTTGGGCAACTGGCCGGGCTGCGCCGGAGCCGCCGTGGGTGCATCACCCCCCGATATGGCGATGGCCGGAGCGATTGCGGACACCGACGCCAGCAGCACAGTGGCTAGAATTATCCAGGTTCGACCGGAATTATTTTTCTGAGCCATTCAGTTCCCCCCAAATGGATGCAGTTATTCTCCGTGAACGATGCTGCACTCCGAACGGTATCGCCAGGCGAAGCTCGGCGCATCGCAAATAAAAGCCCCACAAGCGTCCTTATGGCGCTTTTCGGGCGCGGCCCGCAAAGCCTTTACCGGTTCTTCGCAATTGATATAGGGCCACCATGGATGTTCTGCCTAATAGGTGCCGGTTCTCAGCCTGCTTGACTTCGCACACTCCGTGCCGCAAGCATGGCCGTGACTGCCGGGGAGGGCCCGTGACGAAAAGTACCGTCCGCCAGATGTCGAAGCGCGGACGACGGTATCGATTGACCGCCATAGCTGCCATAGCCGTTCTCGGTGGTGGGTTCGCCATCAACACATGGATCAGCCGGGGCCCGGAAGCCAAGGTCTACGAAGGCCCCGTGGCCGGCTACCCACTGCTGGCCAGCTCCGACGGCCAGACCCTGACACTCAGCATCGGCTGGGGCTGCGAAAAGCAGCCCGAACTCGTGGTACGCGAGTCCGCCAACGCAGTGAAGGTCTCCCTGCGGCACACGGCCCGTCCGGGCTTCTGCGACCCCGGCGGCTACGGACAGATCACCGCCCACCTGAACAAGCCGCTCGGTTCCAGGGCGCTGAACGACGCCACCGGCAAGCCCGCCATACACTTCGACGAGCGCAACCTCCTCCGGCCCGCGTTCCTGCCGGAGAACTACTACCCCTCCCCCACAGGCAAGATGGTCTACCTGCCCGGTGTGTCCCCACTGCCGACCGACACCCCCGCCTGGGCCATCGGGTACACACTGGGCACGGAGCCCGACGTACACGGGCACCTGATGATCAGCCAGAGCCTCCGGAACAGCACGCCACCGGACGGCCAGGCCGCCACAGTCAAGGGTCACCCCGCGACCATCACGCAACCGGACCCCAACGGCGGTCCCCGTTCACTGACGTGGTCGGACGGGACCTATACCTTCACCGTCGCCACCGGCGCCCCACCACGGCTCTCGGACGCGGAACTCATCCACGTCGCCGAGAGCCTCGGCAGCTGACACTACGAGAACGACGTCCGGTGGGGCCGTTCACCGAACTCCGGCCAGACGCGGTTTCAACGATCCTCATCGGCCCCCGGCGGAGGAACCGACGTCCGCCGACGATCAGTGACCTAACCGGCGACGACCCCGGAGAGCTGCGCGTCGTAGTCCTCCGGGGGCACCCACCTCGAAAGGATCTCTGCGATCCAGTCCGCCACCGGATCACTCGCCGGGGCAGTCATGACCGCTCACCCGCCGGGCTCTCCCGAACGCCCGAATCGGACGCGTTTCTCGCCGATCTCTGGGCCCTCGAAGGCCGCGCGCTCGCCAAGCTCGGCGAGAAGCGTGCAGCGGCTCACGCCGTCGTCGCATCGGAGAAGGCCTACGAGAACGCGCAGCTCGCCAACGAGGCCGAGTGGGCTCGGTTCATCGACCCGGCCTACCTCAACGGCGAGCACGCCAACACGTTCCAGGACATCGGCGACGCCGCCGAGTCCGAGCGGTACGCCCGCCTGTCGATCGACCACGCCAGGGCCCAGAAGCGAGCTCGCCGCGGAGCAGTGTCGCAAGCAGCTCTCGCCGTCTCCCACCTCCAGCGCCGGGACCTCGAAGCTGCACATGCGGCCGGCCTGCGGACCTCACGCTCACCAGCCAGGTGAAGTCGTCCCGCGCCGTCGAGGCTGTCCAGAACCTCAAGCAGCAGATGGTGCCGTTCGGCCGCCACACTCTCGTGGCCGACTTCAACGAGCGGGCACGCGAGGTGCTCGCAGCCTGATCAACACCAAACACAACAGGCCCCCTCCCGTACCAGGGAGAGGGCCTGTTTCAATGCGCTCGCCCTCCCACGCTTCGGCACCCAGCTCGGGGGAGATGAGATGCCACACGCAGGAGATTGCAGCCGCCGCGGCAACCTTGGCGCCGATCTGCGCTGGGATACCAGCCAACTCGTCGATGAGGTTGCCTTTCGGACTGCGGCAGGCCGCGAAATGGAGGAGCCTCCGTCCGCTTCGGCCAAGGCGTCCAAGAACAGCCCTCCAACCTGCGGGTTTCCCGCATGGCTAATCACGACGGTGTCAGCTGGCGGCACCGCCCTCGCCGCTTGGTGGGGACGGAGGTAGGTCTGTGCCGAAATGTTCCTTGCGAGGGACCACCCTCATGGCAGGTCGTCGGTCCACCCACACACAGACATACAGAGAAGCCCGGTACCGCTTGTCACGCAGGGCAGACACGGCACCGAGGATGCAAGAAGGGTCCTCTCCCAGCGCCGGGAGAGGACCCTTCTCTGAACCAATCAGGCCGCAGCGGCAGCCTTCGTTGTGGCCTGCGCCGGGATGGTGGCCGGCTCGTTCAGCAGGTCACCGGCCGGGCTGTTGTACGCGACGAGGTCGAGCGTCTTCTCCCGCGCCGCCACGATGACCGGCACCAGCGCCTGCCCGGCGACGTTCGTCGCGGTGCGCATCATGTCGAGGATCGGGTCGATGGCGAGCAGCAGGCCGACGCCCTCCAGGGGCAGGCCCAGGGTGGAGAGGGTCAGGGTCAGCATGACGATCGCGCCGGTGAGGCCCGCGGTGGCGGCCGAGCCGATGACCGAGACGAAGGCGATCAGGATGTAGTCCTTGATGCCGAGGTCGATGTTGTAGACCTGCGCGACGAAGATCGCGGCGATCGACGGGTAGATCGCGGCGCAGCCGTCCATCTTGGTGGTGGCGCCGAACGGGACGGCGAAGGACGCGTACTCGCTCGGGACGCCGAGGCGCTCGGTGACGCGGCGGGTGACCGGCAGGGTGCCGACCGAGGAGCGGGAGACGAAGGCCAGCTGGATGGCGGGCCAGGCGCCCCGGTAGAAGTTGAGCGGGTTGAGGCCGCCGGCGAACCTCAGCAGCAGCGAGTAGACGACGAACAGCACCAGCGCGCAGCCGACGTAGATGTCGGCGGTGAGGGTCGCGAAGGGCTTGAGCAGGTCCCAGCCGTACTTGGCGACGGACTTGCCGATCAGGCCGAGGGTGCCGAGCGGGGAGAGCCGGATGACCCACCACAGGGCGGTCTGGGTCAGCTCCAGGACCGACTCGCTGAGCTTGAGGACGGGCTCGGCCTTGGTGCCGAGCTTGATGACGGCGGCGCCGACGACGACCGCCATGAAGACGATCTGCAGCACGTTCACCTCGGTGAACGCGGTGACGATGTTGGTCGGGAAGATGCCGGTCAGGAAGTCGACCCACGTGCCGCCGCCCTTGGGCGCCTTGAGGCCCTCGGTGCTGAGGTTGGTGCCCTTGCCCGGGTCGGTGAGCAGGCCGAGGCCGAGGCCGATGGCGACGGCGATCAGCGAGGTGATCAGGAACCAGAGCAGGGTGCGGACGGCGAGGCGGGCCGCGTTGGTGACATTGCGCAGGTTGGCGACGCTCACCACGATCGCGGTGAAGACCAGCGGCGGGACGGCCAGCTTGAGCAGCTGGACGAAGGTCTTGCCGATGGTCTCCAGGGTGGTGGCCAGCCAGGAGACGTCGCCGGCGCGGGCGACGTAGCCGAGGCCGACGCCGAACACGAGGCCGGCGACGATCTGCACCCAGAACGGCGTCTTGCGGATGCGGGCGAGCACGGACGGCGACGAGGTCGCCTCGGGCGCTGTGGACATGGGGGTGCGACTCCGGGGGAGGGCGGTGCTGACGGTGGGGTGCGGCGGGGACGGCGGCACGGCGCGCGGGCCGGGCGGTGAGGGCTCGGCCCCCGGTCAGGGGCGTGCCGCCGGAATACAGCAGGCGGCGCGACAACGGCGCGGGCTGTCCACGGCTCCCGGCAGACGGCACGCGCGGGCGGCGGTGGGCGGGGTGCCCAGGCCGTGCATCCGGGGTGCGTCCGAGGGGGTCATGGGCGACACGTTAGCAGTAAAGGTTTGAGATGTTCAAAGTAGTTGTTTGAGGTCAGGGCGGCGCAAGAGCGAGATCCGGACACGAACGAGCCCGACGCACCATCAGGCAGCCACTCCGGCCCGATTGACCGCCCGACGGTTATACGTATAACCTTGACAACGTCCCTGCTCCAGCACGCCCCACCGGAGAACCGCCGATGGGCTATCTCGCCCTGCTCCGCGCCCCCCACGTCAGCCGCCTCCTCTTCGGCACCCTGCTCGGCCGCCTGCCCGCCGGGATGACCGCCCTGGTCATCGCCCTCGCCCTGCGCGAGGCCGGCGCGCCGTACGGCCGGATCGGCCTGGCCACCGCCGTGTACGCCCTGGCGGCCGCCGTCGGCGGGCCCGTGCTCGGCCGGATCGTCGACCTCACCGGGCAGCCCCGCGTCCTGATCGCCTCCGCCGTCGTCGCGGGCGGTGGGTACGCGCTGCTCGCCCTCGCGCCCGGCTCGGTGCTCGCCGCGCCGGCTGGCGCCGCGATCGCCGGGCTCGCGATGCCCCCGCTCGAACCCTGCCTGCGCTCGCTGTGGCCGGCCGTGGTCGAGGAGGAACAGCTGGACACCGCCTACGCCTTCGACTCCGCCTCGCAGCAGATCCTCTACGTCGCCGGGCCGCTGGCCGTCGCCGGGATCGCCGGCCTCTTCAGCCCCGTCGCGGCGCTGTGGGTGGCGGCCGGACTGGGCCTCGCGGGCGCGCTGGTCGTCGCCACCGCCGCGCCGGCACGGGCCTGGCGAGCCCCGGCGCGCGAGCACTCGGCCGGACTGCTGGGCCCGCTGCGCTCCCCCGGCCTGGTGCTGCTGCTGGTCGGACTGGCCGGGGCCGGCTGGGCGGTCGGCGCGCAGAACGTGCTGTTCATCGCCTACGCCGAGCACCACGCGGGCGCCCTGCCCGGCGGTGCCGGCACGCTGCTGGCGCTGGCGGCGCTCGGCGGGCTGCTGGGCGCGCTCGCGTACGGGGCGGTGAAGTGGCGCAGCGGCACGGGCACCCGGACGTGGGTGATGGCGCTGGTGATGGCCGCCTCCTACCTCCCGCTGGTGGTGCTGCCCGGGCCGTACCCGATGGCCGCGCTGGCGTTCGTGTCGGGGATCGTGCTGGCCCCGCTGCTGGCGGCGGCGTTCGTGCTGGTCGCGGAGCTGGCGCCGACCGGGACGGTGACGGAGGCGTTCGCCTGGCTGGTGACGCTGTTCGCGACCGGGAACTCGCTCGGCTACTCCGTGTCCGGGAACCTCGCGGAGGGCTCGCTGCGGCCGGTCGCGCTGTGCGCGGCGGGCGGGATCGGGCTGGGCGGCCTGCTGCTGTTCGGCGCGCGCCGGTGGTTCCGGGCGGTGCCGCTCGCGCCGGTGCCGCAGCCGCAGCCGGTGCCCGTGGGCTGACCGGCCCCCAGAGACGACTGTGCCCGCCGGAGGTCTGGACCGGCGGGCACAGTCATGCGTGGGCCACGGCCGGTCAGCGGGCGGCGGCGGTGGACGAGCGCAGCACGAGCGAGGTCGCGAGCGGCGGCGGCGGGGCCACCCGCTCGCCGCGCAACAGGCCGGCCAGGGCGGCGGTGCCGGCCCGGCCGAGCTCCTCGCCGGGCAGGTCGACGGTGGTCAGCGGCGGGGCGAGCAGGGCGGCGACCGCGACGTTGTCCATGCCGACCACGGACAGGTCGTCGGGCACCCGCACGCCCAGCTCGGCGGCGGCCTGGTAGACCCCCGATGCCACCACGTCGTCGTCGCAGATCACCGCGCGCGGTGCGTCCGGCCGCTCCAGCATCCCGCGGGCGACGTTCCGGGCGGCCGGGTGTCCCTCGTTCAGCCGGACGCCCAACTCGACGACGTCCAGGCCGAGTTCGGCCACCGCCTGCTCGAAGGCGGCCTGCCGGACCCGGAAGGTGTAGGCGGAGTGGATCGAGCGCAGCCGGCCGATCCGGCGGTGGCCGAGGGCGGCCAGGTGCTCGACCGCGGCCCGCATGCCGCCCGCGACGTCGAGCTCGATGGTGGGCCGGGCGCGGTCGGTGCCCGGGTCGGCGTCCAGGAAGACGGCGGGGGTGTCGGCGGGCAGCTCGCCGAGCTGGCTGTCGTCCGGGGAGCAGATCAGCAGGCCGTCGAAGCGGCTGGTGGTGGCGGCCTCGGCGAGGGTCGCGCTGCCCCAGCCCGAACTGACGACGACGGCCAGGCCGTGCCGCCCGGCCTCCTCGTGGACGCCCTCCAGCACGCGCCCGAAGAACGGGCCGAGGAGGTTGGGGACGGCCAGCAGGATCATCCCGCTGCGGCCCAGGCGCAGCTGACGGCCGGCCGCCTGGGGGCGGTAGCCGAGGCTGCGGGCGGCCTCGCGGACGCGTTCGCGGGTGGCGTCGGAGACCCGGGAGCCGGCTTCGGAGCCGGAGAACACGAGCGAGACGGTGGCCTGGGAGACCCCGGCGAGCCGGGCGACGTCCCGGCCGGTGGGCCGCCGCGCGGGGGCGGGCCAGGTGCCGGCGGCGCCGTCGGGCGGCGGCTCGGGGGTGTGCGGCGCGGGGGTCTGCGGCTCGGGGGTCTGCGGGAGATCGGCGGAGGCGGAGGCGGAGGCGGACACGGCGGCGGGAGCGGGTCCGGGGCGGTCCGGCCTCAGTTCCGCGCGGCGGCGGCGCGGGCGGCCTCGTCGGCCGCGTCCTCCTCGGCGTTCTGCGCGGCGATCCGATCGGCGGTACGGCTGCGCATCCCGGAGACCTTGGTGGTGATCTGGGCCGACATGTCGTCGCGCTGGCGGCTCAGCAGCACGTAGCTGAGCGGAGCGGAGGCGATCGCGGCCAGCAGGAAGAGGAAGATCACGCCGGTCTGGCCGCTGACCGGGATGACCCCGAAGTGGCCGAGCAGGAGGGCCACCAGCAGGCAGCCGAGGAAGATGCTGACCCGCAGGGAGGTGTAGCGGAGCGTGGCGTGCGACTTGGCGGGGCCGTTGCTGCTGCTCACTGGGGCACGTCCTTCACTGCGCTGGGGGTCGGGGCCGGTCCCCCAGTGAAGCATGCCCGACGGGCGGAGCGGGGGACGGGTCGCCCGTCCCCCGCTCCGGGCCGTCCGGGACGGCCGCCGGCGCGGGTGCCGACGGCCGTCCCGGCGCGGGCGTCGGCGCCGGCCGGGCCCGGCCGTCAGCGCAGGTCGAGCCAGAAGGTGATGTCGTCGCGGTCGTCCCCCGGGGCGACCCGGATCGCGCCGGGGACCCGGCCGACCTCGCGGTAGCCGCAGCGGGCGTAGAACCGCTCCAGGCCCTGGCCGCCGCGCGCCGTCAGCCGCAGGCCGTCCAGCCCCCACTCCCGGGCGGCCCGCTCGGCCTCGGCCATCAACTCGACGCCGTACCCGCGGCCCTGGGTGTCGGGGTGCACCATGACGCGCTTGAGCATCCGCCAGTGCTCCATGAGGTTGAAGCGCATCGACTCGAAGAAGAGCACCCCGACCAGCCGGCCGGTCTCCGTCTCGTGGGCGACGAGCAGGCGGTCCGGCCCCACGGGGGCGAGT
Organism: Kitasatospora sp. NPDC059408; assembly: GCF_042751525.1. Classification (NCBI taxonomy): domain Bacteria; kingdom Bacillati; phylum Actinomycetota; class Actinomycetes; order Kitasatosporales; family Streptomycetaceae; genus Kitasatospora; species Kitasatospora sp. NPDC059408. The sequence goes on from NZ_JBHYWI010000063.1 coordinate 22,803, forward strand.
CCGGCGAAGTGGTGGTCGGCGGTGTCCCAGACGTCGTCCTCCGTGACCGGCGCCACGAAGCCGACGGCCCCGCCGGCGTTGGTGACGTCGGTCCACAGGCCGACGATCGCGGCCCGCAGGTCGGGGTCGGGCTTCGGGTCGAGGGTGAAGGTGAGCGTCATGGGTGCGGAGCCTAATCGGTCGTTACGACAGGGCGGGGACGGGCCGAGCGGGACGGGTGCCGCGGAGCGCCAGGCAGAGGCCGACGGCGATCGCGCAGAGGGCGCCCGCGCCGTACCAGGTGGCGTCGTAGTTGCCGAGCGCGTCCCGGGCGAAGCCGGCCAGCCCGGCCACCACGGCCGCGCCGATCTGGTGGCTGGCGAGCACCCAGCCGAAGACGATCGGCGCGTCCTCGCCGAAGTGCCGGCGGCACAGGGCGACGGTCGGCGGCACGGTGGCCACCCAGTCCAGGCCGTAGAAGATCACGAAGGCGAGGATCGGCGGCTGCAGCGAGCCGGCCAGCAGCTGCGGCAGGAGGAGCAGGGAGATCCCGCGCAGCCCGTAGTAGACGACCAGCAGGAGGCGGGAGTCGACGCGGTCGGTGAACCAGCCGCTGGCGATGGTGCCGACCACGTCGAACAGGCCGATCGTGGCGAGCAGGCTCGCCGCCGTCGTGACGGGCATGCCGTGGTCGTGGGCGGCCGGGATGAAGTGGGTGCCGACCAGGCCGGCCGTGGTGGCGCCGCAGATCGCGAAGGAGCCGGCGAGCAGCCAGAACGCCCGGGTGCGGGCGGCGTCGCGCAGCACGCGCAGGGTGCGGGCGAGCGCCCGGCCGTCGGCGGCGGGGGCGGGCGGGGCCTCGGTCGCACCGTAGGGCAGGAGGCCGATGTCGGCGGGCCGCTCGCGCATCAGGAGCAGGACCGGGACGGCGACCGCGCTGGCCGCGAGCGAGACGACGACCACCGCCGAGCGCCAGCCGTGGTGTTCGACCAGCCAGGCGCCGACCGGAAGGAAGATCAGGTTGCCCGCGGCGCCGGCGGCCGTCAGCACGCCGGTGACCAGGCCCTGGCGGGCGCGGAACCAGCGGCCGGTGATGGTGGTGGCGAACGCGCCGGCCATCGAGCCGCTGCCGAGACCGACCAACACGCCCCAGCAGAGCACCAGTTGCCACGGCTCACGCATCAACATGGTGAGCCCGGAGCCGACCGAGATGGCGAGCAGCGCGCAAACGACGACCAGGCGCACGCCGAAGCGGTCCATCAGGGCGGCGGCGAAGGGGGCGGTGAGTCCGTAGAGGGTGAGGTTGACGGAGGTGGCGCTGGAGATGGTCCCGAGCGACCAGCCGAACTCGTTGTGCAGGGCGTCCATCATCAGGCTGGGCGTGGAGCGGAAGCCGGCCGAGCCGAGCAGCACCAGGAGGGAGACGCCGGCGACCACCCAGGCGTAGTGCACGCGCCGGGCGGGGCGGGCGGGTGTGGCGGCGGAGGGGGTGGGGGCGAGGACGTTGCGTTCGGTCACGCGGTCGAGTCTCCCGGGGCGGCCGGACGGCGACGAGTGGCCTGAATGCCAGCTTTCGAAAGAATCGGGCCACGATCTGGCCTAGGCTGGCCCGGTCCGCAGCCGTACGGGCCATGCGGGCAACGCGGGCCACGCGGGCCACGCGGGCCATGACGGAAGGAACGAGGAGGAACGAGATGGCGCACCTGGTCGCGGTCCTGGCCCTGAAGGGGGTCATCGCCTTCGAACTCGGCATCCCCGCACGGATCTTCGGCGGCGCGAAGGGGCCCGGCGGCGAGCCGCTGTACGAGGTGGCGACCTGCACGCTGGACGGCCGGCCGGTCGCCACCAGCGCCGACTTCCGGGTGGCCGTCGACCACGGGCCCGAACTCCTGGAGCGGGCCGACACGGTGGTGATCCCGGCCTCGGCCGACGCCGGCCCGGCCACCGCCGACGCCGCCTACACCCCCGAACTGGCCGCCGCGATCGCCCGGATCCGGCCCGGCACCCGGCTGATGTCGATCTGCACCGGCTCCTTCCTGCTCGCCGCCGCCGGCCTGCTGGACGGCCGCCCGGCCACCACGCACTGGCGCTACACCGAGCGCTTCGCAGAGCTGTACCCGCGGGTCCGGCTGGACCCCGACGTGCTCTACACGGACGACGGCGACGTCCTCACCTCCGGCGGGGTGGCCGCCGGGGTGGACCTGTGCCTGCACGTGGTGCGGCGCGACCACGGCAGCGCGGTCGCCAACGCGGTGGCCCGCAACTGCCTCGTCCCGCCGTGGCGCGAGGGCGGCCAGAAGCAGTACGTGGAGGCCCCGAGCCCGGTGGAGCACGGCGGCACCGGGACGGCGGCGGTCCGCGCGTGGGCGCTGGAGCACCTGGACGAACCGCTCGCCCTGCGTCAGCTCGCCGACCGCGCGGGGATGAGCGTGCGGACGTTCACCCGTCGCTTCCGCGAGGAGACCGGCAGCAGTCCGGGCCAGTGGCTCACCGTCCAGCGCACCGAGCGCGCCCGGCAGTTGCTGGAGCGCACCGACCTGACGATCGACCAGGTGGCCCGGGAGTCCGGCTTCGGCACCGCGGCCTCACTGCGGCTCCAGCTGCGCGGACGCCTCGACGTCGCGCCGAGCGCCTACCGCAGGACGTTCCGGGCGGTGTCCTGAACTCGACGGCGAACCGGACGGCGAATCGGACGACGACTCGACGACGACCCGACGACGACCCGGACGACGGACCGGATGACGAGTCGGATGGCGGCCGGCCGTGCACACCCCGAGCGCGGCACGGCGGGCCGCCATCCGATCGCAACGCACGGGCCCTGAACCCGCACCGGCGCTCCGCACTCGCCGAGGAGGTCGCACCCCTGGCAGGCCGTGGTCCCCCCTGCTGACACGATCCCCCTGGACAGCAGCACCACGACGGCCGTACGGGTGTCCCCTCGGCGTCCCCTCGCGACGGAGAGCTGCACCCAAGCGTGATCAGTCGGATACGTCACGTCAATGGGTTGTCGGAAATTCGGAATGGTTGCGTCAGGTTTCGGCCGGTGATCGTTGCGGCGGTCGCGCCCCTGGTCGGCCCGCCGATCCTGGTCGGCCCGGTGATCGTGGTCGGCCCGGTGATCGTGGTCGACCCGCCGACCGCGACGCGGCGCCTACTGCGCGAGCGCCGCCCAGTCCACGCCCGCCAGCGGGTCCGCCGGCCGGGCGTCCGCGCCGATCTCGCACCACACCCGCTTGCCCGAGCCGTCCGGGTACCAGCCCCAGCGCTCGCAGAGCAGCTCGACCAGTTCCAGGCCGCGCCCGTTGGTGGCGTCGGCGTCCGGGCCCGCGTGCCGGGGGGCCGGCGCCACCTGGCTCGCGTCCGCGACCTCCACCCGCAGCGGGACGGCCGGTGCCGGGGCGCCCGCCGGGGCGGCGCAGTCCACCGGCAGGCACAGCCGCAGCACGGCCGGACAGCCGGTGTGCACCACGGCGTTGGTCACCAGCTCGGAGACCACCAGCACCACCGTCTCGGCCATCGGCGCGTCCGGGTCGACCCCGTGGTTCAACAGCCGCGAGCGCACCCACCGGCGGGCCCGGCCCACCTCGGCGGGATCCGCCTGCACCGCCAGCTGTACCTGAAGAACCTGCACCGCTCCACCACCCGCACTCGCAGTTCGGCCATCGTCCCGATCGGGCCGGTTCGGCCGGCCGGCAGGGCCGTCGCACGTCCCACCCGGTGCTGGCCGCGACACGAATACGCCTCAGGATGAGCGGGCGGACGGACCGCAGCAAGCGCTTCGGGCATATTCCAGCGATCGGGGGACAGGGCAGTGCATACTGTCCCGTTCACTCTGGCGAACCTCGCACCGGCGCTCGGCCGGACCGCGGCCGACCACGCCGGACCGGCAGTGGCGAACCTACCGCCGCACACCCCCGACACCCGGCCCGCCACTCGCGAACCACCCGTGCGACATATGTCCGACCGTTCTCGAACAGCGGCATCGGCGGACGGTCCCACGAGCCGAACGTCCCACCATGTGACGATCCGAAACTCGGCGTTCCCTTCTTCGGGGATTCCTCCCGCCGCCCGACGGCCGCAAGATACCGTTGAGTAAGCCAGCGGACCCCGGTCAGGAGGGTGGTGTGCGATGGCCGCCCCCGGCCCGATGGCCACCCCGGACCGCGGTGCCGCGACGGCCGCGGACGCCGGCCCCCGCTGGGACGAGCAGCTCCAGCGGCGCCTCGCCCGCGGCGAGGAGACCGCGCTCGGCGAACTCTACGACCTGCTCGCGCCGATGGTGCACGGGCTCGCCGGGCGGATACTGGCCGACCAGGCCGCCGCCGCCCAGCTCACCCGCGAGGTCTTCGCCCACGTGTGGGAGCACCCCGAGGCCTTCGACCCCGCCCAGGGCTCGCTGCGCTCCTGGCTCGGCGCGCTCACCCACCGCCGTGCCGTCGACCGGCTGCGCCTGCGCCGGGCCGCCGAACCGGGCGCCGGGCCCGGGTCCGCCGAGGACGAGATCCGCGAGGTCGCCACCGCCGCGCGCATGCAGTACGTGGTCGACTCCCTCCCCCACAGCCTGCGTGAGACCATCGCCGTGACGTACTACGACGGCCGCACCTACCAGGAGACGGCCCGCCGGCTCGGCATCGGCGAGCAGGCCGCCAAGCAGCGGATGCGGCTCGGCCTGGAGCTGCTCGCCACCGAACTGGCCGACGAGCGCGCCCGCCAGTGCGGCCGGACCGCTCGGGACGGGGCCCGCGGCCGGACCGCGCAGGACGGGAACGGGGGCACGTGACGACCACCGGGGAGCAGCACGACGCCCTGCGCTCGCTGCTCGGCGCCTGGGCCCTCGGCGCGTGCCCGCCCGCCGAGGCCGCCGAACTCGAACTCCACCTGCGTGCCTGCGCGGAGTGCGCCGAGGAGGCCGCGCGCCTGCGCGAGGCGGCCGGCTGGCTCGCCGTGGACGAGCCGCTCGACCAGCCGGGCCCGCTGCGCCAGCAGGTGCTCGACTGGTGCCTGGCCCGCCGCCCGGCCGAACTGCCCGTCCCCGCCTGGGGAGTTCCGTACGCGGCGGAGACCGCCAAGCTCGACGCGCTGCTGCGCGACCTCGGCCCGGAGGAGTGGCAGGAGGTCGCCGAACTCCCGTGGCACGGCGGCACCGAGTACCTGCGCCCGGCCGAGGTGCTGTGCCACCTGACCGCCGTCGACGGCTACGTGGCGCTCGCCCTCGGCCTGCCGGACCCGGTGCCGGCCGTCCCGGGCACCGCCGTCACGCCGGTCGAACGCCGGGTGCCGCCGCAGGAGCCGGACGCCCGGCCGCGGGCGCCCCGGGTGCCGCCGCAGGGCGGCCGGTACGCCGGGATCACCGAGCGCACCGCGCGGCTGCTCGCCGGGGCGGCCGGCGCTCCGCCGCAGTCGGTGCGGGCCCGCTGGCGGCGGCAGACCCACGACCTGGTGCGCACCGCCGCCCTCGCCCCGCAGGGCAGCACGCCGGTGGACTTCGGCTTCGCCGCCGTGCCGCTGCGCGACGCGTTCGTGGACCGCGCCTTCGAGTGCTTCGTGCACGGCGAGGACGTGGCCCGCGCGGTGGCCTACCCGTACGACCCGCCGGCGCCGCAGCACCTGCGGCAGATGGTGGAGCTGGCGGTCCGGATGGTCCCGCGCGCGCTGGCCGGGCTGCGGGCCGCCCAGCCGGCCGGGGCGGCCGGAGTGGCCGGAGTGGCCGGGACCGGGCGGGGCGGGCGCCGGCTGCGGCTGGTGATCGACGGCCCGGCGGCCGGCGAGTGGCTGATCCCGCTGGACGGCCCGGACGAGGGCCGCGGGGACGGCCGCGCGGAGGTCCCGCCGGGCGGCGAGCCGGTGGCGTCGATGGTGCTGGACGGGCTGGAGTTCTGCCAGCTGGCCGCCGCGCACCGCGATCCCGAGCGGGTGCCGGTCGGCGAGCACGGCGACCGCGCCGCGATCCGCGAGGTGCTGCGCGCGGTGCCGCTGCTGTCGCGGCCCTGAACGGCCCGAGCGACGCCGACCAACCCCCGAGCCCCGAGCGGCCCTGAGCAACCCCGAGCCCTGAGCGGCCCTGAGCAACCCCGAGCCCTGAGCGGCCCGAGCGACGCCGCGCAACCCCCGGAAGCAACCCCGAGCGGCCCGCCCGTCAGGCGAAGACCACCGTCCGGCTGCCGTTGAGCAGCACGCGGTGCTCGCTGTGCCACTTGACCGCGCGGGCCAGCGCCTGGCACTCGACGTCCCGGCCGAGCGCGACCAGCTGGTCCGGGGTGACGTCGTGGGTGACCCGGGCCACCTCCTGCTCGATGATCGGGCCCTCGTCGAGGTCGGCGGTGACGTAGTGCGCGGTGGCACCGATCAGCTTCACGCCGCGGGCGTGCGCCTGGTGGTAGGGCTTGGCGCCCTTGAAGCTCGGCAGGAAGGAGTGGTGGATGTTGATCACCCGGCCGGACAGCGCCTTGCACAGGTCGTCCGAGAGCACCTGCATGTAGCGCGCCAGCACGACGAGTTCGACGTTCTCGCGCTCCACCAGGTCGAGCAGCTGCCGCTCGGCGTCGGCCTTGGTGTCCCGGGTGACGGGGATGTGGTGGAAGGGGATGCCGAAGCCCTCGGTGAGGTCGCGGAAGTCGGTGTGGTTGGAGACCACCGCGGCGATCTCCACCGGCAGCGCGCCGATCCGGCTGCGGAACAGCAGGTCGTTGAGGCAGTGCCCGAACTTGCTGACCATGAGGACGATCCGCATCCGCTCCTCGGTCGGGTGGATCTGCCACTCCATGCCGAACGAGGCGCCGATCGCGGCGAAGCTGGCCCGCAGCTTGTCCGCGGTGACTGGCTCGGCGGCCGAGAAGTGCACCCGCATGAAGAACAGGCCGCTCTCCCCGTCCCCGAACTGCTGGCTGTCGATGATGTTGCAGCCGGTCATGAAGAGGTAGCTGGAGACCGCGTGGACGATGCCCTGCTTGTCGGGGCAGGACAGCGTGAGGACGTACTGGGCACTGGCCGGCTGCTGTTCCACGTGGGGGTATCCCGTCCTATGGTCGTGCGTTTCGTGAATGGTCCAGCGTGTCACATCCTGGACAGCACCCGTCCCGGTGCCCGTACTGCGGGACGGCACCTCCCGTTCCGCAGTACGGGCACCGGGCCCCCGCTCAGACCGAGGTCAGGATCCGCAGCACGTCCAGCGACTTGGGCGCCGCGTCCGGGTCGTCCCCGTCGTTGACCGCCAGCAGCACGTGCGCCTCGCGCGCGGCCCGGACGGCCTCGGGCCAGCCGGGGTGGCCGACGTAGGCGGCGGCCGGGGCGTCCGCGCCGACCTCGTGCAGCAGGCTGACCACCCGCAGCACGGCGACGTCCACCAGGGCGGCCTCGGTCGCGTCGCGGAAGATCGCGCCGACGTACTTCTCGGCGGACCAGCGGTCCAGCCAGGTGTCCTCCACGAGCCGGTAGACGGCGTCGGTCACGTCCCCGTACCCCTCCCGGCCGGACAGCCAGGCCTCCTGCTGGAAGGCGGGGTCGGACAGCATGTGCAGGGCCGAGCGCAGTCGGGCTCGCCAGCGCCACCAGGGCAGGTCGTTGAGCGGCATGCCGCCCATCGTGCTGGAGCGGTGGCCCGGACGAGAAGGGTTTCGGGCGGACCGGTGCGAAGAATCTGTGCTGGCGGACATGGGGAACGATCGTACGTTCCCGTGCTGTTCGTGCTCCACTCGCGGGATCTACACGCGTTCCCCTCGGGAGTTCGGCACCCGTTTTCCGAGCGTTCACATTTCGGTCCTCTCGGCTTGTGCCGCCGGGGCTTGGCTTGCTCCGGTGCGCCGGAGGGCGCCCCAGAGAGGGAAGACCGATGACCCGCCGAAGGGACACCTTCCAGGCCCGGAACCAGATCGCGCGGCAGCGCCCGACCGCGCGGCAGCGCCGGACCGCGCGCCGCCCGATCGCCGCCGCCGCGATCGCCGCGGCCCTGCTCCCCACCCTCTTCTCAGCCTCCGCGTGCGGCGGACCGGCCGATGCCACGACCGGCTCCGACCTCACCGTCATGACCTGGGCGCCGGCCGGCACCGGCTCGGCCGACCGGCCCGGCATGACGGCGCTCGCCGAGGCCATCGGACGCGACGTGAACAACAAGGGCGGCTTAAACGGACGACGGCTGCGGGTGCTCACCTGCAACGAGCACAACGACGCCGAGGGTGCCAAGGCGTGCGCGCAGCAGGCGGTGGACAACAAGGCGGTCGCCGTCATCGGCTCCTACAGCCAGTGGGGCGACGCCTTCATGCCCGTCCTGGAGCGTGCCGGGATCCCGCTGATCGGCGGCTACGGCCTCTCCCAGCCGGAGTTCAGCAGCCCGCTGTCCTACCCGGTGGACGGCGGCATGCCCGCGCTCATCGGCGGCAGCGGCCGCCAGCTGGTAGACGCCGGGTGCAGATACGTTTCCCTGGTGCGCCCGGACACCCCGGCCGGCGACAACCTGCTCGGCTACCTGGCCAACGCGCTCAAGCCCGCCGGGCTCAAGCTGCTCGACGTCAAGGCGCCCGAGAAGTCCAACGACTACACGCCGGTGGTGCGCAAGGCGATCGGCAAGGACGAGCCGGGCAACTGCGTGACCATCGCGCTCGGCGCCGAGCCGACCGGCAACCTGCTGGACGCCTACCGGCGGCTGGGCCCGAGGAACACCAGGATCGCCTCGGTGATCGGCAGCGTGCAGCAGTCGGTGGTCGACTCCACCGGCGGCGACAGCGGACCGCTGGGCGGCGCGTTCGTCACCAGCTGGTACCCGCCGGAGTCGGCCAAGGTGTGGGACGGGCTGCGTGACGTCGTGCGCACCGACGGCCGGACCATCGACGTGTCCGACCCCGGTGTGGAGACCACCTGGGTCGCGTACGAGGTGTTCCGCGTCGTCTCCGACAAGCTGACCTCGGCCGGCAAGGCGGTCGACTCGAAGACGATCACCGCCCTGCTGGACAGCGGCGAGGGCGTCGACGTCGGCCTCACCCCGCCGCTGAGCTGGGGCACCACCAACATGCTGCCCAGCACCGAGTCGCCGCGGCTGGTGAACACCTGGGTCACCTACCAGGTGGTGAAGGGCGGCCGGATGACCCTGCAGCAGCCGGGCTTCGTCGACGTCCGCTGGGTGCTCACGGGCAGCAAGCCCCCGGCGTGACGGTGTGCGGGCCGCCCTCGTGAGGCGCGGGCGGCCCGCCCCTCCGACGCCCTCCTACAGGTCGCCGTCGCCGCGGCTCGGCAGGCCGGTCTGCGTCGCGATCGCGTTCCAGAGCGTGGACGCCTGCTTCTTGGCGTTCGTCGCCGAGCCGCTGGCCGTGACCGCGTTCTTGTAGTGCTGGTTGTCCTGCTTGCCGCACGCACCCGGGGCCTGCGAGTCCGAGGCCCAGGCCGCGTACTCGTCGTCCGCCTGCGCCGAGGCCGTCCAGGCCGCGTTGAGCTGCTCGACCAGCTGCGCACCACCGGGCAGCTTGTCGGTCTTCAGCTGGCCGAGCTTGGTCTGCAGCTCGCGCCGCTTGCCGGCCGCGGCGGTCAGCGCCTGCTGCGACTCCGGCAGCTGGTTGCACTTCTGCACGGCGCCGACCGCGTTCACGACCGCCGAGCGGCTGTCGCTCGCGGTGCCCAGCAGGTCCGACAGCGGCTGCGCCTGCGCCTTGACCTCCGGGTCGACGGCGGCCGCCGAACCGCTCGCGCCCGCCGGGCCGGTCGAGGCGCTGCCGGCCGAGGCCACCGGCGGGGTCTTCTTCTTGTCGCCACTCGTGCTGTCGTCGCCGCCGCTCATCAGCACGGCGACGAGGATCCCGGCCGCGGCGCAGCCGGCCACCACGCCGCCGATGATCAGCTTCGAGGACGGGCGTCCGCCGCCGCGCTCCTCGCGGACCGGCACGGCGGTGGTCTGGTACTCGGCGCCGGAGTAGTCGACACCGGAGTAGCCGGGCTGGACCGGCTGCGGGTGGGCGGCCTGCGGGTAGCCCTGGTGGCCGTACGCCTGGTCCGGCTGCGGTGCGTATCCGGGCGCCTGCTGCGGGTAGCCGGGGGCGCCCGGGTAGCCGCCGGCCTGCGGGTCCCCGGTCGGGTACGGCGGGAGGTGCTGGGTCTCCGGCGCCGGGGCGCCCTGCGGGTAGCCCTGGGCCCCGGGGGCCGGGGCGCCGCCCCACGGCGCGCCCTGGGCCGGCATGGCCTGCGTCGGCAGCGCGTGCCCGCCCTCGCCCAGGTACTCCGGCTGCCCGGACGGCTGCCCCACCGGCGGCATCTGCTGGCCGGGGGCGCCCTGTGGCTGACCCGCCTGACCTGGCACGACGGCCTGCGGGCCCTGCTGCTGGCCGGGCTCGGGGCGGAACAGGTCGTCCAGGTTGAAGTCACCCGAGTTGGGATACGAGCGGCGCTGGCTCAACGCGATTCCTCACCTGTGCACGACCGCGCGCTGACGGCGGACCACATCTCGTCGGTTCTTGGGAGCATCACAGTTCCTTGGACGTCGCGCCCACGCTACCGGTTCGCCTCACCGGGTGACCACGTGGGCGGGACATCACGACCTGCTCCCCCGCGGGGGCCGATCCGCTCAGGCGGCCTCCGCGTCCGCCCTGGCGTGGAACTCGCGGACCACCCGCTGCTCCCGGTAGGGCTCCAGCCGGCGCCGGAACTCGTCCAGGTACTCCACGCCCCGGTTGGAGCGCAGCCCGCTCAGCAACCGGACCGCCTGCGCGCCCGTCTCGCAGGCGCGCTCCAGGTCCCGCTGCTGCAGCTGCGCCGTGGCCAGCAGGACCAGGTCCACCGCGCGGCGGCGCACCCGCGTCGGCGGGTGCAGGTCGAGCGCCCGGCGGGCGTAGTGCTCGGCCTGGCCGGCCTGTTCCAGGTCCCGGTGGCAGTGGGCCAGCTCGTCGGCGAGGTAGGCGTCGTCGAAGTGGACGATCCAGTCCGGGTCGTCCTCCGGGCGGCGCTTCTCCATCATCTCCAGCGCCTTGGCCGCGACCGCCTCGCACGAGCGGGCGTCGCCGAGCAGCGCGTGGCCGCGGGCCTCGGCCGCGTAGAACATCGCCATCGCCGTCGGGGTGGCCACCGTCCGCGCGCCCTCCTGCGCGGCGCGGGCGAGTTGGGCGATCTCGCGCGGGTTGCCCAGCGTCGCCGCGAGGTGGCTCATCGAGGCCGCGAGGACGTAGCCGCCGTAGCCGCGGTCGTCCGCCGCCTGCGCGAGGCGCAGCGCCTGGATGTAGTAGCGCTGGGCGAGTCCGGGCTGTCCGGTGTCCACCGCCATGTAGCCGGCCAGCTCGGTCAACCTCGCCACTGCGGCGAAGAGTTGGCGCCCGGTCTCCTCGCGGTAGGCCCCGCCGAGCAGGCCGGAGACCACCGAGTTGAGGTAGTGGACGACGACCGGGCGCACGTGCCCGCTGCCGAAGCGGTGGTCCAGGTCCACCAGCATCGTCGTGGTCGCCTTGATCGCCGCGACGTCCGTCGGGCCGACCCGCGGGCCGCCGGTGCGCGCCACCACCGGGTCCGGCGGGGTGATCAGCCAGTCCCGGCTGGGCTCCACCAGGGCGGAGGCGGCGACCGTCGCCCCGGTCAGGAAGTCCCGCCGGCCGACGTCGCTGCGCCAGAGCTCGCAGACCTGCTCCAGGGCCGCGCCCAGGGTCGGCGCGAACTGCAGCCCGATGCCGGAGCTGAGGTTCTTGCCGTCCGCCATGCCGATCTCCTCGACCGACACGCTGCGGCCGAGCTTGCGGCCCAGGGCCTCGGCGATCACCGCCGGCGCCTGCCCGCGCGGCTGTTGGCCGCGCAGCCACCGGGCGACGGAGGTCTTGTCGTAGCGCAGGTCCAGTCCGTGCTCGGCGCCGCAGAGGTTGACTCTCCGGGCCAGGCCGGCATTGGAGCAGCTGGCCTCCTGGATCAGTTGCTGCAGACGCTCGTTGGGCTGTCGTGCGACGAGTGGTCTCGCGGCCATTGGGCTTCGCCTCCCCACACCCTCCGGTCCCGGCCGGCGGGCGACGATTCTGCTGATCTGTTGCCGACTGTCCGACCGTCCAAGGAATCTGACACCAGGTTAGCGATCAGCAACGCCAGCGGGATACCCACGGTGACGAACCGCACCCCCCACGCGCCCTGGGAAATGCTCCCGTGCGCCCCCTCTGCGCCCGCCCCCGCCCGCCCCAACTCGGTTGAGTCACCGGTTCGGGTGACATTGCCATCATGCGCCCATCCGGGCACCGCGGGGCCGTAACCAGGCTCACACACGGTAGTTGAGCAGCGCGTGGAAGACATCCCCGACTCCCCCGACCAGGGCAAGAACGCCGGACTGCCCCCGCTGCTCATCGAAGCCGTCAGCTACGCCGAGAACCGCCACTGGGAGGTCGCCCCGGGCGCCTGGCTGATCGACGGCGACGGGCCCGCCCGCTGCTCCTGCGGCGACCCGCGCTGCCCGCTGCCCGGCGCCCATCCGCTGGACGCGGACTGGGCCCGCAAGGCGAGCGCCGGCCCCGGGGCGGTGCGGCGCTGGTGGACCGAACGGCCGCAGGCCTCCATCCTGCTGCCCACCGGCCGCTCCTTCGACGTCCTGGACGTCCCGGAGGTGGCCGGCTGCCTGGCGCTGGCCCGGATGGAGCGGCAGGACCTCCAGCTCGGCCCGGTCGTGGCCGTCCCCGCCTCCCCCGGCCGGATCGGGCGGCGGCTGCACTTCCTGGTGCTGCCCGGGGTCGCGGCCAAGCTCCCGGAGATGCTCCGCAAGCTCGGCTGGCCGCCCGGCCGGCTCGACCTGGTCGCCCGCGGCGAGGGGGACTGGACGGTCGCCCCGCCGTCCCGGGTCGGCAGCACCGGGTACGCCCAGTGGGCCCGCTCCCCCTCGGCGCTCAACCGCTGGCTGCCGGACGCCGCGGAGCTCATCAGCCCGCTGGCGTACGCGTGCGGCCGCGAGGCCCCCTCGGCCCGCCCGCAGAACGCCCAGCCGGCGGGGGTGCACTGAGGCCGTGGTGCGCCGGAGGGACGTCGGCCGGGCCGTTCGGCCCAGCCGGATTCACCCTCCCCCGGACAGCCGCCCTGCGCCTATCGGGTGAGGGCGTGCGCCGCGCGACACAACGCGCGCGAGTGACGGGCCTTGTCTCCCACCGGAGGCGGGGCCCGTCATACGCATGTGCGGATAAAGGCCCGGTCTACCCGCTGGTCAACCGGAGAAGCCCCTCGTACGAGTGACAACGCTCAAGGATTGCCATGATCGGCCGAGGGGAGGAATCCGGTGCGAGGGGACGCCGGAGGGGACGCTCGGACGGGGAAGCCGGGCGGGGCGGTACGGAGGGGAAGCGGGAGGGACCGGAGGGGACGGGAGGGAAGAGGGGGACCGGGGAGGACGGAAGGCCCGCTGCACGGGGAGCAGCGGGCCTCTTCGTCGTGTGCGACCTCGTACGACCCGTGTGCGGCCGCGTGCCGCCGATGTGCCCTCGCGTGCGCCGTCGTGCGCCGCCGACGGCGCGGACGGCCTGGCGGCTTGGACGGCTCGGACGGCTCGGACGGCTCGGCGGCGGCTCAGGCCTGGGCGACGAACACGTGCTGGGCGATGTCCTTGCCCAGCTCCGCGGCGTTCTCGCCGGTGCCCACCAGGACTCCGCCGACGCCGGGGCTCACCATGACCGTCGAGCCCGGCCGGACGCCCGCCCGGCGCAGCCTGCGCATCAGGCCCTCGTCGGTCTGGATCGGCTCGCCGATCCGGCGGACCACCACGCTGACGCCCTCCTCGCCCGGCTTGACCGAGTCGAGCTGGACCAGCGCGGCGTCGAAGCCCTCGCCCTCGGCCTTGGCGTCGCCGAGCTCGTCGAGGCCGGGGATCGGGTTGCCGTACGGGGACTGGGTCGGGTGGCCGAGCATGGCGAGCACCTTGCGCTCGACCGTCTCGCTCATGACGTGCTCCCAGCGGCACGCCTCCTCGTGCACCTGTTCCCACTCCAGGCCGATCACGTCGACCAGCAGGCACTCGGCGATGCGGTGCTTGCGCATGACGCGCACCGCGAGCCGGCGGCCCTCCTCGGTGAGCTCAAGGTGGCGGTCGCCGGCGACCTGGAGGAGGCCGTCGCGCTCCATCCGGCCGACCGTCTGGCTGACGGTGGGGCCGCTCTGCTCCAGACGCTCGGCGATCCGGGCGCGCATCGGGACGATGCCTTCCTCCTCCAGCTCCAGGATGGTGCGAAGGTACATCTCAGTGGTGTCGATCAGCCCAGACATCGCCGCTGGCTCCGTTCTTCGGGGTCCTCACCGACAATTCTGACGTACCGGCCCGACAACCGGGCCCGCCCGGGGGCTTCCGGTACCGGTTTTCGTTCCTGTTGACAGCGGGACCGCCGAGGCACCACCGTGCTCGCCGTAGCTTTCTCCACTGGCGGCCGGGACCTCCCGGGCCGCCCCACCCGGGCCGGCTCCCTCACCGGCAGAGAGCGGAGGCACCAGATGAACGACCTGGTCGGCCGGTACTTCGACGCCGCGATCGCCCATCTCCAGCGGGTCCGCGAGGAGGAGGCCGAGCCGATCGAGGCCGCCGCCGCGCTGCTCGCCGAGGCGGTCGCGCAGGGCCGCCGGGTCTTCACCTTCGGTGCCGGGCACTCCTCGCTGCCCGCGCAGGACGTGGTCTACCGGGCGGGCGGACTGGTGCCGGTCAACCTGCTGAACGTGCCCGGGATGGCCGGGGTGACGGTGATGCCCGCGCCGCTGGCGAGCGCCCTGGAGCGGGTGTCCGGCCTGGCCACGACGAGCCTGGACCTCACCCCGGCGACGGCGGGCGACGTGCTCTTCGTGATCTCGCTGTCCGGCCGCCAGGTCATGCCGGTCGAGCTGGCCCGGTACGCGCGCGACCGCGGGCTGAAGGTGATCGGGGTCACCTCGCTCGCGTACCCGGGCGAGGTGCCCTCGGCGCACCCGTCGGGGACGTACCTGAAGGACAACTGCGACGTCGTGCTGGACAGCAAGATCGCGGTCGGCGACGGCGAGCTGACCCACCCGGGCGCCCGCACGACGTTCGGCCCGGTCTCGACGATCGTCACCAGTGCCCTGATGCAGGCCGTCGTCGCCTCCGCCGTGGGCCGCCTGGCGGAGGCGGCGCAGGCCGGCACCGCGGAGGCGCCGCCGCTGTTCCGCTCGGGCAACGTGCCGGGCGGGACGGAGTGGAACGTCCGGCAGATGAGCGACAACGCGGAACGGATCTTCTACACCTACTGAGCCGCACCCACGCCCCCCCGGGCCGCTCCCGCCGGGCCCCGGGCCGCCCGCCGGACAACCACCGGGGGTTCCCGGCCATTGCGGGCCGGACGGCCGGGCGGCAGGCGTACCGGGGAGCCCGCCGGGGCAGGGAAGGGGTGCGACCGGAGCGACGGGTGGGGGCCGAACATGGCGTCTGGTGCGGGGCGTACCGGGTGGGTGCGGGAGCGGGACCTCCTGCCCGACCTCTTCTGGGCCGCCGACTCCGCCTCGCTGCACGGGCAGCACCGCTCGGTGGTGCTCTCCGCGTGGGAGCTGGTCCTGCTCCTCGTCGCCGCCGCGACCGGCTCGGCCGACGGCGAGGCGTGGGCCTGGCCGGCCGCCGTCGCCTACCTCGGCGCGATCGGGTTCGCCGTGGTGATCGGCCGGCAGAACCCGCAGGGCCTCTGGTACGAGGGCCGGGCCGCCGCGGAGTCGGTGAAGACGCTCGCCTGGAAGTTCGCCGTGCGGGCCGACGCCTACCAGCCGCCGCCGCGCGCCCTGCCGGACGCCGAGGGCCTGTACCGCTTCCAGCTCGGCCGGGTGCTGGGCGCCTTCCGCGGCGGCCCGGCGGTCGGGTCGCCGCCGGGCGGGGAGCAGGGCGCGGAACCGGGCGGGGAACCGCTCGCCGGGCCCGCCGGGATCACCGACGCGATGCGCGACCTGCGCGCGCAGCCGCTGGCCGTCCGCCGCGAGGTGTACCTGCGCGAGCGGATCGAGGTGCAGCACGCGTGGTACCGCTCGAAGTCCCGGTACTGCGCCCGGGCGGGCTTCTGGACCGGTGTGCTCGGCGTGGTGCTGCCCGCCCTCGGGCTGGTGCTCGCGGTGCTGCGGGCGCTCGGCGCGTTCACCTACGACGCGCTGGGCACGGTCTCGGCGGTGGCCGCGTCCGTCGCCGCGTGGGCGCAGCTGCGCCAGTACCGTCCGCTGGCCGCGGCGTACGGCCTCGCGGCCGACGAGCTGGACCAGATCCGGCGCCAACTGGCGGCGCTGGAGCTGGAGTCGGCGGACGCCGAGGAGATCTGGGCCCGGCTGGCCCGGGACGCCGAGGACGCGGTGTCCCGGGAGCACACCACCTGGCAGGCCCGCCGGGAGATCCGCACCACCACCGACCGGTGACCCCCCACCGGTGACACTCAGGAGGCAGGCGCGTGGCGTTACGAATGGTCAAGGCCCCGGGCGGACGCGCACTCGCCGTGGAGTCCCTGGGCGATCCGCGCGGCCGTCCGGTGTTCCTGCTGCACGGCATGCCGGGCAGCCGGGTCGGCCCGCACCCGCGCAGCACCGTGCTGTACCGGCTGGGGGTGCGCCTGATCTCCTACGACCGGCCCGGGTACGGCGATTCGACCCGGCAGGTCGGGCGGCGGGTGAGCGCGGCGGCGGCCGACGTGCGGACCATCGCGGACGACCTCGGCCTGGAGGCCTTCGCGGTGCTGGGCCGCTCCGGCGGCGGCCCGCACGCGCTGGCCTGCGCGGCGCTGCTGCCGGAGCGGGTGAGCCGGGTGGCGGTGCTGGTGGGGCTCGCGCCGCGCAACGCGACCGGCCTGGACTGGTACGCGGGGATGACCCCGTCGAACGTCCGCGCCTACCGGGAGGCGGAGCGCGGCCACGACCGGATCGCGGACACGATGGAGTTCCGCTCCCGCCAGATCAAGGACGACCCGGTCCGGCTGCTGAAGGGCCTGCGGCCCGAACTGTCGCCCGCCGACCGGATGGTGGTGGCCGACAGCGGGCTGCGGCGGATGCTGCAGAGCAACTACCGGGAGGCGTTCCGGCACGGCGCGGACGGCTGGATCGACGACGTGCTGGCGTTCACCGCCGACTGGGGTTTCAAGTGCGAGGACATCGCGGTGCCGACCTGGCTGTGGCACGGCGCGGACGACCAGTTCTCGCCGGTCGAGCACTCCCGCTGGCTGGCCGACCACATCCCGGGCGCCGAGCTCTTCCTGGAGCCCGGCGCCGCGCACTTCGGCGCCTTCCGGGTGCTGACCACCGCCCTGGCCTGGGCCGCCGGCTAGGGCGTCAGACCTTCACCGGCATCAGGCCTTCACGGGCGTCAGCGGCTCGTCCCCGGCCAGCACCGCCAGGACGTTGTCCACGGCCAGCCCGCCCATCGCCTGACGGGTGGCCACGGTGGCGCTGCCGAGGTGCGGGGCCAGCACGGCGCGCTCCTGGGCGAGCAGGGCGGACGGCACCGCGGGCTCGTGCTCGAAGTTGTCGACGGCCGCGGCGAACAGCGCGCCGGACTCCAGGGCGGCCGCGAGCGCCTCCTCGTCGACCACGCCCGCCGTCATGCTCACCACGACGGCCCCGCGCGGCAGTCGCGCCAGCCGCCGGGCGTCCAGCAGGTGCCGGGTGGCCGCACCGAGCGGGCAGGTGACGACCAGCACCGTGGACGTCGCGAGCAGCTCGTCCAGCGGCTTCCACCGCGCGCCCTCGGCCCGCTCCGGCGGCAGTTCGCTCCGGTTGTGGTAGCTCACGGGCATGTCGAAGCCGCGCGCCCGCCGGGCGACGGCCTGCCCGATCCGGCCCATGCCGAGGATGCCGAGCGGGGTGCCGGACAGCTCCATGCCGAGCAGGAAGTTCGGCGCCCACACCCACGGCTGCCCGGAGCGCAGCAGCCGTTCGCCCTCGCCGAGCCGGCGGGTGGCGGCGAGCAGCAGCGCCCAGGCCATGTCGGCGGTGGCGGTGGTGAGCACGCCGGGGGTGTTGGTGACGAGCACCCCCCGTTCGGCACAGGCCGCCACGTCGACGTTGTGGTAGCCGACGGCGTGGTTGGCGACGATCCGCAGCTGCGGCCCGGCGGCGTCGAGGAACTCGGCGTCCACCCGGTCGTCCAGGGTGGTGAGGACGGCCCGGCGGCCGGGCAGGGCGGCCAGCAGCTCCGGCCGGGGCATCGAGCGGTCGGAGTCGTGGCAGGTGGCGGCGTGGTGCGCGGTGAGCCGTTCGATCACCCCGGGCGCGAGGCGGCGGGTGACCAGGACCGGGGGCGGGGTAGTCATGGCTCCGGAGCGTACCCCGCCCCCCTGAACGTCCCTGCGAACGTTTCCCGACGCGTCACACCGGCTGCGGTTCCAGGTCCCGGTTGATCCGCTTCCAGCCGCGCGCCGACACCGTGTTGGGGTGCTCCTCGCCGAACTGCCGGATCAGCTCGGCGATCGAGCGGGCCCGCAGTTCCGCCGCCTGGCCGTGCCGCGCGGCCGCTCGCAGGGTGATCGCCAGGTTGGCCTCGCAGGCGACGGCGTCCGGGTGCCGGGGGGTGTAGCGGGCGCACAGGCCCTCGTAGGCGGCGCGGCCCAGCTCCTCGGCGCGCTGGGTCTGCCCGTCGTCGCCGTACGCGTTGGCCAGGTTGATCATCGCGTTGAGGGTGTACGGGTGGTCCGGCCCGACGGAGCGGGTGAGCCCGTCGACGGTGGCCCGGCCGCGCTCGATGGCGCCCGGGACGTCGCCGCTGCCGCGCAGGTAGATGCCGAGGTTGTTGGCGCAGGCCAGGGTGAACGGGTGCTCGTCGCCGAACAGCCGCCGGTGGCCCTCGAACACGGTCGCGCACAGGTCCCGCGCGGTCTCCTTGTCGCCGGAGGCGCTGTGGTCGGCGGCCAGGTTGAGCGCGCAGGCGAGCGCGTCGGGGGCGTCGGCGCCGTAGCGCTCCAGGTAGCGCTCGTAGGTCTCCTTGGTGATCCGGCGGGCCTCGGCGAGCTGGCCGATCCGGCGCAGCGAGACGGCCAGCGACTTGGCGTTGCGCAGGTTCTCCGGCAGGTCGGGGTCGAGGACGTCGCCGAGGTCGGCGGTGACCTCCTGGAGGAGTTCCACCGAGCCCTGGTAGTCGCCGAGTTCGCGCAGGTCGCGGGCGAGGTTGGACTTGGTGGAGAGGGTGTAGGGGTGCTTGGGGCCGAGGACGGCGGTGCGCCGGTCGAGGGTCTCCTGGTCGAGTTCGCGGGCGAGTTCGCTCTCGCCGACGAGCCGGTAGTCGATCGCCAGGTTGTTGGCCATGGCGAGGGTGCGCGGGTGGTCGTCGCCGAACAGCTCGCGGAACTGGGAGAGGATCTCGCGGTCGAGTTCGAGGGCGGCCTGGAACCGGCCGAGGGCCCGGCGGTCGGCGCCGAGCGAGCCGGCCGTCATCAGGGTGTAGGCGTGGTGCTCGCCGAGCAGGCCGCGCTGGCGCTCCAGGGTGTCCTCGTCGAGGGCCAGGGCCTCGGCGTAGTTGCCCTGGGAGCGCAGGACGTTGGCGAGCTGGAAGCGCAGGAGGAGGGTCTGCCGGTCGCCCTCGCCGAGCTTGCGGGTCCACTCGGTGTCCAGGGCGTGGCCGAGGTCGCGGGCGCGGTCGAGCTCGCCGCGCTTCCACAGGTAGCGGACGCGGTCGATGAGCAGCTGGCGGGTGTCGGCCTCGTCGCAGTTGTGCGCCTTGGAGGGCGACAGGTGCGGCCAGATCTCGTCGAAGGCGGGCCAGTTGGCGGGGTCGTCGGTGTCGCCGAGGACGGGCCGGGCGCCGGTGAGGATGCGGTGCACCTCGTGGACGGCGACCTCCTGCTCCTCTTCGGTCATCTCGGCCCGGATCACGGCCTGGACGAGCCGGTGCACCTGGAAGCTGTTGCTGCCGGCGTCGACCTTGGCGAGCGCGTAGCGGCCGATGGCCTGGATGACCTTGCCCAGCATGAACTTGTCGCTGAGGTCGGCGTCGTACTTCACCAGCGCCCGGATCATCTGGTCGCTGTAGAAGAGGTTCATCGAGATCGGCTCGGGCGCGAAGAACGCGCACAGCTGGAGCAGCCGCACGGCGGCCGGGGACTGCTGGCGCAGCCGGCCGATGGAGACGTTCCAGGTGGCGCCGACCGGGGTCGGGTAGTCGGCGGGCCGGGCGACGGCCAGCGCGCGGGCGGCCTCGGCGTGCAGCTGGGTGACGTACGTCTCGACCGGGGTGCCGGTGGTGTCCAGCCACGCGGCGGCGACCTCGACGGCGAGCGGCAGGTCGCCGACGGCCTCGGCGACCCGGTCGGCGTCCGCCCGGGACAGGCCGCGGGCGCGCCGGCACAGGTGCTCGACGCTCTCGCCGCGGGTGAAGACGTCGACCTCCAGGGCCTCGGCGTGCCCGGTCCAGGCCTGGTTGCGGGAGGTCACCAGGATGTGGCCGGAGCCGCCGGGGAAGAAGCGGCGGATCTCGGACGGCTCGTCGGCGTTGTCGAAGATCAGCAGCCAGCGCGCGGTGGGCCGGCCCAGGCGCAGTGCCTCCCGGGCGGCCTCGGCGGCCTCGGTGACGGAGTCGCCGACGCGCAGGCCCAGGCGCCGGGCCAGCTCGGCGAGGGCGGGGGCGACGAGCTCGGTCTGCTCGGCGTCGATCCACCACACCAGGTCGTAGTCGGACATGAACCGGTGCGCGTACTCCAGGGCGACCTGGGTCTTGCCGACGCCGCCGAGCCCGTACAGCGTCTGCGGGGTGGGCAGGACGGCCGCCATGCCGCCGCGCAGCTGGTTGCGCAGCTGCTCCAGGACGGCGGCGCGGCCGGTGAAGGACGGGTTGCGCGGCGGGACGTCCCACACGGCGGGCTTGCTGCCGGGGAAGCGCGGCCCGCCGCCGTTGCCCTCCGGCAGGGCGGCCTCGCCGCGGCCGAGCGCGCGCAGCAGCGTCTGGACGGACTGCGCCTCGTCGCGGCCCACCAGGTCGACCGGGTTGCGGTTGCTGAACGGCGCGGTGAGCCGCACGTCGCCGACCCGGACGGGCACGAGCTGGCGGCGCGTCCCGGACGGGTCGGAGCTGACCACGGACTCCCACAGGGCCCGGGCCTGCGGGGAGCGCTGGTAGGCGGGCGAGAGCACGGCGACCGTCCGGTAGGCGGCGTCGATGCCACGCTCGGTCTCCTCGCGCGGGTCGGTGCCGGCGCTGAGGTCCCGCGGCAGCACCCGGAAGCCGGCCCGGGTGAGGACGGACTCGATCCAGTCCGCCCACATCCGGTCCTCGGGCACGTACGACAGGTAGAGGTCGGCGGGCACGGAGGGGCGGCGGCGGGTGAACGCGTCGACGTAGCGCAGCCGCACCTCCTCGTCCACCGCCGGCAGGTTGGTGACCCGGCCCTCGGTGATGACGGAGGTCAGCCGCTCGCACGCGGCGAGCATCGAGGTGGGCGTGCCGGGCTGGTCGCCGAAGGTCGCGAGGATCTCCTCGTAGGCGTAGAACGGCCGGTACGGGATCTCCACCGAGCCCCAGTACTGGGCGAGTTCCTCGCCGCCCAGGCCGGCCGGCAGCCCGTCGAAGCGCACCCGGGCGAGGGCGCGGCCGGCGTCCGCCTTCTCCTTCTCGCCCTCGTCGATGCGCATCGGGACGGGCAGGATGCGGATGCCGCGCTCGCGGTAGCGGTCGTGGATGTGCTGGGCGATCCGGGAGGCGCCGTCGATCGACTGGTCGCTGAGGGTGAAGCAGACGACGAGGTCGTCGGGCATCTGCACGGTGCAGATCTCGGCGATGTCGGACAGGCCGGTGCGGGAGTCGATCAGGACGTAGTCGTAGCGCTTGGCCATGTCGGCCTTGAGGGCGTCGAAGAACTGCCCGCCGTCGAACCGGTCGTAGAAGATGTCCCAGTCGAGGTGGGTGACGGCCTCCGAGTAGTCCCGGTTGAACTGGCCGGCGGAGAGGAAGTCGAGGCTGCCGCCGCGCGGGAACAGCGGCCAGGACAGCGACAGGGCGTGCGGGTGGACGCGGGCGAAGTCGAGGTGCCAGCCCTCGGCGTGCTCGACCGGGCGCAGCGCCTCCTCCCGGTACTCGGCGATCAGGTCCATCATGCCGGTGGTGCCGGCGAGGGAGGCCGGGTCGAGGAAGGGGTGGAAGAACTTGGCCAGACCGGGCGCCTCCAGGTCCCAGTCGACGGTGAGCACGCGGTAGCCGTTGGCGGCCAGGATCCAGGCCGTGTTGGCGAGCGCCATGGTGCGGCCGGTGCCGCCCTTGTACGAGTAGAACGTGATGATCCGCCCGCCGCGGTCCTGTTCCTGCGCCCGGCCGCGGGCCTCGCGCTGCGCGGCCAGGTCGGCGGCGGTGAGCCCCCCGAGGCGGAGGTTCCTGGTGGTGTTGTCACTCATCTGGGTCCTCCCACGGGCGCCGTCCCGTAGCCGGGGTCGTCGTCGGTGTCGTCGCGGTCTGGGTGGTCGTCGCGGTCGGTGGGGCCAGGTCCGAAGGGGTCGGGTTCGCGCCGGAACGCGTCCCGCAGGTTGGGCCGCGGCGCCGGGGGGTCGTCCGGCTCGGCCCGGGTGCGGCTCTCGAAGGCGTACTTGGCCTTCATCGCGGCCCGGGGCAGCGCGTCGTCGAAGTCGTCGAGGCTGGTGAGCCCGGCGGTGCCGGTCGCGCCGAGGAAGCTCGGGCGGCTGGCCCGGCGGGTGATCCGCAGCGTGCGGTCGCTCAGTTCGCCGAGCTCGCCCTCGCGTTCCTGGCACTCCGGGTCGTCCATGTTCCACGGCTCCAGGACGCCCACCCAGGTGGCGTCCGAGCGGTCGAAGCGCCGGACCAGCTCGCGGCGGCGCTCGTCGCACAGCGCCCAGCGGTCCAGCAGGAGCAGGCCGGGTGCGGCGGCCTCGCCGCCGATGATCGCCTCGGCCTCGTCGTCGAACTCGTGCACGGTCGGCTGGAAGCCCAACTGCCGCGCGAGGCGCACCGCGTGCTGGGCGATCGGGGAGCCGGAGGGGCGGTAGGGGTGCCAGTCGGTGCGCTTGGCGCCGTAGTAGTCGGGGCTGCGGTCCTCGGGCAACTCGCCCTGGTGGTAGGAGAGGACGGAGATCCGGAGCTGCTTGGTGGGCGCGGTGACGTTGAACGCGCTGGGCAGGGAGTTGAAGTCCAGCCGCCGCCCGACCGGGATCACCGTCTCCTCGGCGACCTGCACGATCCGCGCGGCCAGCCGGTGCACGGCCAGCTCGTAGGCGGCGCGGAAGTAGGTGAGCTTCATCAGCGCGTACAGGCCCTCGGTGGCGTAGTCCGGCCCGAAGCTCGTGTGGTTGAACTGGAGGTCGCCGGCCACCTTGGGCAGTTTGTAGCGGCTCATCGGCGCCCATAAGACCGGCACGATCCCGCTGGTGCGCTCGGAATCGAGGTTCGCCGGATAGACCGGCCGCCGGGTGAAGGCGTGCCACTCCTGGCCGCACGGAACGCTGTTGAAGTACCGCGGCGAGTACAGCGGCACGAACACCCGGCAGTTGGCCAGTTCCTCCGACAGCCGCTCCGCCCACAACTCGCCCTGGTGCATGGACTCGTCCATGAACCCCACCGGCACCCCGGCGGGCACGGTGGTCAGTTGGAGCACCGCCTCGCACAGGTCCCGGTACAGCTGGCGCACCCAGTGGTTCGGATCCCCGGCACCGCGCGCGCCCGACCTCGGGGTGTGGGCGTAGGAGAGGAAGAAGTACGGCCTGGCGTCGTCCTCGTCCCAGCCCCGGTCGTTCACACGCGCCTCCCCCGGGCCCGCCGGCAACCTGTTCCCCGCAGCCCCCGTGCGCGGGGCTTCAGTGTAGGAACGACTGGCACCCCAATGGAATAGCACAACGACTCGCACGAATTGACATGACCGAAACGACGTGCTGGTCAGCTCTGCTTGAGGGAGTCCAGATCGATGATCCGATCAGCGGGCGGGAGGCTGACGGTGACGGGGGCGTCGTAGTCCGAGAAGTCCATCGTGGTACCGTCCGAACTCCCGCCCACGTGCGGCGACTCGACCCGGAGGGGCCGCGCGGGCCCGTCCGTGGCGACGTACCCCTCGAACGATCCGTCCTTGGACGAGGTCGCGAGGATCCCGGCGGCCTTCCGCCCGTCCACGGTCGCGGTCCCCTCGGACGCGACGTCCTTGTACCAGTCGCCGTCCCCGAAGACGGGCGTGCTCTTGAGGTCGCAGAACGTGGTGACGGTCTGCAGGTCGTCCCCGTCCTTGATCCGCAGCCAGTGGTCCTTTCCGGCCGCCACCGCCTTGTCCCCGCCGAGCCTGGCCAGCAGCCGCTCGTCCTCCTTGAACAGCGTCTGCCCGCCGCTGCGCAGCAGCTCGGCCTTCCCTTGGTCCCCGAAGTCGAACGACCCCGTGCAGTCCCCGCCGGCCGCGGCCGACACGGCGAAGGTCATCTTCTGCCCCGAGTCGCTCTCGCTCCCGGTGATCTTCACCGACGCGGCCCGGGCGAACTGCTTGTGCCCCTGCTCCAGCACCGTCCCGGCACTCATGGCCGGTTCGTCACCGCTCCCGCACCCGGCAAGCCCGGCCAGGGCCAGCACGACCCCGCCGACCACAGCAGCCCGCTTGACACCCACGTCGAACCCTTCGCACAACGAACACCTGCGCGGATCCTACGCGCGGGCCCGCCCGGAACGGCGGGCGAGCCCGTGTGCCGTTGGCGACAGTCGGACGGCTCAGGACCGGGATCGGCGCAGGACGTGTTCGGCCAGGTCGACGGCCTCCCGGAGGGAGATCAGGCGGCAGTGGGCGGTGCCGATGCGGCGGGTGGTGAGGGTGGTGGAGGCGGCGAGGACCCGGGCTCCCAGGTCGGCGAAGTGGAGGTCGTCGAGGTCCGGGGCCTTGAAGGTGGTCCAGCCGTCCGGGCCGACGCAGCGGTACTCGCGCTGGGGGACGTCGGGCATCCGCAGGTCGGCGAGGTGGAAGCCGGTGAAGCGGGCGATCGGGACGCCGATCATCAGGACCTGGGCGTCGAGGTCGTAGAGGCGGCCCAGCGGGGAGTCGGGGCCGAGGTGGGAGGTGAGCGGGTGGTGCGCGGTGATCGCCCGGGCGTGCTTGCCGACGGCCGCCCAGGACGTCTGGGGGTGGTCGCTGCGCCGGGCACGCCGATGCGTGCGGATCGTCTCCGAGAGCGTCCCCATGGTCGGCGAGCACGGCGTACTGGCCGGATCGAACGGGAGCATCCGGTCGAGGTGCTCGGCCCGGCGCTCCGGAGAGAGCCCGGCGGTCTCGGCCCGGTGGATCCGGGAGGTGGCCGAGTTCTCCGGGGTCGCCGTGTAGGCGACGAGGGTTCCTTCCCCCTCCTCGTCCCGCAGGGCTTCGAGCAGGGCCTCGACCACCGTCGTCGCGCCGCCGGGCACCGGGCCGAGCGCGCGCAGGGACGCCTGGACGTGGAGCACCGCACCCGCGCGGACTCCGATTTCGGTGAATTCACGGGCGAGCAGGGCGAGTGGTGCGGCGGCGACGCTGCCGGCGCGGGATTCGGTGAGGATGACGGTACCCCGGGATCATGGGCCCCGGGTGAGGGAGCCCCGGGGCGGGTGGATGGTGGTCAGACCGCGGCGTGTTCCCGCCGGGCCCGATCGGCCGCCCGTTCGGCCGCCGCGGGCAGCGGTACGGCCAGCCAGGGGGCCACGGTGGCACGCATGCCGTCGGCGAAGCGCAATCCGAGCGCGGTCAGCGCGCCCGAACCGGCCAGCCGCTCGACGGCTTCCGCGGTGTACCGCCGCCACAGCGCGAACTCGCGCCGGGCCCGGTCCGCGGCCTCGCCCGGCAGCCCGTCGTAGGCGAGCGTGCGGGTGCCCCAGTACTCCGTGACCGCCAGGTGGGCGTACGTTCCCTGGAGCAGGCCCTCCAGCGGCCGGGGGTCGGGCCGCCAGGGCGCGAAGTACAGCGTGTCGTCGCCTCGGTCGTACAGGTCCGTGAGGTCGAGCACCGCGCCCAACTTCACGTGCTGGAACTCGTGGGCCAGCAGGAGGGCGAGCGTCGGCGCCGTCGCCGGGCGGGCGATGCCCACCGCGCCGAAGGCCTGCCGGGCCGCCGAGCTGACGTCCCGGCCCGCGGGGCCCGGCCGCAACGGGGTCACCGTCGTGAGGCCGGCCCGGATGCCCTCCGCGTACCCGGGCAGGTCCCGCCCGAGCAGTTCCCAGGACTCGCGCAACGCACCCGTCCAGTCGAGGAGTTCACCGCCCGACAGGCGGGCCGACACCGCGTGGGCGTGGCTGTCGCGCAGCGGGTCGACGTCCTCCAGCGCGACCGTCCACCCGCCCGCCAGCCGGACCCGCCGCAGCGGCTCGTCCAGCAGGGTGCGGACGGTCCCGTCGCAGGCGCGGACGGAGAGGCCGTCCGCCGTGCCCGTCACGACGGCCTCCCCGTCCGGGAGGGCGAGGCGCCCGAGCGTCGGCAGGTGCAGCCACCCGCCGCGCACCGGCACGGCCACCGCGTCGCCCCGGGCGGCCCGCACCGCGGCGGCCGCGGCGAGCGCGGCCAGCGGCCCGAGCCCGGTGCCGAGGTCCCCGGCGAGCCGCCGGGCGGCCCAGGCGCGCGCGTACGGGTGGGCGAGGACGGCGTCGACGGCGGCGGGGGCGGCGACGTCCAGCGCGGCCAGCAGTGACCACGCCTCGGCCCGCCCCTGTCC
Organism: Kitasatospora sp. NPDC059408; assembly: GCF_042751525.1. Taxonomy (NCBI): domain Bacteria; kingdom Bacillati; phylum Actinomycetota; class Actinomycetes; order Kitasatosporales; family Streptomycetaceae; genus Kitasatospora; species Kitasatospora sp. NPDC059408. The sequence goes on from NZ_JBHYWI010000063.1 coordinate 49,296, forward strand.
GGAGGCGTCCCAGGCGGCGGCCAGCATCGCCCGGGTGAGGGCGAGTTGGGAGCGGCCGAGGGCGTGGACGGTGTCCGCGCTCCCGTAGCCCCGGGCGAGCTCGTCGAGCTGGTGGTCGGCGAGCGCGGCCGGCACGACCGGGGCGGCGTTCTGGGCAGGGACGGCCACCGCACCGCCGTACGCCGCCACGCCGTTGATGAGCGCCATGAGGTCCCCGCAGTAGACGGAGGGGTTGTCGAAGCCGCCTCCCCCATCGTCGCTCCGATAGCGGTGGGCGTACAGACCGCCTCCGCAGCTCCGGACGACGGGGCAGGTGCGGCAGGTGCCGCAGAGGCCGGCGAGACCGGACTGGCGGGCGGCGACGCCGGGGTGCCCGGCGAGGTCGTCGAGGGTGTGCTCGAAGACGTTCAGCCCGGTGGCGGGGGCGCCGTCGTACGCGGTCTTCAGGCTGTCGGCCTGCTCGAAGGTACCGTCCGTCTCCAGCACCGCGAGGTCGGAGGGCTCCAGGCCGAGCGACTCGGTGAGACTGGAGAAGCCGCGCCGCGTCCGGTGGACGGACTCGAAGGTCCGCACGGCGAACGGCCGCCGGTCCGCCTCCCACAGCTCGTGGACGGCGAGCAGCCAGTCGGCGTACGGGGTCGGCCCGAGCGTGGAGGGACGTTTCGGCGGGTCGTCCCAGGTGGCGTGCGGGAGCAGGAAGTCGACGGCGGGTGGCTGGAGTTCGACCAGGGCCCGGTAGACCGCGACCGGATCGTTCTCGACGTCGATCGTGCACAGCAGTCCGGCGAACAGGTGCCGGTACGCGGGCTCGCGCAGCAGCGCGACGGCCCGCAGGACCTGCGGGTGGCTGCTGCGCCCGTCGGCGAAGCGCCGGTGGCGGTCGTTGGCCGCGCGGTCCCCGTCGAGCGAGATGCCGACGCGGACGCCCAGTTCGGCGAACAGCTCGCAGAAGGCGCGGCTCAGCAGCACGCCGTTGGTGTGGATGCGCAGGTCGAGGGCGCAGCCGGGCGGGAGCGCCGCCCGGAGCTCCTCGGCGGCGCGGCGCAGCCGGTCCGGGCCGGCGAGCAGGGGTTCTCCCCCGTGCAGGACGACCCGGACGGCGGGCAGCCGGTGGGCGGCCGCGTGCTCGCCGATGCGTTCGGCGGCCTTGGCCAGGATCTCGTCACCGACGGTTTTCGGCCGGGTGCGCCAGCTGCTGTCGGCGTGCTCGTAGACGTAGCAGTGGTCGCAGGCGAGATCGCACCGGCTGTGCATCTTGACCACGAATTGCGTCAGGGGAATTCGCGTCGTCATGGTCTGACTCGAAGGGTCGGTCTCGGCCCGCCGGTCAGATCGAGGAGTTGAAGGCCGCGACCGGCACGAGGCCGGATTCCGCGCCGGGGAGTGCGCGCCGCAGGCTCTCGGCGAGCTCTTCCGCGCCCAGCGCGGCCAGATCGGCGAGGGAGGGGCGCTCCGGCGTCTCCTGAGGGTCAGTCAGGTTGCCGGCCGGCCTGATGCTGGTTACCGGTGTCATATTCGTTTCCTTAGGCGCGGTTACGACCTGCCGAGGGTGGGTAAGCCACCCGGTTGCGACCAATGTAGTGCCCGCGAGGCACCAGCGCGGCACCTTGCGGTTTCGCGTTGGTGTCCGCAACGGCCCGACACCGTGCGGTGGCGCGTGGGACGCCGAGAATTCACCCGTTCGGCGGTCGCGCACTTCGCCGTGGCGCGCGCCGAAGCGGGATTCTTCGAGCCGCCGTTCGAATCGACCGGTCATCCCCCACCCGGTTCGCGGACGGACCGCACCACTTCCGCCGTGAACTCCAGACCGTAGTCGGTGAGTTCGCCGCTCGCCAAAAGTGTCTCACCCGCCGAGAGCGTGTGCGCCCGCCAGCGCTCGCACTCCCGCTCCGCACGCTCCCGGCCGGCCCCCGAGGCGGCCTCGGTCCGCCAGAAGTCGGCCACCCCCAGGTGCGCGTACGTCCCCTGCAGCAGCGCGCCGACCGGGCGCAGGTCGGGCCGCCAGGGAGCGTGGTAGACGGCGGCGCCGTTGGGCCGGTGGAGCGGCACGAGGTCGAGCAGCGCGCCGAGTTGGACGTGCAGGAACTCGTGCACCAGGGCCAGCGCCAGCAGCACCGGATCGTCCGGCAGCGAAGCCGCCACCGCGCCGTACGCGCGCCGGGCGGCCGCGCTCACCGCCTCCCCGCCGGGAGCCGGCCGGAGCGGGACGATCGTGGTGACACAAGCGGCAACAGCCTCCGCGTGCCACCGGTGCCGCCGCACCAGAATCCCCCATGCATCCGCCAACCTCACCTCCCACACAGCCAGTTCGGAAGGCGTCAGGGGCCCGGCCGGCGGCCGCCCGTAGTCCACCCGGTGCGGCCCGACGTGGTCGATCACCGGAGCCCAGCGCAGCCCGTCGCACTCCAGAGCCAGCGGACGCCCGGCACCGAGCCGCACGAACTCACCCAGCCCACCCAACTGCACATCCTCACCAGCCGCCAGGCCGCGCAGGCAGTCGGCCGCCCAGGCGTCCAACTCCGGTCGCAGCAGCACCTCTTCCCACCGCACCCGGTCCGCCCGCTGCAGCGCGCGCACCTCGGCGTACGCCGCGTGGTACCCGTCGTCCTCCGGGGCCGCCCGACGCAGCGCCACCAGCAGCAGAGCCCGCTTGCTCAACTGCCCCGCACGCAGGAGCCGAACAGCCCCCGCCCCTCCCCGCCCACCCGCGATCGCCCGAAACGTCGCGCGGTCCACCCCGTGCCGGGGCAACCCGTCCGCCCCCCGCGCGCCCGGCACCCCGACCGCCACAGCCTCACCCGTACCCGTCACCGCAACGTCCTCCCAGTCCGATACCACCCGGCGGCAGTCTCACCCCCTGGCAGACGGGAAACGCCGCCAACAGCCGCACATAACCCAAACGGCCGAAGCACCCCCACCCCCTCACCTCCTTACCCCCATCCCTCCCCGCCGCACGAACGCACCCCCCTCAACCACCCCCCTTCCCCCTCCCCCCACAGGCGAGAGGGTCGGGCTGCGGGAGGGGGTGGCGGAGGGGGTGGCCGCGGAGAGGGGCGTGACGGGTGATTTTCAGACTGCCAACGGTGAGAACACCCCACCCACAGAG
>NZ_JBHYWI010000064.1:0-52372 GCF_042751525.1 Kitasatospora sp. NPDC059408
AACGCAGCGTTCTCCGCCGCTTCGCGGCTCCGGGCCAAGGATGCATTCCCTCCCCGGCTGAAGCCGGGGATACCCTGCAAGATCAGGGATGGACGAGTCGGTGCGGCCGGGCACCACGCCCGAGGTGCTCGCCGGGCTGCGCCCCGCCTTCGAGGACCCGGGCTGCGCGGAGCGCTTCCCGCAGATCTCGTGGTCGGTGACGGCGGGCAACAGCAGCCCGATCAACGACGGCGCCTCCGCCGTCCTGATCACCAGCAGCGAGACCGCCGCCCGGCTCGGCCTGCGCCCGCTGGCCCGGCTGCACTCCTTCGCGGTCACCGGCTCGGACCCGCTGCTGATGCTCACCGGCGTGCTGCCCGCCACCGACAAGGTGCTGCGCCGCTCGGGGCTCTCGCTCGCCGACATCGACCTGTTCGAGGTGAACGAGGCCTTCGCGAGCGTCGTCCTGGCCTGGCTACAGGAGACCGGCGCCGACCCGGCCCGGCTCAACGTCAACGGCGGCGCGATCGCCCTCGGCCACCCGCTGGGCGCGAGCGGCACCCGCCTGATGACCACCCTGGTCCACGAGATGCGCCGGCGCGGTGCGCGGTACGCGCTGCAGACGATGTGCGAGGCGGGCGGCCTGGCGAACGCGACGATCCTGGAGTCGATCGCCTGACGCCCGGAGTCGGTCGCCCGACGGCGGGGCCGGTGCGCCCCTAGGGGTGCCCGTAGGGGCCGTATGTCGACGGCCGTCGTACTCTCCGGCGGAACCCCTACGCCGCTGAGGCGACGTCAATTCCCTTGTGCGGGACATACGGTCCTCGCATGACCGGAATTCGTCGCACTGCCGCGGCGGCGGCCCTGCTGCTCGCCCTGCCGCTGTCCGTCGTCGTCGCCGCACCCGCGCTCGCCGCCTCCCCACCCGCGGCCGCCGCGGCCACCTCTCCCGGCACCGCCGGCACCCCGGCCACCACGCCGGCCGCCGTCCACGTCGAACTCCCGCGCCCGACCGGGCCGCACGCGGTCGGGCGGGAGATCCTGCACCTCGTCGACCAGGACCGGCCCGACCCGTGGGTGCCGTCGGCGGGTCCGCGCCAGCTGATGGTGTCGATGTACTACCCCGCCAAGGCGGGCACCGGCGGCCCGGCCCCGTACATGACGCCCGAGGCCGCGCGGATGCTGCTGGACGCGAAGCTGCCGGGCAACACCATCCCGACCGAGGCGATCACCGCCACCCGGACCTGGGCCGAGTCCGACGCGCGCCCCGCGCCCGGCCGGTACCCGCTGATCCTCCTCTCGCCCGGCTTCACGATGCCGCGCACCTCGCTGACCAGCCTCGCCGAGGACCTGTCCAGCCGCGGCTACGTCGTCGCGCTGATCGACCACACCTACGAGAACACCGGAACGACCTTCCCCGACGGGCAGACGCTCCCCTGCGTCATGTGCGGCCAACTGAGGACCCCGGAGGCCTGGGCGGGCCTGGACCGCAGCCGCGCGAAGGACGCCTCCTTCGTCCTCGACCAGCTGACCGCCCACCCCCACCCCGCCTGGCGTTACTCGCGCATGATCGACCCCGACCGCATCGGCATGGCCGGCCACTCCGCCGGCGGTGCGGCGACCGTCCCGGCCCTGCTCACCGACGACCGGATCCAGGCCGGCGTGGACCTGGACGGCAGCATGGACGTCACCGTGCCCGCCTCCGGCATCGGCGGCAAGCCGTTCATGATGATCGGCCACCCCCTGCCGGACGGCGAGGAGGACACCAGCTGGAGCCAGAGCTGGCCCAACCTCGACGGCTGGAAGCGCTGGCTGACCGTCGCGGGCACCAACCACCCCTCGTTCACCGACTTCCCGCTGTTCCTCGACGCACTCGGCCTCCCCGACACCGGCCGGACGATCCCCGCCCAGCGCGCGCTCTCGCTCACGCGCGAGTACGTCGCGGCCTTCTTCGACCTGCAGTTGAAGGGCGTCGACCAGCCGATCCTCGACGGGCCGACGGCGGAGAACCCGGAGGTCGGCTTCCACTCGTAGGCGCCGGCCGCGAGCGTCGCGAGGCCGTCGGCACGGTGCCGACGGCCTCGTCGGCGTCCCCGCGCCCCGGCGGGGCCGGGCGGCGACCGGCAGGCCGGACGGCAGCCGGGCGGGGCAGGCGGCGACCGGGCGGGTGGGCGGCGACCGGCAGGCCAGACGGCAGCCGGGCGGGTGGGCCAGGGAACGCCCGGGCGGGCTAGGGAGCGGCCGAGGCGAGTGGTTCGAGCAGCCGGTGCGGGCCGGCGAGCGCGAGCGAGACCGGGTCGGTGCGCGGGGCGCCGCCGCGGCCGGGGTTGGGCCGGATCACGACTTCGGCGGGCGGGACGAACCGGCCGCAGTGCGGACACGCGCCCGTGCGGTCGAGGTCCGTGCCGCAGGCGGCGTGCGCGAAGAGGTGGCGCGGACCGTCCGGGGTGGCGTGCCGACCGCCCCAGCGGCTCAACAGGTAGAGCGGCGCCCACAGTTCGAGTCCGGCCTCGGTGAGCAGGTAGCCGTGGCGCAGCGGCGCGTACTGGTACGGCTCCTTGCGCAGGACGCCGGCGGCGACGAGCGCGTTGAGGCGGGCGGTGAGGACGGCCCGCGGGATGCCGAGGTGGACGAGGAAGTCGTTGAAGCGCTGCACGCCGTAGAAGGCGTCACGCACGATCAGGAGGCTCCAGCGCTCGCCGACCACCTCCAGGGCGCGGGCGAGTGCGCAGTCCTGCAGTTCGTAGTCGGTTCCGAGCGCCATGGCGGTCAGCGTAGTCCAGTCGCCCAATGGGTTCAATCAACAGACCCTTGGTGGTAGCGTGCTGCCCGGAAAGCAGGTTCATTCACCAGACCCACTGGACCCACCGCCGCTCCCGGAGGGAACGCCGATGTCCCCCGCACCAACCGGCCCCGTAATCGGCCCCGTGCCCGTCCGGCCCGCTGCCACCCTCTTCACCACCGCGGTCGCCACCGCGCTGGTCACCGTCGCCTACACCGCCCCCACCGCCTCGCTCGCCGCCACCGCCGAGGCGGCCCACCTCGGGGCCGGCGGCCGCACCTGGATCCTCACCGGCACCCTCGTCGGCATCTCGGCCCTGCTGCTCACCGCCGGCAGCGCGGCCGACGACCACGGGCGCAAGCGCGTCTTCACCTTCGGCGTACTGCTGTTCGCCGCCTCCGAGGCGCTCGCCGCCCTCTCCCCCGGCGGCGCCGCCTACCTCACCGCCCGGGTGCTGCTCGGCGCCGGTTCGGCGGCGATCCTGGCGCCCGCGCTCGGGCTGATCAGCCACGCGTTCCCACCCGGACCGGCCCGGATCAGGGCGCTCGGCGTGTGGGGTGCGGCGGTCGGCCTGGGCATCGCGATCGGCCCGGTCTACGGCGCGCTGGTCGCGCAGTGGGCCGGGTGGCGGGCGGTCGGCGGCGGGCTCGCCGTCGTGTCCGCGGCGCTCGCGGCCCTCGCCTCGGCCGTCCTCGCCGAGTCACGGGCCGACAGGCCGCGCCCGCTCGACCCCTGGGGCGTCCTCACCCTCGCCGCCGGAACGACCTTGCTGATCGCCGGACTGGCCGAGGGCCGCACCGGCTGGGGCCGGCCCGCAGTACTGGTGCTGCTGGCGGCCGGGGTGCTGCTGCTCGCACTGTTCGCCCTGGTCGAAGCCAAGGTCCGGGAGCCGATACTGGACCTCTCGCTGTTCCGCAGCCCCGGCTTCATCGCGGCCACCGGCGGGGCGATGTTCACCGGGCTGTCGATGGTCGGCTTCATGAGCTACCTGCCCACCCTGCTCCAGGGCGTCCTCGGCCTCTCCGGGCCCGCGGTCGGCGGGGTGCTGGCCATCTGGTCGGGCCTCTCGGTCCTCGCCGCCCTCCAGGCCCGACGGCTCGCGGCCCACCTCGCGGCGACCACCCAGGTCGCGGTCGGGCTGCTGATCTGCGGCATCGGCGAGGCCGGCCTGTACGGGCTGGACCCGGACTCCACCTGGGCACGGCTGGCGCCCGGGCTCGCGGTCGCGGGCATCGGCAGCGGCGTGCTGAACGCCGCCCTCGCCCGGCTCGCGGTGAGCAGCGTCCCGGCCCACCGGGCGGCCATGGGATCCGGCGCCAACAATACGTCCCGGTACGTGGGTTCGACCCTGGGCGTGGCCGTCACGGTGGCCGTGGCCGCCTCCGCCCACCCGACCGCCCCCGGCCACGAGGCAGCGGCCCGCGCCCTGGCGGCGGGCACCGACCGAGCCATCGTCGTAGCGGCCGTCCTGTGCTTCGCCGGAGCCCTGCTGGCCCTGGCCTCCCGCGCTGCCGAATCCCGCAGGACGGGAGCCGCGGAGGGGGCGGAGGCCACGACACGGGAGCGAGTCCCCACCAATTGAGGGCACACGGGAAGTCGCCCCACCCGACTTCTGGCGCCGCCCCACCACAGCAGAACGCCACCAACTCAATCGTCCAAGCCCGGCGGCTCCCCCCACTCGCGCCAAAAGTCGGCCCGCCCGACTTCTCACGCCTCCGCCTGCCCAACCCGGACCACAAAACCGAACCGGCCGACGCCCCATCCCGGAGCCAAAAGCCACCCAAACGGCAAAGCCCCACCCCGCGCCAAAAGTCGGCCCACCCGACTCCTGGTGCCCCCGCCAACCCAACCCGGACCACAAAACCAAACCGACCCACGCCCCACCCCGGAGCCAAAAGTCGGCCCAACCGACTTCCAGCGCGCCCCCTGCCCCAGCAGAGTCAAAAGCCACCCAAGCGACGAGGCCCGCACTCCGCACCAAAAGTCGGCCCACCCGACTCCTGGTGCCCCACCCCAACCCAGAGCGCTCAACCGAGCCGGGAGGAACGGACCGAAAAGTCGACCCGCCCGACTTCCAGCGTCTCAGCGTCAGGCAAGCCTGCGCCCCACGGCCAGCCGGCGTCGAAAGACGCGGGCGGCCGCCAGCGCAGAAAGTCGATTCGGCCGACTTTCCGTCGCTGTGTGTGAGGGCAGTCGGGGGCCGGAAGAACAAGTCGGCCACGTCGACCTCCTCTCGCGTGCGCGGAGTCATGGAAACGCAGGGCGCAAGTCCGCGAGATCAAATCCCGTGCACGAGCAGACCGCACAGGAAGTCGGCCAGGACGACCTCCCGCGACCCCGGCAATACCAACCGGGGCAGCGGGCCAGCGGAGCAAGCCGGTGAAATCAACACGCCACAACCGGGCCCACCACACAGGAAGTCGACCAGAACGACCTCCCGCGACCCCGGCGATGCCGGCCGCGGCAGCGGGCCCGCGGAGGAAGTCGGCCGGGTCGACTTCCCGTGGCCTGTCCGGCCGTGTGAGAAGCCGGCCGCATCGACTGCCCGTGGCTGTCGGAGAGTCGACCCGTGAGAGCAGGGAGCCCTACCGACTTCGCTTGCCGGATCGGGGTCACGATCGGCGCGCTGCTGGTGTCGCCGGTCTTGCTGGTGGCAGGCGGTCCGCTGCGCCGCCGGTGCGTGCGGCACCGCTACCGGGTTGGTGCGCGTTCGCCGGTCGATCGGGCGCGGGTTCGAGGGATCCGGGCCGTCGGGTCAGCCGCGGTCCGGTGGTCGGGGTTCTGGTGGGTGTGCCTCGGGCGGTGATGTCACGGTAAGCGGGCTCCGGGGGCCGCGTGCGAAGATGGCAGGGCTGGTGGAAGCGATCTCCGGACGGTTCTCTGGCCATGGTGAACGAGAACGAGCCGCGCACGGGGGAGCCGCGGCAGGACGCCCTGCTGATGGTCCCGATCGCGACGGCGCTGATCGAGGCCGACGGGCGGATCCTGCACTGGAGCAGCGACGCCGAGGCACTGCTCGGTTACACCGCCGCCGAGGCGGTCGGTGCGAAGGCCGCGCAGTTGCTGACCTCGGACGAGGAGCGGCCCGACGTGCTGGAGCTGTTCCAGCAGATCCTGGACGGGCGGCCGTGGTCCGGGGTGTTCCCCGTGCGGCACCGGGACGGGCATCCCGTGAACCTGGAGTTCCGCACCCATCCCATCGCCGGTCCCGGCGGGCGCCCGCTGGTGCTGGCCGTCGCCTCGGACGTCACGACACTGCGCCGGATCCAGGCGGACCTGGCGGTCCTGGACGGGTTCTTCACGCAGTCCCCGGTCGGCATGGGCGTCTTCGACGCCGATCTGCGGTTCGTCCGCCTCAACGAGGCGCTGGCCCGGGTCAACGGCCTGTCCGTCGGGGCGCACGTCGGCCACCGGCTGACCGAGCTGCTGCCCGGGATCAACGGCGCCGAGGCGGAGGCGGTGATGCGGCGGGTGCTGGAGACGGGCACGCCGGTCGTGGACACGCGCTCGCACGGCCGCACTCCGGGCGATCCGCAGCACGACCACGCCTGGTCCGCCTCGTACTTCCGGCTGGAGGAGCCGGGCGGGCGGGTGCTCGGGGTCAGTTCGACGGTCATCGACATCAGCAGGCAGTTCCATGCCGACGCCCGCGCCGCCCGCGCGCAGGAGCGGCTGGCCCTGCTCGTCGACGCGACGGCCTCCATCGGCACCACGCTCGACCTGCGGCAGACCGCCCGCGAGCTGGCCGACGCGATGGTCCCGAGGGTGGCCGACATCAGCGGCGTGTTCGCCCTGGAGGCGCTGGTCGCCGGGCGCAACGTCGAGCCGACCGACCGGCTCGTCCCGCTGCTGGTGCGCCGGCTGGCCCTCGCGTCCACCGATCCGCTGTACCCGGCGGAGGCCCTGCCCGTCGACGCGGTGTACGAGCTCCCCCACGACTCCCCCTACGCGCGGGCGCTCGCCACCGGGCGGACGGTCGTCGTGCCGTCCTGGGAGCTGCCGCTGCTCAGCGAGGGCATCACCGAGAGCCGCCGCCAGGCCGCGCTCGGCGACCGACCGCGCTCGGTGCGGATCACCCCGCTGGTGGCGCGCGGCACGACGCTCGGCATGATCGTGTACTCGCGGCGCGGCGCCCGGGAGTCCTTCGCCGAGGCGGACATCACGCTCGGTGACGAGCTGGCCTCGCGCGCCGCCGTCGCGATCGACAACGCCCGGCTGTACCTGCGCCAGCACCAGACCGTCCTCGCCCGCCAGCAGGCGCTGCGGGAGGCGAAGGCCGCGCAGGAGCGGCTGGCGCTGGTCAACGTGGCGTCCGCCCGGATCGGCACCACGCTCGAAATCGACCGCACCGCGCAGGAGTTGGCCGAGGTCGCGACGCCCAGGCTGGCCGACACGGTGGTCGTCGAGGTGCTGGACGACCTCGTCCGTGGCGAGCGTGAGGCCCGCCCCTCCGGGGACGGCTCCGCGCTCCTGCGCCGGATGGCCTTCCACTCCGTGCACGGCTCCACCCTGCGCCCGATCGACCGGACCGGCGGCGTGCAGCGCTTCCGGCCCGGCTCGCCGTACGCGTGGGCGCTGGCGAACCGCAAGCCCGTGCTGGTGCCGCGGATGGACGCCGAGGGGCTGGCCTGGTTCGCCGACGACCCGGTGCGCACCGCGGCGGTGCGCGAGCAGAACGTCCGTTCGTTCATGGTCGTCCCGCTGATCGCGCGCGGCACTCCGGTCGGCGTCGCGGGCTTCTACCGCACCCTCGTCGAGCGCCCCTACGAGGACGACGACCTGGCGTTGGCCGGGGAGTTGGCGGTGCGGGCGGCCGTGTCCATCGACAACGCGCTGCTGTTCACCCGCGAGCGCGACGCCGCCGCGGCCCGCCAGCGCGCGCTCGACGAGGCATGGGCCGCGCAGCAGCGGCTGTCGCTGCTCAACGAGGCCAGCACCCGGATCGGCACCACGCTCGATCTGCACAACACCGCACGGGAGTTGGTGGAGGTCGTGATCCCGCGCTTCGCCGACTTCGTCACCGTCGACCTGCGCGACGCGGTGCTCGGCGGCGAGGAGCCGGGGCCCGTCCCGCCCGACGGCTCGGTGCTGATGCGGGCGGTCGCGGTCGGCGAGGTCGGCCCCTCGGGCACCATGACCGGCGCGGCGGACTCCGTCGGCGAGACGTCGCAGTCCGCCGCGCTGTACGCCGAGAGCCTGCGCAGCGGGCGGTCGATCCTCGTCTCCGAGGTCACCGAGGACGACCTGCGCCGGATCGTCGCCTCGCCCGACCGGGTGGAGCCCGGGCTGGCGGCGGGGGTGCACTCGTACCTGATGGTGCCGCTGGTGGCGCGCGGACTCGTGCTCGGCGGGGCGGAGTTCATCCGCATGGCCAACCCGGTGCCGTTCGGGCCGGCCGACCAGTCGCTCGCGGAGGAGCTCGCCGCCCGCACCGCCCTCGCGATCGACAACGGACGGCTCTACCGGCGCGAGCGGGACACCGCGCTCACCCTCCAGCGCAGCCTGCTGCCGCAGGAGATCCACCGCACGCTCGGCCTGGACATCGCCTACCGCTACCTGCCGAGCAGTGTCGTCAGCGAGGTCGGCGGCGACTGGTTCGACGTCGTGCCGCTGCCCTCCGGGCGGGTCGCGCTGATCGTCGGCGACGTCATGGGACACGGCATCCGGGCCGCCGCCACCATGGGCCAACTGCGCACCGTCGCCCGCACGTTGATCACCCTCGACCTCGACCCGGCGCGCGTCCTGCACCGGCTCGACGAGGCCACCATCGCACTCGGGGACGGGCAGTTCGCGACCTGCGTGTGCGTCGTCTACGACCCCGTCGACCGCCACTGCACCGCCGCCTGCGCCGGGCACCTGCCTCCGGTCGTCGCCGAGCCCGGCGGGCGGGCCCGGACGATCGAGCTGCCGCCCGGCGCACCGCTCGGCGTCGGCGGAGTCCGGTTCGAGAGCGTCGAGTTCACCCTCCCCGAGGAGGCCATCCTCGCGCTCTACACCGACGGGCTCGTCGAACGCCGGGGCCGCGACATCGACGAGGGCATCCAACTGCTCTGCCGCACGATCTCCGACCGGCGCCGCTCCCTGGAGCAGACCTGCGACGCCGTCCTCGCCGAACTCACCGGCCGCACCGCCGAGGACGACATCGCCGTCATCATGGCCCAGGTCCGCCCGGTCGGCGCGGACCGGATCGCGACCCTGCCGCTCAGCGGCGACCGCGCGATGGTCGCGCACTCCCGCCGCTTCACCCGCACGACGCTCGCCGACTGGGGGCTCGACGCCCTCGCCGACTGGGCCGAGCTGCTCACCAGCGAACTCATCACCAACGCCCTCGTCCACGCCGGATCCCCCACCCAGCTACGGCTGTTCTGCAACCGGATGCTCACCGTCGAGGTCGCCGACCAGGAGGGCGAGGCCCCGCGCATGCGGTCCGCCAGGTCCGAGGACGAGGGCGGGCGCGGCATGCACCTCGTCAACGAGCTCGCCCACCGCTGGGGCAGCCGGCGGACCGGGGACGGCAAGGTGGTCTGGTTCGAGCTGGAGCTGCCGCCCGGCACGACGGGCACCTCCTGAACCACGCGTGGCCTGCGACGACAACGGTCGATTGTCGGCCCCGCGCGGCGGTTGTTGGCCCGGTGCGGCGCCGGCGCGGTTGTCTGGTGGCACGGCGGGACAGCCCCACCGGAGGACACCAGAGGAGCCACCGTGAACCAGCAGCTCGACACCCGCACCGTCGTCACCGCCTACGTCACCGCGATCGCCGGGGGCGACCTCGACACCGCCGTAGCCTGCTTCGCCGACGACGCCACCTGGGAGTACCCGGGCACCCTCCCCCTGTCGCGGGTGTGGCGCGGCAAGGAAGCCATCTTCAGCGAGTTCCTCGTCGGCGCGCGCGCCCTGTTCGCCCCCGACACCCCGCTGGAGGTGACGCTCACCCAGGTTCTCGCGGACGGCCCGAAGGCCCTCGCCGAGTGGACTTCCAAGGGGACGGCTGCGAACGGCAGCGCGTACGAGAACCAGTGCGCGGCCGTGTTCACCGTCGAGAACGGACTGATCACGGCCGTCCGTGAGTACCTCGACACCGACCACGTCGCACGGACGCTCTTTGCCTGACGTCTCGTCAGGCCGGCAGGAGCAGGTTGACGTCGCCGAACTCGTGCCAGAGGTACCGGCTCCGGACGGCCTCGCGGTAGCAGCGGGCGAGGAGCGGAAGGCCGGCGACGGCGGCCAGGAGCTGGAGGTGGGAGGCCCGCGGCTCGTGCCAGCCGGTCAGGAGGCCGTCGACCGCCCGGACGCCGCGCTCGGGGGTGATGACCAACTCCGTCCAGCCGTCGGCCTCGTGGACCGTCCCGTCCGGGTCGGCGGCGGACTCCAGCGCCCGCACCGCAGTGGTGCCGACGGCGATCACCCGGCCGCCGCCCGCCCGGACGTGGCCCACCAGGCGGGCGGTCGCCGCCGGGACGTGGAACCGCTCCGCGTACGGCGCCTCGTGCGCCTCCGGGGACGCGACGCCGGTGTGCAGGGTTATCGGCGCGAGCAGCACGCCGCGGCCGGCCAAGCGGGCGACCACCTCCGTCGTGAACGGGCGTGCGGCACTGGGCATTTCACTGCTGCCGGGGATGCTGGCGAACGCCGTCTGGTAGGCCTCCATCGGCCAGTCGCGGTCCACGTAGCCGTACCGGATCGCCCGGCCGTGGAGTGACAGGTACGGCAACAGCGCTGCGGGGAGGTCGAGTTCGGCGTACCAGAGGCGGGCGGTGAACGGGGTGGTCAACTCGGCGGCACCGCCGGCCGGCAGGCCGATCCGCAGGCCCGGGCGGGCCGGGCTGTCCTCGGGCGGGTAGTACTCCGCCGCCCTCCCGGGCACGACGCGGCGCAACTCCACCAGGAACGCTCCGCGTTGGTCCGGCTGGGCCGAGGACAGGTGCAGTGCGACCGGCGTTCCGTCGGGCAACCGTCCGGGCAGGGCCGCCGGGATCGTCGCGGAGTTGTTGACCACCAGCAGGTCGCCGGGGCGCAGCACGTCGGGCAGGTCGGTGAAGCGGTGGTGCTCCACGGTGTCGCGCTCGCGCCGGCCGACCAGCATCCGGACGCCGTCGCGCGCCCGGCCGCGGGCCTCCGCCGGTGCGGGGGCGGAGAGTTCGGGCGGGACGGTGAAGTCGGGGCCGAGCTCCGTGAGGACGGTCATCGCCCACCTCGGACCGCTGCGAGATCCGCCGCACGGTCCGCCGTGCGGTCCCCCGTACGGTCCGCTGCGACGTCCGCTGCGAGGTCTTCCGCCCGGTACCGGCCGGACGGCGCGCCGTCCCTGAGCAGGCCGAGCAGGACGGGGGCGACCTCCTCCGGCAGCGGCTCGCCGGAGATGTCCTCGCCGGGGCTCGCCGCCTGCAGCATCTCGGTCCGCATGCTGCCGGGATCGACCGCCCAGACCCGCAACTCCGGCTCCTCCCGGGCGAGTACGGCGGTGGCGAGGTCGAGCGCCGCCTTGCTCGCACCGTAACCGCCCCAGCCGACGTACGGCACGACGGCCGCGTCGGAGCTGATGTTCAGCACCGCGCCGCCGTGGGCGCGCAGCTGCGGCAGGACGAGCTGGGTGAGCGCGATCGGGGCGAGGGCGTTGACCTCGAACGTCTCCAGGAGTTCGGGCAGCGGCGCGTCGGCGATCCTGGGCAGCGGTTCGGCGCGGGCGTCGTCCGTGCCGTTGAGGGTCCCGGCGTTGTTGATCAGGAGGCTCGCGCCGCCGAGCCCGGCGGCGGCCTCGGCGAGGCGGGCGCGGTGGTCGTCGTCCACGATCGAGCCGGGCAGCGCGACGACCCTGGTGACGGCGCCCAGCCGGGCCTCGGCGGCGGCGAGCCCGCCGGCGCCCCGGGCGGTGATCACCAGCTGCCACCCGTCGGCGGCGAGCGCCTCGGCGAGGGCCAGGCCGAGCCCTCGGGAGGCCCCGGTGACGACGGCGACGCGGGTGGGGGTGGTGGAGGCGGTGGGGGTGGTGTGCTGTGCTGCGTTCATGCCCCCACGATCGCTCCGAGCGTCCGGGTGCCGGATCGGCCACCGGGACCGGGACCCGGTCGTCCGTTGGTCCTAGGGCGCCGGGTCCGACGTAGGGCGCCGGGGTCCGACGGTCAGGTGCCCCCGGCCCCGGCCGCCCAGCCCTCCGGGTCGATCCAAGAGGACAGGGTGCGACGGCTCTCGAAGCGGTGCTCGCGGCCGGTCACGGGATCGGTGAACTCGACGACGGAGGCGAGCAGTTGGAGCGGCCGGCGGAAGTCGTCCGCGGCCGGCTCGGGCAGCACCACCGGGTACACCGGGTCGCCCAGGATCGGCACGCCCAGGCCGGACATGTGCAGCCGCAGCTGGTGCGTGCGCCCGCTGAGCGGCCGGAGCCGGTAGCGGCCGAGGCCGTCGCGCCGCTCCAGCAGGTCGATCCGGCTCTCGCTGTTCGGCGGGGCGTCGACCTCCCGGGCCGCGATCACCCCGCGCTCCTTCACGATGTGGCTGCGGACGGTCCGCGGCAGGCTCAGCCCGGGGTCGAAGGGCGCGACGGCCTCGTACTCCTTGCGGACCAGCCGGTCGCGGAAGAGCGTCTGGTACGCGCCGCGCTCCTCGGGCCGCACGACGAACAGGGCGAGCCCGGCGGTGAGGCGGTCGAGCCGGTGTGCGGGGCTGAGCGCGGGCAGGTCGAGGCCGTGCCGCAGCCGCGACAGCGCCGTCTCGACGACGTGCTTGCCGCGCGGGGTGGTGGCCAGGAAGTGCGGCTTGTCGACGACGACCAGGTGTTCGTCGCGGTGCACGACGGCGAGCTCGAACGGCACCCGCACCTCGTCGGGGAGGTCCCGGTAGAACCACAGGTGCCCGCCGGGCCGGAACGGGTCGTCCGGCGCGACCGGCCCGTCCTCGCCCACGATCTCCCGCCCGTGCAGCGCGGCGTCGACGCGCGCCGTGCCGACGGCGGCCAGCCGCTCGACGAGGTACGCCCGGACGGTCTCCCAGGGCCCCTCGATCGGCAGCCGCAGGTGCACGGGGTCCACACCGTTGCGCTGCGGAAGGGGGGAGGCCGGGCGGCGGCTCTTGCGTCTCATCTCGGTCACCCAGCCTAGTCGGGCGGCCGACGACCCGGCCGACGGGGGCGCGGCCGGAGTCCCTGACCGCGTGGGTGGCACCCGGCCTGCTCCGAAAGACACGCCCTGGGTGCCGGGTGTCGGGGGCGCGGGGACAGTGGAGGGGTGATCGAGGAGGAGGACGAGCCGGGGGACTTGCCGCCGTTGCACTTGCCCCGGCGGACGCGGGGGTTGCTGTACGGCGCGTTCCTGCTGCTCGCCGGGGCCGTCGTGGCCGACCTGGTGAGCGGGCCCGGCACGACGCTCTCGCCGCTGCTCGCGGTCGCTCCGGTGCTGGCCGGGGCCACCACCAGGAAGGCGCGGGTGCCGCTCCTGGTCGGTGCGGCGGCGCTGCTGGCCGTGGGCACGCTGGAGAGCGCCAACGAGCAGCTGCCGACCGCCGTCCGGGTCAGCGTGCTGGTGACCGTCCTCGCCGCGACCCTCGCCAGCGCCGCCAACGTGCTGCTCGTGGCGGCGCGCGAGCGGGAGCTGTTCCAGGTCCGCACGGTGGCCGAGGCGGCGCAGCGGGCGCTGCTGCGGCCGCCGCCGGAGCGGATCGGCCGGCTGCGGCTGGCCGTGCGGTACGTGGCGGCGGCGGCCGAGGCCCGGATCGGCGGGGACCTGTACGCCGTCCTCGACACCCGGTTCGGGGTGCGGATCCTGCTCGGGGACGTCCAGGGGCACGGGCTGCCTTCGGTGGAGACGGCGGCGGACGTGCTGGGGGTGTTCCGGGAGGGCGCGCGGACCGAGCCCGACCTCGGGCGGCTCGCGGAGCGCCTGGACGCGGCGCTCGCCGCGAGACCGGGCGACGGGCGGTTCGCGACCGCGCTGCTGCTGAGCGTGCCGCCGGGCCGGGAGCCGGTGACGGTCGTGAACTGCGGCCATCCGCACCCCCTGCTGCGCCGCGCGGGCGTGGTGGGCGAGCTGGAGCCGGAGGAGGCGGCGCCGCCGCTGGGACTGCTCGGGCTGACCGGCGGCCGCTACCCGGTGGGGCGCTTCGAGGCGCGGCCGGGCGATCTGCTGCTCCTGTACACCGACGGGGTCTCGGAGGCCCGGAACGCCGACGGGGTGTTCTACCCGCTGGCGCAGCGGCTGCCCGGCCTGCACGCGGGGCAGCCGGCGGACCTGCTGGACGGCGTGCTGGCGGACGTCGACGACTGGGTCGGCCCGGCCGGGCTCGCGGACGACGCGGCGCTGCTCGCGATCCGCTGGGAGCAGCGCGCGGAGCGCTGACCAGGGCATTCACCCGTGTGGAGCGCGATTGTCAGAGCCGTGTGCAAGGCTCTGATCGCGGTCGACGGGGTGTCGGTCGCGGAGACGTTCGTCGAGGGGAGAGCGCCATGGGGCACAGGGCGAGCGGGGCGTTCGAGCTGACCGCCTTCGAGCCGGTGGAGACGGAGGAGCGGGCGGGTGCGGCGTTCGGCCGGATCCGGATCGCCAAGACGTTCACCGGCGGGATCACCGGCACGAGCGAGGTGCGGATGACGTCCGTCGGGGACGCCGCGGGCGCGCCGGCCTCGTACGTCGCGGTGGAGCACGTGACGGGTGAACTGGACGGGCGGAAGGGCTCGTTCGTGCTCCAGCACGCCGCCTGGGACACCACCGGTGTGACGATACGCGTCGTCCCGGGCACCGGCTCGGGCGAGTTGGCCGGGCTCACCGGGGAGTTCCACCTGACCGTCGGCGAGGACGGCGCGCACACCTACGTCCTGGAGTACGAGCTGGGCTGACGCCGCCGCCCCTCCGTCGACCGTCCCCCGGTCGGCTGCGCGCCGCGCGCTCCGGTCGGCCGGGCACACTGCCACGATGATGCGATCAGTGCACGATCGACATCGGAGGGTGGCGCATGCCCGGTGCGGCGGCGAGCACAGGAGCGAACGGCACGGCAGTGGACGTCACGAACCCGGACGGCACGGTCGACGGGGTGGTCGCCCGGCTGCGGGCGCTCGGGGCGGGGCTGCCGCCGGAGGACGGGGTGGCGGTGTTCAACCGGGCCTACCTCACCGTCACGGAGGCGGTCCGGGAGCGGCTCGGTGGTCCGTACTTCGCCGATCCGGCGGCGGTGGCCGAGCTGGACGTGGTGTTCGCGGGGCGGTACCTGCTCGCGGTGGCGGCCGACGCCGCCGGGCGGGAGCCGCCCGCCTGCTGGCGGCCGCTGTTCGAGCTGCGCGCCCACACCGGGGTGCACCCGCTGCAGTTCGCCCTGGCCGGGATGAATGCCCACATCCAGCACGACCTCCCGCTGGCCGTCCTGGACGCGTGCGGGCGGCTCGGCTGCGAACCGGAGGACGTCGAGGACGACTACCACCGGGTCAACGGGGTGCTGGCCGAGGTGGAGGCCGCCGTCCGGGAGCAGCTGCTGGGGGCGCACGGGCTGCCGGAGCCGGCCGCGCCGCTCGCGCACCTGCTGGGCGCCTGGTCGGTGGACGCCGCCCGCGAGGCGGCCTGGTCGGCGGTGCGGGCGCTGTGGGAGCTGCGCCGGGTGCCGTGCGCCGCGCACGCCTTCGCCGCCGCGCTGGACGGCTCGGTGGGGCTGCTCGGCCGCGCGCTCCTGCTGCCGCTCGGCCTGCACGACGGCGTCCACCACGACCCGGCCGCGGGAACGGCCACAGGAACGGCCACAGGAACGGCCGCCAGCCGGCTCCCCGAAGCGAGGAACCGGCCGGTCGGCGAACCCGAGAACGGTGGCGGGGCGGGCGCACGCGCCGCCCGTGCGGATCAGGCCCAGCTGGAGTGCAGCGGCTTGCCCTCGGCGTAGCCGGCCGCGCTCTGGACGCCGACGATCGCCTTCTCGTGGAACTCCTCCAGCGTGTTGGCGCCCGCGTAGGTGCAGGAGCTGCGCACGCCGGCCACGATCGAGTCGATCAGGTCCTCGACGCCCGGGCGGGTCGGGTCGATGAACATCCGGGAGTGCGAGATGCCCTCCTCGAACAGCGCCTTACGGGCGCGGTCGTAGGTGGAGTCCTGGGCGGTGCGGTTGCTCACGGCGCGGGCCGAGGCCATGCCGAAGCTCTCCTTGTACTGGCGGCCGTCGGCGGCGGTGTGGAGGTCGCCCGGGGACTCGTAGGTGCCGGCGAACCAGGAGCCGATCATCACGTTGGAGGCGCCGGCGGCCAGCGCCATGGCGACGTCGCGCGGGTGGCGGACGCCGCCGTCGGCCCACACGTGCTTGCCGAGCCGGCGCGCCTCGGCGGCGCACTCCAGGACGGCGGAGAACTGCGGGCGGCCGACGCCGGTCATCATGCGGGTGGTGCACATGGCGCCCGGGCCGACGCCGACCTTGAGGATGTCGGCGCCCGCCTCGACGAGGTCGCGCACGCCCGCCGCGGAGACGACGTTGCCGGCCACGATCGGGATCTGCGGGTCCAGGCCGCGCACGGCGCGCAGCGCGCTGATCATGCTCTCCTGGTGGCCGTGCGCGGTGTCGACGACCAGCACGTCGGCGCCGGCCTCGATGAGGGCCTTGGCCTTGCCGGCCACGTCGCCGTTGATGCCGACGGTGGCGGCGATCCGCAGCTTGCCGGCGGCGTCGACGGCCGGGGTGTACAGGGTGGCGCGCAGCGCGGCCTTGCGGGTGAGGATGCCGATGAGGCGGCCCTCGGCGTCGACGACCGGGGCGAGCTTGCGGTGGGCCTCGGAGAGCTTCTCGAAGGCGGCGCGCGGGTCGACGTCCTCGTCGAGGAGCAGCAGGTCGCGGGACATGATGTCGGCGAGGCTGGTGAAGCGGTCGACGCCCTGGCAGTCGGAGTCGGTGACGACGCCGACGGGCTTGCCGTCCTCGACGACCACGAGGGCGCCGTGCGCGCGCTTGGGCAGCAGCGACAGTGCCTCGGCGACGGTGGCGCCGGGGGCGAGGGTGATCGGGGTGTCGAACACCAGGTGGCGCTGCTTGACCCAGGCGATGACCTCGGCGATGACCTCGGTGGGGATGTCCTGGGGGATGGCGACCAGGCCGCCGCGACGGGCGACGGTCTCGGCCATCCGGCGGCCCGCGATGGCGGTCATGTTGGCGACGACCAGCGGGATGGTGGTGCCGGTGCCGTCGTTCGAGGAGAGGTCGACTGCCTGCCGGGAGCCCACGGCGGAACGGCTGGGGACCATGAAGACGTCGTCGTACGTCAGGTCGTACGAGGGCTTGAGGTCGTTCAGGAAGCGCATGAAATGGGGCTCTCTGGCTGGGAGAAGGTACACCTCGGGTGCGGTTGCGGCGATGCCGCCGGGGCGCACTCGGGCGCCCGGCACCCAACATTCGATTCTCCGGGAGGGTCGGGACAAAAGCCAGTTCGGGGACGATTGCTGGCGCTGTACACAAATCAAGATCAAAGCTTCGCGCGTAGACTTGGATGATCGTCCAAGCGATCGACCTTTCGCCCCGGCCGGGGCGACTCCCGTAGCATTCACGCGGTAACGGCGAGGCGAAACGGGAAACGGCAGCGGGCGTGGGCATCGATCAGCAAGTAGCGGCACAGCACCTCCAGGAGAGCCCGGTCGAGGGCAGCGAGGAGGAGATCGACTACGGTCCCGGCCTCGATCCCGAGCGCCTGCGGCTCTGTCTCGAGGTGATCGCGGAGCTGGACGAGCTGCACGTCGACCACCCGGACGCGATCACCGTCCGCCAGGCCGTCGGCGGCATATTCCGCACGCTCAAGCAGCGCCGCCGCCAGGAGACCCGGGCCCGCAAGACCGCCAACGACCGCGAGGTCACCGCCCGCACGGCCACCGGCGCGCCCACCAGGATCGACGACGAGACGGCCGGCGCGTTCGGCCTGACCACCGTCACCACGACCGAGATCGCGGGCATCCTGGAGCGGCCCCGCTCCTGCTACACCTGCAAGAAGCGGTACGTCGAGGTCGACGCCTTCTACCACAACCTGTGCCAGCCCTGCGCGACGCTCAACCGGGCCCGCCGGGACGCCCGCGCCGACCTCACCGGCAAGCGCGCGCTGCTCACCGGCGGCCGAGCCAAGATCGGCATGTACATCGCGCTGATGCTGCTGCGCGACGGCGCCCACACCACGATCACCACGCGCTTCCCCAACGACGCGATCCGCCGCTTCAAGGCGATGCCGGACAGCGACCAGTGGATCCACCGCCTCAAGATCGTCGGGATCGACCTGCGCGACCCGGCCCAGGTCATGGCGCTCGCGGACGAGGTCGCCGCCGACGGCCCGCTGGACATCCTGATCAACAACGCCGCGCAGACCGTCCGCCGCCCGCCGGAGTCCTACCGCGAGCTGGTCGCCGCCGAGACCGCACCGCTGCCGGCCGGCGAGCTCCCGCAGGCCACCACCATCGGCCGCTTCGGCAGCGGCAGCGTCGACCTGCCCGCGCTCCCCCACCAGGCGGGCGGGGCCGACCTGCGGATGGCCGCCGAGGACGTCACCTCGCTCGCGCTCGTCACCGGCTCCGCGACGCCCGCCCGGATCGCGGCCGGCACCGCGATCGACGCCGGCGGCCTGGTACCCGACCTCGCGGACACCAACAGCTGGGTGCAGACCGTCTCGGAGGTCGGCCCGATGGAGCTGCTGGAGGTGCAGCTCTGCAACTCCACCGCGCCGTTCATCCTGATCAGCCGGCTGCGCCCGACGATGGCCGCGTCCTCGTCGCGCCGCAAGTACGTGGTGAACGTGTCCGCGATGGAAGGCGTCTTCACCCGCGGCTACAAGGGCGCCGGCCACCCGCACACCAACATGGCGAAGGCCGCGCTCAACATGCTGACCCGCACGAGCGCGCAGGAGATGTTCGAGAGCGACGGCATCCTGATGACCGCCGTCGACACCGGCTGGATCACCGACGAGCGCCCGCACCCGGACAAGATGCGCCTGGCGGAC
This sequence comes from Kitasatospora sp. NPDC059408, assembly GCF_042751525.1. Classification (NCBI taxonomy): domain Bacteria; kingdom Bacillati; phylum Actinomycetota; class Actinomycetes; order Kitasatosporales; family Streptomycetaceae; genus Kitasatospora; species Kitasatospora sp. NPDC059408. Next base: position 18,687 of record NZ_JBHYWI010000064.1, read on the forward strand.
GAGGGCTTCCACGCCCCGCTCGACCTGGTCGACGGCGCGGCCCGGGTCTACGACCCGATCGTGCGCGGCGAGCGGGGCGAGGACCTGTACGGCTGCTTCCTCAAGGACTACGAGCGCGGCAACTGGTAACCACCCGAAGGAGAACGCGAGTTGACCTCCACCTCACCCGGACCGGCAGCCCCCGCACCGGCAGCACCCGCCCGGACGGTCGCGCCGATGCTCGGCGCCGGCGTCATCGTGCCCACCGGGGACGGCCGGGTGCTGGTCGGCCGCCGCACGACCGCCGGCGAGCCGCCCACCTGGAGCCTGCCGGGCGGGAAGGTGGAGGAGCCGGGCGAGTCCTTCGAGCAGGCGGCGGCGCGTGAACTCGCCGAGGAGACCGGCATCGTGCTGCCGGCCGACGCGATGCGGGTGCTGGCCGTGCTGCTCGACCACGAGCTCGGCCGGCCCCGGCTGACCGCCGCCGTGCTCGCGCCGCCGAGCCTCGCCGAGGCGCTGGTCACCGAGCCGCACGCGTGCGCGGGCTGGGAGCGCTTCCCGGTGGACGCCCTGCCGGAGCCGATGTTCTACCCGTCCGCCCTCGTCCTCGGCGCGTGGCTGCCGGGCATGGACGGGGTGCGCCGCCCCGGCACGCACGGCTACCGGATCGGCTGAGCCGGAGCACACCGGTGTCCCGGGGCTCCCCTGCTGCCCCGGGACACCGGCCGCTCGACCGGATCCCGCCCGTCAGCCGTTGCGCGCCGCCTCCGGCCCGGTGATCCGCCTCAGCAGCGGCAGCGTCGAGGCGATGATGCCGAGCGAGGCGAGCAGGCCGAAGCCCGTCAGCCCGTAGTAGAGCGCGCCCGGCGACACCAGGTCGTAGTCCATCTGCGACGTGAGGAACATCGCCGCCGCCGCGAAGCCCGTCCCGATCGAGATCGCCGCGACCACCAGCAGCGGCAGCGCGCTCTCCAGCCCGATCACCCGTTGCAGCAGCCGCAGCGGCGCCCCGGTCAGCCGCAGGATGGCGAACGGCCGCCTGCGGTCGGAGAGTCCGGCGACCACGCTCACCGCGAGGCTGCACCCGGCGATCGGCAGGGTGGTCAGCAGGACGACGTTCGCGAGTTGGCGCCAGCCCTGGAGCTGCTTCTGCGACACGGTGCCCCAGTCGGCGGCCATCCGCGCCTCGTACGTCGGGTAGGCCCTGGTGAAGAGCGTCCGCAGCTGTTCCATGGCCGCCGACGAACCGTCGGTGGTCGTGTAGACCATGCGCACCGGCAGCGCGGCGGCGTCCTGCACGGAGATCGGAGCGGCGGGCCACTCCTGGGCGCTCGCCTCCCGAAGGTCGACGAACTGCCAGAGCGGGACGAGGGCGACGGCCGCGCCCGGCGCGCAGTGGCCGATCACCGGGACCTGCGCCAGCTCCGGGCAGAGCACCAGCGCGGGCGCGGGCATGGCCTCGGAGCCGTGGTACTCCCGGCCGAGCCCGGCCGGGTTGTCGTGGGCCAGCGCCAAGCCGCGGAAGCCGGGCACGGCGCGGGCGGAGGCGAGCACGGAGTCGGGCACGGTGCCCATCGCGTCCGAGCGGAAGAGGTCGAACGACGGGGCGTGGACGACGGCCTTGCGGGTCTCCGGATCACCGCTCAGCGCACCGCGGTTGGCGTTGATCGTACCGATGACGCTCACCGTCGAGGTGACCACGAACAGCGCCAGCACCAGCCCGGCCACCGAGCGGAACCCGGCCTTCGGGTCGTCCGCGAGGCGGCGCACCGCGATGAGCGAGGCCGGCCGGCCGGTCCGCCGGGCCACCGCCCGGGCGGCGACCATCGTCAGCCACGGGCCGGCCACCACGAGGCCGAGCATCACGAGCAGGAAGCCGGTCAGGTAGGCCGCCGACTGACCGTCCGTGGTCGGCGGGCGGTTGTCGACGAAGTAGCCGAGCTCGCCCAGCCCCGCCAGCAGCGGGACCACCCGCCAGGCGCTCGGCGGCTTCGGCGTCACCCGGCGGGAGACGCCCAGCGGCGAGATCGTGACCCGCCGCAGCGCGAACCGGGCGGCGAGCGCCGCCGCCACCGGCACGCCCACCACGGCGCCGAGCACCTGCGGGACGGTCAGGGTCAGGTCGGAGGTGAAGAACCGGCTCCCGGTGAACGGGACCTCGGCCACCAGCGGGCGCAGCGCCGCATGGAGCGCGAAGCCGAGCACCGTCCCGGCCACCGACGCCACCGTGGACTCGACCGCCGAGATCACCGAGACCTGCCGGGGTGTCGCGCCCACCAGCCGCATCGCGGCGAAGCGCTGTTCGCGGGTGGCGGCGGACAACCGGGTCGCGGTGCCGATGAAGATCAGCACCGGGAAGATCAGCGCGCCGGCCACCACGGTGAGGATGAGCGTCATCGCGTCGCCGCGCACGCCGTGGCCGAAGCAGTCGTTGTCGCAGTCGGCGGGCAGGGTGGTGGCGATCGTCGTGATCTGCCGGGCGCGCGGCCCCGCCCTGACCTCGTCCGCCGTGCGGCCGATGACGACCGCCAGGCTGTCCGGGGAGGGCAGCGCGGCGTCGCCCAGGGTGCCGGCGAGCCGGCCGGGGAAGCGGTCGCCCAGTTGGACGGCCGGGACATCGCGCAGCAGCTTCTCCAGCGCGGGCGAGGCGTAGTACTCGCCGGGGGCCGGCAGCCCGGTCAGGCCCGGCGGGACGGGCGACGTGGGCCCGGTCGGGGCGACCTCGACCTCGAAGACCTCCTTGCCGTCGTAGAAGTCGCCGTGCGCGTACCACCAGAGCGGGTCGACGGCGGCCGGTGCCTCGGCCCGGCTCTTGGTACCCGAATTCATCCACAGCTGGCGCTCGTTGGCCCGGCCGATCGCGTTGACGCTCGCGAACGTGGAGAGCAGCAGGCCGACGCCGATCGCGACGGCCGCCGCGATCATCGCCAGCCGGGCCAGCGCCTCCCGGCCGCCGCTGACGGCCAGGCGGAGCGAGAAGGCGATCACGGCGCCACCGGTCCCGCCACCGGTCCGGCCGCCTGCCCCGCCACCGACCCCGCCACCGGTCCCGCCGAGAGCACCCGGGCCGAGCCGTCGCGCACGATCGCCTCGCGGTCGGCGTAGGCGGCGACGCGGGGCTCGTGGGTCACCAGGACGACGGTCGTGCCCTGTTCGCGGGCCGAGGCGACCATCAGGTCCATCACCTGCTCGCCGGTCAGCGAGTCCAGGGCGCCGGTCGGCTCGTCGGCGAAGAGCACCTGTGGGCGGGCCACCAGGCCGCGGGCCAGGGCGACGCGCTGCGCCTGACCGCCCGACAGCTCGCCGGAGCGGCGCTTCTCCATGCCGTCCAGGCCGAGCCTGGCGAACCACGGCCGGGCGTCGGCCAGCGCGGCGGCGCGGCGCACGCCGTTCAGCAGCAGCGGCAGGGCGATGTTCTCCTCGGCCGTCAACTCCGGCACCAGCTGGCCGAACTGGAACACGAAGCCGAAGCGGTCCCGGCGCAGGGCGCTGCGCCGGGCCTCGGCCATGGTGTCGATCCGCTGTCCGTCGAAGTGCACCTCGCCGGCGTCGGGCACCAGGATGCCGGCCAGGCAGTGCAATAACGTCGACTTGCCCGACCCGCTCGGGCCCATGACGGCCAGCACCTCGCCGGCCTCGACCGAGAGACTGGCCCCGCGCAGCGCGGGCGTCTCCCCGAAGGACAGGGCTATGTCGCGGGCCTCGATCACGGCGGTCATCGCCGCACCTCCGCGGCGAGGGCGCCCAGGCGGGCGGCGGTGAGGTCGATCCAGCGCAGGTCCGCCTCCAGGTGGAACAGGCCGTGGTCGGCCAGCAGGGCGTCCACCAGGGGGCCGGTGCGGCGCAGGTCGGTGAGCTCGCGCATCCGGCGCAGGTGGGCGGCGCGCTGGGTGTCCAGGTAGTCCTGGGCGTCACGGCCGAGCATCAGGGCGAGCACGACCTTGGTGAACAGCGTGCTCTGCAGGTTGGGTTCGGGCGCGACGGGCTCGGTCAGCCAGGTCTCGAACTCCGTCGCGCCGGTCTCGGTGATCACGTAGCGCTTGCGCTCGGGACCGTCGCCGGGCTCCGCCTCGCCGGCGACCACCTTGCCGTCGCGGGCGAGGCGGCCGAGCGTCGCGTAGACCTGGCCGTACGGGAGGGGTTTGCCGCGGCCGAACAGGGCGTCGTAGTCGCGCTTGAGGTCGTAGCCGTGGCTCGGCTCCCGTTCCAGGAGCCCGAGCAGGGTCAAGGGAACACTCATGGGGAGGACCATACCCCACGCGTATACTCCGAGTGTATATCCGGCGAGAACAAGCCGCCGACCTGGCACGACGTCAGAACCCCGGGTACGGCGGGCAGGAGGCGGGCCCCACACCCGCCCCCTGCCGCACACCGCGGCCCGACGCCCCCACGGCGAACCGGGCCGGGCCGCACCCGGGCACGGAAGGCGCGGCCCGGTTCCAAGCCTGCCCCGCCGGCGCCGCCCTGCCGAGGGCCGAACGTCCCGTTCCGGGCACCCCGTTCCAGCCACCCCGTTCCGGCCGCCGCGGCCGCCACCACCGGCGCCCGACCGTCACACGCCGCGTTCGTGCGAACCCGCACGGCTCTTGTGCGCGGGTTCGCACGGGGTGGACATTGGGTAACGGAACACCGTTCACCACTGCACAGTCCCAACACACCTGAGGAGCCGTCATCGTGTCCAGCAGCCCCCGGCCGGCCCGGCCGGCGTCGCTCCCGCGGCGGACCGGCCGCCAGCTGCGACGGGCCCTCGGCGGACGGCACGAACCGCTCGCCCGGTCCGTGGACCGCTCCCGCGCCCGCGCCTGGGCCGTCGCCACGCTGGGACTGCTGCTCGCCCTCGCCCTCGCCACCGCCGGCGCCCTCGTCAGCTACCGCTCCGCCGCGCCCCGGGCCGCCGCCGACCACGGCCGGCTCCACCAGGTCGACGCCGTCGTGCTCGGCCCGCCCCAACACGGCACCTCCGCCGGACGGTTCGCCGGCGGGTACGAGAGCCGGGTCGAGGCGGAGGCGAGCTGGACGTACCCCGACGGGCAGCCGCACACCGGCACCGTCCAGGCGCCCCGGACGGCCGCCGTCGGCAGCACCGTCCGCATCTGGGTCGACCCCGACGGCACCGTCACCGCTCCCCCGCTCGACCGCGGCGCCGTCGTCGTCTCCGCCGCCTGCATCGGCGCCGGCACGCTGCTCGCCCTCGTCGCGCTCGTCGTCGTCGGGCTCCGCCTGCGGCTCCGGGCCCTCGAACGGCGGTCCGACGAGTCCTGGACGCGCTCCTGGGCCCGGCTCGAACCCCTCTGGAGCGGCCGTGCGGGCCACCGGCAGGACGACTGAAACCGACCGGGGCCGATCCGCGTCTCCCGTAAGGCCTGTCTCGCGCCGCACGGCAGGCGGGGGTTCGAAGACAGGCCCGAGCAGCCAACCGCACCCGGGGGACCACAGACATGAAGCACCGCCGCACCGCCCTGGCCGCCGCGCTCGCGCTGGGCCTGGCCGCACTCGTCACCGGCTGCGGGCCGGACGACCCGGACCCCGCGCCCGCGGCCGCCTCGCCGGCGCCCACCACGGCCGCCTCCGGCGCGCCCGCGCCCGCCCCCACGGCGAGCGCGGCACCCACCACGCCCGCGCCGACCGCCTCGGCGGCGCTCAAGCCCTGCCACCCGGACCCGGCCCGGCCGGACTTCGTCAAGTTCGACTCCGCGACCACCGCGGGCGGCGTGACCAAAGTGACCCTGACGCCGGTGAGCTGCGGCTACAAGGCGGAGAACGAGGAGCTCGTCGAGTACACCCCCGCCGGCGACGCCACGGGCTACCAGCTGACGAAGAACGCGGTGGTGCAGGTGATCGAGTTCACCGGCAAGGGCACCAAGGAGCGCACGATCGCGCCGGCCGAGCTGGCCACGTACAAGCTGGCCAGCACGCCGTACTTCGCGGTCCACCGGAACGAGCAGGGGAAGATCACGGCGATGAAGGAGATCTACCACCCCTGAGACACGCCCTGGTCACGGCCGCGCCGCCCAGGGCGGGGTGGTGCGGGAGGCGCGGTGGAGGACGGCCGCGACGGCGACCAGCAGGGCCGAGGCCAGGGCCAGCGCCGTCGGGACGTTCGCGTGGAGGACGAGCAGGGCGCCCAGCAGGGCCCCGGCGAGCATCCAGACCGCGGAGGCCAGCCGGCGGGGGCCGGAGCGGTCCGCGGCGAGGGCGGTGATCGTCATGGTCAGCACCGTCGTCGTCAGGTCGGGCACCTTCAGCGAGCGCACCACCGCGTTCTGGCCGCCCATCGCCAGGGCGAGCAGCCCGATCAGCGCGTAGCGGACCGGGTCGGCGGTGTGCCCGGCCGCCGCCGCCAGGACGGTGCTCACGACGACGAGCGCCGCCTGGGCCGCCACCGCCGCCCGCAGCAGCCGTCCCCGGTGCTCGGGCAGGCGGTCGGCGAGGCGCCCGCCGGCCAGGGCGCCGACGAGGAAGGCGGCGAGGGCGGCGAGCGACGCGGTCGCGGAGAGGTTGGCCGCGCCGGCCAGGGCGAAGCCGAGGAACACCACGTTGCCCGTCATGTTGGCGACGAAGACGTGCCCGAGCGCGAGGTAGCTGACCGCGTCGACCACGCCGGTGACGACGGTGAGCACCAGGAGCAGCGGCACGAGCGGCCCGTGCCTGGGGTCGGGAGTGAGCATCGGGCCTCCTGGCGGTGGACGGTCTGACGGTCCCTCCGTTCTACTCCCTCACGCGAGCGCCGGGGCGCCGGGATCGTCCGATTCGTCCTCGACGTGCCAGTGGAGGTCGCGCACGCCCGGTTCGAGGGAGAGCCGGGTGACGACCTGCTCCAGCGCGGGGGCGACCTGGCCGGTGATGGCGACGGTCGCGCGCAGGCTGGTGGCCTCGCCGTTGTCGGCGCGGCGGGCGCGCAGGCCGGTGGGGGTGAGCCCGGAGGCAGAGAGGGACTGGAGCAGCAGGGCCCGGATGTGCGCCTCGGACTTGCGGTCGCACTCCACGTGGACGGTCGCGCGGTTGGTGGAGTCCGGGTCGCTGCCGGACTGCGGGGCGCGGTCGAGCAGCCGTCCGGCCGGGCGCAGCACGAGGTGGACGGCGAGCACGGCGAGGGTGCCGAGGACGGCGAGTTCGAGCTTGCCGGAGGCGGCGAGCACCCCGACGGCGGCCGAACACCACAGTGTGGCGGCGGTGTTGAGGCCGCGCACGCCGGCGCCGTCGCGCAGGATGACGCCACCGCCGAGGAAGCCGATGCCGGAGACGACGTACGAGGCGACCCGGGTGGGGCTGCCGCTGTCGCCGACGGCCTCGCTGTAGAGGACGAACAGGGTGGCGCCGGCGGCGACCAGGGCATTGGTGCGCAGGCCGGCCATCCGGGCGCGCCACTGGCGTTCGACGCCGATCAGGGCGCCGCAGGCGACGCCGGTGGCCAGCCGGACCAGGAACTCGACGGTGGTCAGGGTGTGCACGGCGGCACCTCCTACGGGGAGACGGCGGGCGGACGGGAGGGGAAAGCGGAACGGACGGGCGGCGGCCCCTCGGCCCGCCCCCGTCAGTTCGGTGGGTTCACGGTGGCTCAGTGCCCGAGGGCGGTCTGGACGACCTTGATGATGACCATGATCATCGCGATCAGCAGGTAGGCGCGCAGGGCGCCCATGCCGACCTTGCGGGCGGTGGACATGACCGGCTTCTCCAGGGTCTCCAGCGGGGGCATCCGCCAGTTCTCGCGCCCGGTGCGGTCGACCGGGTCCTCCTTGGTGCCGCTGCGGCCGAAGGTGAAGAAGTACCCGGCGACCAGCACGCCCGCCACGCCGCAGCCGGCCATGATCCACAGGATCGCCTCCGAGCTGATGTCCGGCCAGACGACGGCGGCGGTCAGGATGAGCGACAGCATGACCAGCACGCCGACCACGGCCGAGGTGAAGGCGTTGGTCTTCGGGCCGTTGACCCACGGGCCCAGGACGGCCTTGTCGTTGCAGAGCAGCAGCAGGAAGACCGTCGCGGAGGGCAGCAGCACGCCGGCGAGCACCTGGACGAACTGCGTCATCAGGCCCTGGGTGTACTCGGTGGACAGCAGCGTGATCGCCGCGGCGACCACGACCAGGCCGGCGTAGATCCCGTAGAAGCCCTTGGCGCCCTTCACGCCGCGGTGCAGCGAGTGCTTGATGCCGAACACGTCGCCGATGGCGTAGGCGGTGGACAGCGAGACCGCGAAGGCACCGATGATCGAGGCGTCCAGCAGCGCGATGGCGAACAGCACACCGGCCAGGCGGCCGGCCTTGTCCTCGATGCCCCTGGCCACGGCGGCCGCGTCGGAGAACTGGCCGAAGCCGTCGGTGCCCGCGAACGCGGCGGCGGTCAGGCCCATCATCGCGGCGGCGCCGATGATGACCACCGCGATGCCGATCCACAGGTCGATCTTCTCGTACTTCATGAAACGCGGGGTGATGCGCTTGTCGATGACGTACGACTGCTGGAAGAACAGCTGCCAGGGGGCGACGGTGGTGCCCACGATGGAGACGATCACCAGCATCACGGCCGCGAGCTGGCCCGAGCCGCCCGGCATGCTCGGCACCACGAAGTCGTGGGCCATCTGCGAGGTCTTCGGGTGGACCATGAAGTAGATCGGCACCAGCAGCAGCGAACCGACGCACAGCGTGACGGCGACCCGCTCGAAGCGCTGGAAGGAGCCGGTGAACGCCGAGGCGATGATGATCGCGGCGGCCAGGACCACCGAGGCGACCTTCGGCAGGCCGAGGTAGCCGGCCGCGAGGGTGACGCCGATGAACTCGGTCACCAGGGTCAGGGCGTTGAGCAGGAACAGGTCGATGACGCTGAACGCGCCCCAGAACTTGCCGAAGCGCTCCAGGATCAGCCGCGCGTGGCCGACACCGGTGACGGCGCCCAGGCGCAGCACCATCTCCTGGTTCACGTACAGCACGGGGACCAGCATCAGCAGGGTCCACAGCAGCTGGGTGCCGTAGTTCTGGCCGGCCTGGCCGTAGGTGGAGAAGGCGCCGGCGTCGTTGTCGCCGACCATGACGATCAGGCCCGGGCCGATGATCGCCAGCAGGGTCTTCAGCCGCACCGAGAGCCCCTGGCGGGGCGCGTCGTCGTCCAGCCTGATGGTGCCGAGGGCACCCTTGATGTCACCGATGTGCGCGTCGTCCAGCACCGCGCTGCGAGCGGCGGGAACCTTCGGGTCGAGCATGACGTCTGCCATGGTGGGTCCTCCCCGCCCCCTGCCTTGAGGGGGCCATAAGGGGGCACGCAGCAGTAATCCTCCCTGCGGACGCACGGCACCGGGCCGCACGGCGGCGCGAGCCGGGACAGGGCCGGGCTCGGGCGTCGTGCGGGCATGACGGTGCGTCAGGTCGCTTGGGTCATGGCATGGTCGAGCGCATGACGCAGCGTCTGATGGGGCGTTCGCAGGAAAGGTTGTTACCGCGTGCCGGAGGTGTACGAGAGCATGCGGGGGTAGGGGCAACTGTGGCCCGGACTACTGCAGTCCATGTTTCTCGCCTCCTCCCGGCCGGGGGGCGCACCGACTGTGCGCCGCATCGCGACACGGCAAGGAGCGTCCCGGCGCACGAAGGCTACCGGTACACCCCAACTCGTCAGAGCTTTGGCACTTCACGGCGTGATCCCCCTTGCGGGGGAAGCCACTTGGGATCAACCCTTAGGTCGGGAAGATCTGTCCTGAACCTGGGCGTCTCTCGACGTCGTCGGGTCAGTGGCCTGTGTCCGTGAAGACGCCTCACCGAACGAGGTGCCTCTTCAAACCTCGAAAAGCATACCCCCGTCAGGATCGCCGTGGGCCACTTTTCCGGTGTCCTTCGACACCTTTGTAGAACTTTGACGCCAGAGGACGCAGGAGGACGCCGGAGACGCAGCAAGAGGAGGCGCCAGAGGACGCAGGAGGACGCCCGACTTCGGCGACGTCGAACGCCGTACCATGGGCGCCGTTCCAGACGGCGGCGGCGAGGAAGGGAAACGGGGCGGTGCTGCGCGGGTTCGGCGATCTTGAGGCCGAGATCATGGACCGGCTCTGGTCCTGGGGCCGGCCGGCCACGGTGCGCGAGGTGGTCGACGACCTCCAGCAGCAGCGGCCGGTCGCCTACACCACCGTGACCACGGTGGCCGACATCCTCCACACCAAGGGCTGGCTGCGCCGGGACAAGGTCGGCCGCGCCTGGGTGTACGAGCCGACCTGCACGCGCGAGGCGTACACCGCCCGGCTCATGCACCAGGCGCTGGAGACCACCCAGGACCGCACCGGTGCGCTGCTGCACTTCGTCGACGCCATGAGCGGCGACGAGGCCTCCGCGCTGCTCGCCGCCCTGGAGCAGGTGAAGGCCCGGGACGACGAGCGGTGACCCTCGCGCTGCTCTGCCTCTACCTGGCCGCGACCGGTCTCGCGCTGCCGCGCCGGCTGGCCGGCTCCGCCCGGCTCCAGACCCGCCCGGTGGCGGGCACGGCCCTGTGGCTGGCACTGATGGCCTCCTTCGCCGTCGCGCTGCTGCTCGCCGCCCACCACGCCGTCGAACCCTTCGCCCACGAGCCCGCCGGACTGCTCGGGCTCATCCCGCACGCCGAACCGGCCCCGCCGCTGGCCCCGCACACCCACGACTGGTGGCTGCTCGCCGCCGGGGCCGCCGGGGTCGCCGCGGTGGTGGCCGCCGTCGGCGCGCGGGCCGGGCGGGCGCGCCGGCGGCACCGGAAGGTGCTGGACGTCGTCGCGGTGCGCGACCGGCACTGGAACGCCCTGGTGCTGGAACACGCCCACCCGACCGTCTACTGCCTGCCCGGCCGCCGCAGCCGGGTCGTGGTCTCGCGCGGCGCCCTGGAACTCCTCGACGAGCGCCAGCTCGCCGCCGCCGTCGCGCACGAGCGCGAGCACATCCGCGGACGGCACCACCTGCTCCGGCTGCCGGCCGACGCCTTCGCGCTCCTCCTCGGCCGCCTGCCGCTGGCCCGCCTGGGACGGGCGGAGGTGGCGCTGCTGCTGGAGATGGCGGCCGACGACGCGGCGCTCGCCCGGGTGTCGCGCAGCGAACTCGCCTCCGCGCTCTGCGCCCTGGCCACCTCCCCGGCACCCCCGGGCGGCTCCCTCGGGGTCGCGGCCACCGGGGTGCTCACCCGGGTGCGGCGGCTGGCGCGCCCCGGGGGCGGCCGGCGCCGGCGCCGAGCGGCGTGGTGGGCCGGGGTGGTGGCGATCCCGCTGCTCCCCTACCTGTTGGCCTGCGCGCCACATCCGTGAGCGGGGCGGACTCGTTCCGGTCATTGACCGTCCATCAGACTCTCAGGAAGATCGGTTAGCCTGCCCCGGCACCGCACCGTGCGGTGCGCCAAAGGGGGATCGACAACCGCGATGACCGCGAAGACTTCCAAGCGTTCGATCAGCACGTACACCCGCGCGACCGCCGTGGCCGCCGCTGCCGCCGCCGTCCTGGCGCTCACCGGCACCGCCGCCCGGGCCGCGGACCAGAGCGCCGCCGCCCCGGTCTCCGGCACCGAGGGCATCATCACCGTCGGCCACAACCAGGCCCAGCCGCTCGTCAGCCCCGACGGCACCACGGCGTACGTCGTGGTGAGCGGGACGGGCAACGCCGTCCAGGTCAAGGCGGTCGACACCCAGAGCGACGCCGTCACCCGGCAGGCCACCCTCGACACCGCCCAGCTCGGCCTGGTCGCCGCGCTGTCCGCGGACGGCACCCGCCTGTACGTCGCGAACGGGCAGCAGCTCGTGGTGCTCGACACCGCCACGCTGACCGTGCTCACCACCACCGCGCTGCCCGACCAGCCGCGCCAGGCCGGCTGGAACCCGGGCCTGCTCACCGGCCTCACCGTGAGCCCCGACGGCGCCACCGCCTACGTCGTCCAGAACGGGCCCACCGCCTACCGCCAGTACGGCCAGGGCCGGGTGGTCGCGTTCTCCACCGCCCAGCACGCCTTCACCGGCTCCGTGCAGGTGCCCACCAGCTTCACCGGCACCGCCGCGTTCCGGCCGGGCGGGCACGACCTGTACGTCGGCGGCGACGCCGGCGTCTTCCACGTCGGCACGGCGGGCACCGCGCCCACCCTGGTCGGGACCGTCGGCGGCACCGCCGGGGCGCTCGACTACCACCCGGTCTTCACCCCGGACGGCACCCGCCTGTTCGCGGTGGCCTCCGGCTACAAGGGCGGCCAGGCCGACGTGATCGACCCGGCCGGCGACACCGTCACCCGCCACCTCACCCTGGTCAACGGCTTCGCCGACCTGGGCGACCCGCAGATCAGCCCGGACGGCACCCGCCTCTACCTGACGAAGGCCGACTACAGCGCCGGCCCGTCGGTGCTCTCCGTCGACACCGCCTCCGGCAGCCTGGTCGCGGCCGAGACCGTCTCCCCCGACGAGGACCAGCTCGACGGCCTCGCCGTCGGCCCCGACGGCCACACCCTGTACCTGACCGGCAGCATCGGGAGCAACGGGACGCTCCAGATCATCGCCAACTGACCCACGGGAGCGGGCCCGGTCGCTCCGTGCGGAACGACCGGGCCCGCCTCCTTCGTCGACGTGAGCCGTGCTTCGTCGCCGTGCCGCGGGCGGTGCCCGTCAGGCGGGGCGGACGGCGCCCATGTACGGCATGACGGAGATCGGGAGGACCTCCACGTTCTTGCCCGTGCGCGGGGAGTGGATCATCTTGCCGTCGCCTATGTAGATGCCGACGTGGTGGATGTCCTCGTAGAAGAAGACGAGGTCGCCGGGCTGGAGGTCACCGCGGGCGATGCGCGTGCCGGCGTTCCACTGGTCCTGCGACATCCGGGGGAGCTTGACGCCGGCCGCGCGGTAGGCGGCGCCGGTCAGGCCGGAGCAGTCCCAGGTGTTCGGCCCGGTCGAGCCCCATTCGTAGGGCTTGCCGAGCTGGGCGGTGGCGAACTTGATGATGTCGGCGGCGCGGCCGCTCGCACTCGGGCTCGGCAGGGTGGCGTCCGCGCCGGGCCCCGCGGCGGGCCGGCCGGCCGAGCGGGAGGCCCGGTCCGCCGCGGCGGCCTGCTGGGCGGCGGCCTTCGCCTTCTCGGCGGACTCCTGGGCGTTGATCCTGGCCCGGTCGGCGGCGCTCAGCTTGTTGAGCAGCGCCTGGGCCTGCGCGAGCCGGCTCTGGACCTGCTTCTTCTCCTCGCCCAGCGACGCGCCCACGCTGTCGAGCTGGGTGAGCATGGCGGCGGCCTCGGCGCGGTCCTGGTCGAGCCGGCGCTGCTCGTCGCGGGCCTGCTTGAGCAGTGCGGTCTGGCCCTCGACGACCTGGTTCTGCGCGGCGGCGCGCTCCAGGTAGCCGGCCGGGTCGGAGTCGAGCATCAGCTGGATGCCCGGGTCGATGCCGTTGGTGCGGTACTGCTCGCCCGCCACCGCGCCGAGCCGGGTGCGCAGCTCGTTCATCGCCTCCTGGCCGCGGGCGACCTTGTCCTGGATCCGGTTCGCGTCCGCCTGGAGCGACTGCTGCTTGGCCTGGAAGCCGTTGTAGCGCTCGATGGACTGCTCGGCCTCCTCGTTGAGCTTGTCCACCTGTTCCTTGACGGAGGCGAGCGTGGGCGTCGGCTCGGCGTGGGCGGTCCCGGCGGCGAGTACCGCGCCGCCGGCCACGGCCGTGGTGAGGACGGCGAGGCGCGCCCGGCTCGGGGGGCTGGGCTTGCGGCGCTTTCCCATGGCGGTGGGCTCCTTCGGGGGACGGAGGCAGGGCGGAGCGGGGCGGAACAGGGCACGGCGGAGCGAAGGCGGGTGGGATCGCACGGGGGATGTCAGCCCCACCCGCCTTCTTCGAAGTAACTTAATAGATGGGAGCCGGGGTTCCACAATCCCGTTGTCACTTCTCCTTCTTGGAACGACCGCGGCCGCCGCTTTCGTTCAACCGTCCGCCCGGCCGCCCGGCCCCCTCGCCGCCCCGGCTGGCACTCGGCGTCACCCGCAGTGCTGAAGTGTGGCTAAATCGAGGGAAAGGTCACATCCACCGGCCCTCCTGTGCCCGCGCGAACGGGCGCTAACCTGCGGTCATGAAGGTCCCGCCCGAAGGGCTCCCCCTCGCCGCCGAGTTCCCGGCAGCGCACCGTGAGCAGTGGCAGCGGCTCGTCGAGGGCGTGCTGCGCAAGTCCGGTGCGCAGCCCGAGGACGCCCCCGCCGCCGAACAGGCGCTCGCCACCCGTCTCCAGGACGGCCTGAGCGCCCGCCCCCTGTACACCGCCGAGGACACCGGCGCCGAGGCCGGCTACCCCGGCTTCGCGCCGTTCGTGCGCGGCGGTCGCCCGCAGGGTTCGGCCGTCGCCGGGTGGGACGTCCGCCAGCGGCACGCCGACCCGGACCGGCGCCGGACCAACGAGGCGGTCCTCGCGGACCTGGAGAACGGCGTCGGCTCGCTCTGGCTGGAGCTCGGCGGGGGCGGCCTGCCGATCACCGCGCTGCCCGAGGCGCTGACCGGCGTCTACCTGGACCTGGCCGCCGTCGCCCTCGACGCCGGAGCCGAATTCGCCGACGCCGCCGAGCAGTTGTTCAAGCTGTACGAGGAGCGCGAGGTCTCCCCCGGCGCCGCCGCCGGCAACCTCGGCGCCGACCCGCTCGGCCTCCAGGCCAGAACCGGCGACACCGCCCGCACCGACGCCCTGCTCGCCGACGCCGCCGCGCTCGCCGCCCGCTGCGCCGCCGACTACCCCGGCGTCCGCGCCCTCACCGTCGACGCCCTGCCGTACCACGAGGCCGGCGCCTCGCCCGCCCAGGAGCTGGGCTGCTCGCTCGCCACCGGCGTCGCCTACCTGCGTGCCCTGACCGCCGCCGGGCTCCCGGTGGACGCCGCGCTCGGCCAGCTGGAGTTCCGCTACGCGGCCGACGGCGACCAGTTCCTGACGATCGCCAAGTTCCGTGCCGCGCGCCGCCTGTGGGCCCGCGTCGCCGAGGTGTCCGGCGCGTCCGCCGAGGCCTCCGCGCAGCGCCAGCACGCCGTCACGTCCCGGGTCATGATGACCGCGCGCGACCCGTGGGTGAACATGCTGCGCACCACCGTCGCCTGCCTCGCCGCCGGGGTCGGCGGCGCCGACGCCGTCACCGTGCTGCCCTTCGACACCGCGCTCGGCCTGCCCGACGCCTTCGCGCGCCGGATCGCCCGCAACACCCAGTCGATCCTGCTGGAGGAGTCCCACCTGGCCCGGGTGATCGACCCGGCCGGCGGCTCCTGGTACGTCGAGCAGCTGAGCGAGGAGCTCGCCCACGCCGCGTGGGCCTGGTTCCAGGAGATCGAGCGGGCCGGCGGCCAGCGGGCCGCGCTGGAGTCCGGCCTGGTCGGCGAGCGGATCGCCGCGACCTGGGCGGAGCGCTCCGCGAAGCTCGCCAAGCGGCGCGAACCCGTCACCGGTGTCAGCGAGTTCCCGCACCTGGACGAGCAGCCGCTGGTCCGCGAGCCGGCCCCGGCCGCGCCCGGCGGCGGGCTGCCGCAGGTGCGGCGCGCCGAGGCGTACGAGGCCCTGCGGGACCGCTCGGACGCCTTCCTCGCGGCCGACGGCGAGCGGCCGAAGCTGTTCCTGGCGTCGATCGGCACCGCCGCCGCGCACACCGCGCGCACCACCTTCGCGGCCAACCTGTTCCAGGCGGGCGGGATCGCGACCGTCTCCCTGGAGTCCGCCGACCCGGCCGCGTTCGCCGAGGCCTTCCGGGCCTCCGGCGCCTCCGTCGCCTGCCTCTGCTCCAGCGACGCCCTGTACGGCGAGCACGCCGCGGCCGTCGCCGGCGCCCTCAAGGAGGCCGGCGCCCGGCGCGTGCTGCTCGCCGGACGGCTCGCCGAAGTACCCGCCGGAGTGGACGAGTTCATCTACGCGGGCGGGGACGCGGTCGCCGCCTTGACCTCCCTGCTGGACCTGATCGGAGTGGCCCGATGATCCCCGACTTCACCGGAATCGGGCTGGACGGCGGCGCCGCCCGCGACGTCACCCCCGAGCAGTGGCGCTCCGCCTGGCGGCGGACCACCGGCAAGGACGTCGACGAGCTCGTCTGGGACACCCCCGAGGGCATCGGTGTCAAGCCGCTGTACACCGCCGACGACCTCGCCGGCCTGGACTTCCTCGACACCTACCCGGGCATCGCCCCGTACCTGCGCGGGCCCTACCCGACCATGTACGTCAACCAGCCGTGGACCGTCCGCCAGTACGCGGGCTTCTCCACCGCCGAGGAGTCCAACGCCTTCTACCGCCGCAACCTCGCGGCCGGCCAGAAGGGCCTCTCGGTCGCCTTCGACCTGCCGACCCACCGCGGCTACGACAGCGACCACCCGCGCGTCACCGGCGACGTCGGCATGGCGGGCGTCGCCATCGACTCCATCTACGACATGCGCCAGCTCTTCGACGGCATCCCGCTGGACAAGATGTCCGTGTCGATGACCATGAACGGCGCCGTGCTGCCGGTGCTCGCGCTCTACATCGTCGCGGCCGAGGAGCAGGGGGTGCCGCCCGAGAAGCTGGCGGGGACCATCCAGAACGACATCCTCAAGGAGTTCATGGTCCGCAACACCTACATCTACCCGCCGCAGCCGTCGATGCGGATCATCTCGGACATCTTCGCGTACACCTCGCAGAAGATGCCCCGGTACAACTCGATCTCCATCTCCGGCTACCACATCCAGGAGGCCGGGGCCACCGCCGACCTGGAGCTCGCCTACACCCTCGCCGACGGCGTCGAGTACCTGCGCGCGGGCCTCGACGTGGGCCTGGACGTCGACGCCTTCGCGCCGCGGCTGTCCTTCTTCTGGGCGATCGGCATGAACTTCTTCATGGAGGTCGCCAAGCTGCGCGCGGCCCGCCTCCTGTGGGCCAAGCTGGTCAAGCAGTTCGACCCGAAGAACGCCAAGTCGCTGTCGCTGCGCACCCATTCGCAGACCTCCGGCTGGTCCCTCACCGCGCAGGACGTGTTCAACAACGTCACCCGTACCTGCGTCGAGGCGATGGCCGCCACCCAGGGCCACACCCAGTCGCTGCACACCAACGCCCTCGACGAGGCGCTCGCGCTGCCCACCGACTTCTCGGCCCGCATCGCCCGCAACACCCAGCTGCTGCTCCAGCAGGAGTCCGGCACCTGCCGCGTCATCGACCCGTGGGGCGGCTCCGCCTACGTCGAGAAGCTCACCCACGACCTCGCCGTCCGCGCCTGGCAGCACATCCAGGAGGTCGAGGCCGCCGGCGGCATGGCCAAGGCCATCGACGCCGGCATCCCCAAGCTGCGCGTCGAGGAGGCCGCCGCCCGCACCCAGGCGCGCATCGACTCCGGCCGCCAGCCGGTCATCGGCGTCAACAAGTACCGGGTGGAGAGCGACGAGCAGATCGACGTGCTCAAGGTCGACAACTCCTCGGTCCGCGCCCGCCAGATCGAGAAGCTGCGCCGCCTGCGCGCGGAGCGCGACGAGGCCCTGACGCAGGACGCGCTGCACGCGCTGACCCGCGCCGCCGAGGCCGGCCCCCAGCGCGGCGGCTCCCTCGACGGCAACCTGCTGCACCTCGCCGTCAACGCGGCCCGCGCCAAGGCCACCGTCGGCGAGATCTCGGACGCCCTGGAGAAGGTGTACGGCCGCCACTCCGGCCAGATCCGTACCATCTCCGGTGTGTACCGAGACGAAGCGGGCCAGTCGGCCCCCCTCCAGCGCACCCGGGACCTCGTCGAGCGCTTCGAGGAGGCCGAGGGCCGCCGCCCGCGCATCCTCGTCGCCAAGATGGGCCAGGACGGCCACGACCGCGGCCAGAAGGTCATCGCCACCGCCTTCGCCGACCTCGGCTTCACCGTCGACGTCGGCCCGCTGTTCCAGACCCCGGACGAGGTCGCCCGCCAGGCCGTCGAGGCCGACGTCCACATCGTCGGCGTCTCGTCGCTCGCCGCCGGACACCTCACCCTGGTGCCCGCGCTGCGCACCGCGCTCGCCGAGGCCGGGCGGGAGGACATCACCATCGTCGTCGGCGGCGTCATCCCGCCGCAGGACTTCGACGCCCTGTACGAGGCCGGCGCGGCGGCGGTCTTCCCGCCCGGCACCGTCATCCCGGACGCGGCGTACGACCTGCTGAAGTCCCTGGCGGCCGACCTCGGCCACGAGCTGTGAGCCGCTGAACCTCCATGCCTCCGCGGACGATCGACCTCGACAGCTACGTCACGGGCGTCCTCGACGGCTCGCGCGCGTGGATCGCGCGGGCCGTCACGCTCGTCGAATCGACCCGGCCCGACCACCGGGCGCTGGCCCAGCAGCTGCTCCAGCGGCTGCTCCCGCACGCGGGCGGCGCGGTCCGGGTCGGCATCACCGGTGTGCCCGGTGTCGGCAAGTCGACCTTCATCGACTCGTTCGGCACGATGCTGACGGCGGCGGGCCACCGGGTCGCGGTGCTCGCCGTCGACCCGACCTCCAGCCGGACCGGCGGCTCCATCCTGGGCGACAAGACCAGGATGGAGCGCCTGGCGGTGGATCCCGCCGCCTTCGTCCGCCCCTCCCCCACCTCGGGCACGCTCGGCGGCGTCGCCAAGGCCACCCGGGAGTCGATGGTGGTCATGGAGGCGGCCGGGTACGACGTCGTGCTCGTCGAGACGGTGGGCGTCGGCCAGTCCGAGACGGCGGTGGCCGGGATGGTCGACACCTTCCTGCTGCTCAGCCTGGCCCGGACCGGCGACCAGCTCCAGGGCATCAAGAAGGGCGTCCTGGAACTGGCGGACGTCATCGCCGTCAACAAGGCGGACGGCCCGCACGAGACGGACGCCAAGGGCGCGGCCCGCGAACTCGCGGGCGCCCTAAGGCTGTTGCAGGCCCCCGACGCAGCCTGGACGCCCCCCGTCCTGACCTGCAGCGGCCGCGAGGGCCTCGGCCTCGACGTGCTGTGGGAACGCCTGCAACAGCACCGCAAGGTCCTGGACGCAACGGGCGCCCTGGCCGCGAAGCGCCGCGACCAGCAGGTGGAGTGGACGTGGACGATGGTCCACGACCAGCTCTACGCCCGCCTCCACGAGCACGACGAAGTACGGCGCGTCGCAGGGGACTTGGAGTCCCAGGTGCGCGCAGGCTCGCTGCCGGCGGGCCTGGCGGCCCAGCAGATCCTGGAAGCCTTCTTCGGCGGGAACTAGCTTCGTTGAGCGCCCTGCCCTCCGGACCGGAGGCAGGGCGCTTCGTCTGTCTGCGGTTATCACGCCGCCCTGGGCAGGGAGCAGAGGTCCCTGGCCGTGGGGCGCGGGGGGGGGGGGGGGCGGCCGGGGGGGGGGGGCACGGTTGGGAAGCCGAAAAACAGAGCCGGCCCCCGCCCGGGGGCGCCCCCCGCCGGGGTGGCGGGGGTGTTTGTGTGTGTGGTTTTACCCCCCCCCGGTGGGCTGGGTCCTGTGGCCGGGGCCCGTGCCCCACGCATGCGTGGGGCACGGCACTTCGGAGGTCTCCAGGTATTCGAACCACACCACTTTGCCCGTCCCCGCCGGGTGCCAGCCCCAGGCGGTGGCCAGCGTCTCCACCAACAACAGCCCACGGCCACTTGTCGATTCGGTGCAGCGCTCCGGCCGCGGGAGATCCGGGCGCCGGTCGATGACCTCGACCCGCAACCGGCCGGCGCGCCATCGGATGGCCACGGTACAGCGCGACCTCGTGTGCAGGAGGGCGTTGGCGATCAGCTCGCTCGCGCACAGCTCCACCTCCTGGAGATCATCGGGCGAGAGCGGCACTCCCCACTCCCGCACGATCGCCATCACCAGCCGCCGGGCCGGCGGAACGGAGTCGACCCCTGGCGGTACACCCCACTCCAGCGGCACCGGAAAGCTGGCGGTGTTGAGCGGGCTGACAATCACGTTCCACCCCATTGCTCCTCCATCACTGCAGATGGGCAGTGGCCGTCACCAGACGGCAGCGAAAAGGGAAGCCGGCCATAGCTCTCAGCCACGGCGAACGCACTGAACGTAGTCGCAGAAAAACTGCGAGTCAAGAGAATCTGCTACTCGCAGACCTTCACCTAGTCGTGCGAGACTCAACCAATCCAGGAAGGGGAGAACCATGGGATTCGGCCTCGTTGTGCGTTTCGTGGCCCGCGATGTGACAGCTGCTCAGGCCTTCGACGCCCTGGCTGAGGAAGCGCTCGAAGGAATCCGCGCCAAGGAACCCGGCACTCTCGTCTACGTCAACCACGCTGTACCGGACGAGCCTCACGTCCGGGTCTTCTACGAGCTGTATGCGGACCGTGAGGCGTTCGAGGAGCACGAGCGCCAGCCCCACGTCCGCCGATTCCTTGCCGAACGTGGCCAGTATCTGGAGTCGTTCGAGGTCACGTTCCTGGCCGAGATCTCCGGCAAGGGCGCGTCCGCCGACCAACTCACCCGGTGAGTCCTGAGGAACAGCGGGCGTTCGGCGCCCGGGTCGCCCAACTACGCAAGGGGCGTGGCATGCGGCAGGACCAACTCGCCGCCGCCGTCAACCGAACCGCCAGTTGGGTGTCCCAGGTCGAGCGGGGCATCCAGCCGGTGGTCCGTCTCGACGTCCTCCACTTGCTGGCGAACGGCCTTGGCGTCTCCATTCAGACGCTCAGGCCCGATGCGCCATCATCCGCCGCACCCGTACCCTCGGCTACCGAACAGACCAATGACCTTGATCTTGTGCGGCTGTCGCTGTCGGGTCATCCCGCTCTTGATGCGCTGCTCGGCGAACGCCCCCGGACGGAAACCGTCGACCTGCCCGAGCTGGCAACCGCCACCGAGGAGTTCTGGCACCTGACGCACGGCGCACGTTTTGCCGAGCTCAGCACTGCCATCGCCGACGTCCTGCCACGTCTGGAGCGGGCGTCGCGAACCGCCACGGCGGAGGAGCGCCCCAAGATCCTGCTACTGCTCAGCCAGGCATATCAGGCGGTCGCGGCGGCATTCGTCCGCCAAGACGAGGCCGACGCCGCATGGGTGGCCGCCGACCGGGCCATCCAAGCCGCCGAGCAGGCCGGACAGCCACTGCACGTGTTCGCCGGCATCTACCGACTGGCCCACGCATTCGTCCGGCTACGGCGATTGGACCAGGCAGAACACGCCGCCGGGACTGCGGTGGCGGCGCTCCGGACCTACACGTCGGCAGGACATCCGCCACCGGAAGCGTTGTCCGTCCTCGGCGCGCTCCACCTGGTTCTCGCGTTGGCCGCCGCTCGCGCCGGCCAACGCGAGCAGGCGCTGAGAGAACTCGCCCGCGCCCGTGAGGTCGCGGCACGACTCGGCGAGGACCGCAACGACTTCAACCTGGAGTTCGGGCCTACGAACGTCGAGATTCAGGCCGTCTCGACGGCAGTCGAACTCGGTGATGCGGGCGAGGCTCTGGAAATCGGCTGCCGGATCGATGCCGGACAGCTCTCGCCCGAGCGCAGGTCAAGGCTACTGATCGACCTCGGGAGAGCTCACGCGCAACGACGTCACCTGGGTGAGGCGATCGACTGCCTCCTTCGAGCCGAGGAAGCGGCGCCGGAGAGCGTCCGGAGTCACGTGGCGGCGCGGGCGACGATCCGTGAACTCATCCTCATCGCCGGCCGAGGCGCTCCTACGGAGCTGACGAAGCTGGCCAAGCGTGCGAACGCAATGGGGTGATGAAGTGCGCATCGGACCCACAGGGCACCGGGGGCTGTCGGCCAAGGCGGAGGAGCAGGTCCGACAGCTGCTCGGAGCGGCTCTTGCAGCAGAGGACCCGAGCGGGCTGGCCCGACCAGCCGCCAACCGGCCTCCTACCCCCAGGTTGTCGTAGACGACGCATTCGGGAGCTTCCGACCTGAATGTGCTCATCGGCGGGTTGGCGGCGATGCGAGGGGAATGCCCCGGACCGCCTGAGCGGGCCGGGGCATTCCCGATGCCTGAATCGGATCAGGCGGACGTGACGGCGGCGAAGCGGGCCGAGACGTCCTGCCAGTTGACGACGTCCCACAGGCGGGTCACGTAGTCGGGGCGCACGTTGCGGTACTGCAGGTAGTAGGCGTGCTCCCACGCGTCGAAGGCCAGCAGCGGCGTGGTGCCCTGGCCCACGTTGCCGTGGTGGTCGTAGACCTGCTCGACGATCAGGCGCTTGCCCAGCGGCTCCCACGAGAGGATGCCCCAGCCCGAGCCCTGCACGCCCGTGGTGGCGTTCGTCAGCTGCTTCTTGAAGGCCTCGAAGCTGCCGAAGTGCTCGGTGATCGCGTCGGCCAGCTCGCCCTCGGGGCGGTCGCCACCCTCCGGGGACAGGTTCTGCCAGAACAGCGAGTGCAGGACGTGGCCGGACAGGTGGAAGGCGAACGTCTTCTGCAGGCCGACCAGGCCGCCGAACTGCTCCTTGTCGCGCGCCTCGGCCAGCTGCTCCAGGGTGTCGTTCGCGCCCTTCACGTACGCGGCGTGGTGCTTGGAGTGGTGCAGCTCCAGGATCTCGGCCGACATCGCCCGCTCCAGCGCGGAGTAGTCGTACGGCAGGTCGGGAAGCGAGTAGGTGCCCAACGGGTCCTTCTTTCACGAAGTTGGCGATCGTGCCGGGACAACACTATTGCGTATGAGTTGCAGGAGCGATCAATGGGCTCCTGCTTATTCCCGATGGAACGTCGGGCACAATGGGAGCGCCAGGTGTAATGGGTGAGGCGGGTGAGAGACTGTGACGGTCGTACTCGGGATCGAGTCCTCGTGCGACGAGACGGGCGCCGGGCTGGTCCGCGACGGCGTGTTGCTCGGGCAGGCGGTGGCGTCGTCGATGGACGAGCACGCCCGCTACGGCGGCGTCGTGCCGGAGATCGCCGCCCGCGCCCACGTCCACGCGATGGCCCCCGTGGTCCAGGAGGCCCTGCACCGGTCCGGGCTGACGCTCCGGGACGTCGGCGCCGTCGCGGTCACCACCGGCCCCGGCCTCTCCGGCGCCCTCCACGTGGGCGTGGCCGCCGCTAAGGCGTACGCGTTCTCGCTCGGCGTCCCGCTCCACGGGGTGCACCACCTCGCCGGGCACGTCGCCGCCGCGACGCTCGACGGCGGGCCGCTGCCGGACCCGTCCGTCGTGCTCATCGTCTCCGGCGGGCACACCTCGCTCCTGCTCGTGCGCGACCTCGCCCGCGACCCGATCGTCCACCTCGGCGACACCCTCGACGACGCGGCCGGGGAGTACTTCGACAAGGTCGCGAGGATCCTCGGACTCCCCTACCCGGGCGGTCCCGCGATCGACCGCGCGGCGCGCGGCGGCGACCCGACCGCCGTCCGGCTGCCCCGCCCGCTGACCGGGCCGCAGGACCACCCGTACGCGTTCTCGTTCTCCGGCCTCAAGACCGCCGCCGCCCGCTGGGTGGAGGCGCAGCGCGCGCCGCACGTCCCCGACGCGGCGGCGGCGCTCCAGGAGGCGATCGCCGACGTGCTGACCCGCAAGGCGGTGCGGGCCTGCACGGACCACGGCATCGGCACGCTCGTGGTGGTCGGCGGGGTGGCCGCCAACTCCCGCGTCAGGGCGATGGCGGAGGAGCGCTGCGCAGCGGCGGGCATCACCCTGCGCGTACCGCCGCTGCGGCTCTGCACGGACAACGGCGCGATGGTCGCCGCCATCGGCGACCTGCTGGTCCGCGCGGGCGCCGAGCCGGCTCCCGCCGACGTGTCGATCGACCCCTCGGCGCCCCTGGAGTACGCGGCGCTCAGCCCCCTGCCGTCCAGGTGACCAGCGGCGGGCGGACGGCGGCGCACAGCGGGTGGCCCTTGGCGTCCGTGAGGCCCAGGCGGGCCACCAACAGGCCGGAGCGGACGGCGGCTTCGACGACCTCCGGGGGAATCGCGTCCAGGAAGATCTTCGCGCGGCGGAACATCGTGGACCCCGGGCCGCTCAGCCAGTTGAGGTAGACGAAGCGCCCGCCCGGGCCGCCCTGGACGTACCGGCCGGTGATGTCGGTGCCGGCGGGCGTCGGCTTCGCCACGCACTCCAGCGTCCACTCCGCGCGCGGCGCGTCGCCGGGCTGCGGGTCCAGCAACTCGCCCGGCTTGGCGCGGCGCTGGACGGCGACGTGGATGTCGCGGTAGCCCGGGAAGCCGGGGGCGGCGCCGCACTCGCGGCCGGGCAGGTCGGTGGCCTCGATCCTCAGCTGCATGCGCCCATCCTCCCCCGGTGTTCCCTCACGGCGCTTCCCGCCACTGCAGGACGGCACGCACGATGTCCTGGCCGATCCGGTCGAGGAGTGCGGCGGCGCCGTCCATCCGGGCGCCGGCCGGGGTGGCGGGGCCGAGCAGTTCGGCGCCCTCGCGGGCGACCCCGGCGAGCATCGCGTTGCGTTCGGCGCTGGCCAGCAGGGCGCGGTACCAGATGTCGCCGTCGATGACGTAGCGCGTGCAGCGCCGGTGCTCGTCGCGCTCCCGGCGGACCAGCGCCTGGCCCTCCAGGTAGGCGGTCGCCTTGGAGACGGAGGCCGGGCTGACCCGGAGCCGGTCGGCGAGGTCGCCCGCGGTGAGACTGCCGTCGTCGGTGACGTAGAGGCACGTGAGTACCCGGGCCACCATCCGGGGCATGCCGACGTGGACCAGCAACTCGGCCATCCGTTCGGCGAACTCGCGCACGGCGACCGGGTCGCGCCCGGCCGCCTGCCGGACGACGACGGCCGAGCGGGCGCCCGAGGGCGGGGCCGGGCGGGTGCGGCGGGAGCGCTGGACGGTGGCCCGGTGGGCGCGCTCGGCGCGGTAGCCGGAGGGGCCGCCGTTGCGGGCGATCTCGCGGGTCACGGTGGACGTCGGGCGGCCGAGGTCGCGGGCGATCTCGCCGTAGCCGAGCCCCTCGGCCAGGCCGGTGGCGATCCGGCGGCGGTCCTGCTGGGTCAGTCTGGCTCCGGGCATCCGTCCTCGTCTCCTCGCGTGGCGCGACCAGTATGCGCGGGGCGCCGGGCTTGTTGCAATGAACCCGCACGGCCTTGCAATCACCGGCAGGGCCATTGCAAGGATATCGCCGCTGTGAGCTGCAAGGATTCATCGGGCAATAGGAGTTGACGTTGATTCATATGGAAAGCACGCCGTAGTTTCTTCCTCGCAACCACAACCACCGCCAGGGGGAACACACCATGAAGACCACGATCCGCACCACCGTCGGCGCCGTGCTCGCCGGAGCCGTGCTCTCGGCCACCGCCGCCACGCCGGCCCTCGCCACACCGGTCCCCTCCGCGCCGCTCCCCTCCGCGCCGGTCCTCTCCGCGTCGGCCGCGAAGAGCGGGCACGACGGCGTGCAGAAGGTGCTGGACCGGGCCGTGGCCGAGGGCGGTCTGCCCGGCGCGGTCGCCGAGGTCAGGGACGGCCACCGCCGCTGGTACGGCGGCGCGGGCGTCGCCGACACCGCCACCGGGCGGGCGCGCCACCCGCAGGACCGGTTCCGGATCGGCAGCACCACCAAGACCTTCGTCGCCACCGTCGTCCTCCAGCTCGCCGCCGAGGGCCGGCTGAGCCTCGACGACAGCGTCGACCACTGGCTCCCCGGCGTCGTCGACGGGCCCGGCTACCAGCCCGACCGGATCACCGTGCGACAGCTGCTCAACCACACCAGCGGCGTCTTCAACTACGTGATGGACGAGGACGTCCAGCGCAAGGCGGGCGGCCCCGCCTTCCTCCGGCACCGCTTCGACGACTACACCCCCGCGCAGCTCGTCGGGATCGCGATGCACCACCGGCCCGACTTCGCCCCCGGCACCGGCTGGACGTACTCCGACACCAACTACGTCCTCGCCGGGCTGATCGTCGAACGCGCCACCGGCACCACGCTCGCCGAGCAGATCGAGCAGCGGATCAGCGCCCCGCTCGGCCTCGGGAGCACCTCCACGCCGGCCCCGTCCGACATCACCGTCCACGGGCCGCACGGGCGCGAGTACACGCGCCTGGGCGACCCCCACCCGGACGCCCCCGTCTACGACGTCACCGAGCTGAGCCCGTCCTGGGGCTGGGCCTCCGGCGACATGATCTCCACCGTCGGCGACCTCGACACCTTCTTCGCCGCGCTGCTGGGCGGCCGCCTGCTGCCGCCCGCCCAGCAGCGGGAGATGTTCACGATGATCCCGACGCCGCCGAAGACGTGGATCGAGAACACGGCGTACGGCCTGGGCGTGAGCTCGATCACGCTGTCCTGCACCACGGTGTGGGGCATGGGCGGCGCCATCAACGGCTCGTGGACCTACACCTACGGCAGCCGGGACGGCCGCCACCTGCTCTCCACCAACGTCAACGGCGACTGGACGAACGGGACCTGGAAGAGCGGCGCCTGGCCGATCGGCGTGTTCACCGACGAGCTGGAGGCGGAGTTCTGCCCGAGTGCCACCGGCGCGTGAGCCGGGCACCACGCGCGGGCGGTTGCGGGGGCCGTAGGGTCAACGCACCGTCGGCGGGTGGAGGCCCAGGAGGGACGGGACTCGGGTGGGTGCGGCCAGGCGGAGGAGGCCGTGGCCGATGCCGGCGAGGCCGACCATGAGGGACGGGCTGTGGACGCCGTGCGGCAGGCCGCAGGTCCAGCCCCGGGTGTCGAGGGCGTCCAGGGCGGCGCGGGCCGCGCCGTGCCAGGGGCGTCCCGCGAGGTGGAGGGGTTCCACGTTGCCGAGGTCGCCGTGGCACAGGGACGCGTTGAGGCCGAAGCCCTCGCGCAGCACGGTGTCGAGGGCGGCGTCACGCTCCTTCGCGAGCAACTCGCCGCCTTCCGGCAGGAGTTCGGCGAGCTCCACCCGGGCGAGGGCGATGCCGGAGGCGCCGTGGCACCAGAGGACCGGGAAGGACGGGCCGTCGGGACCGCCGTCCTCGCGGACGTCGCGCCAGTTGGCGGCGGCCGGGTCGAACAGGGTGCGCTCGTAGTCCAGTGCGGCGAGGGCGAGTTGGGGAAGGCGGGAGTCGCCCAGGTGGTGGCCCGCCTTCGCCAGTGCCCACGCGATGCCGGACGCGCCGTGGGCGAACCCCGCGAGCGGACGGGCGGCCGCGCCCGCGAGGGAGGCGGGGAGCCAGCCGACGCCGCCGTCGGCCCTCCCCAATTCCGAGTGCGGGGCCGCGGTTTCCGTGAGGCGTGCGGCACAGGCCGCGAGGGCGGCGGTCACGGCCGGGCCGGGGCGGACGGAGGCCCAGGCCAGGAGGCCGCCGATGGTGCCGGCGTTGCCCGCCAGGAGGTCGTGCTGGACGTCCTCGGCGGCGGTGGCCGCGATCCGGCCGATCATCTGCCCCGCCAGGGCGTCGAGTTCGTCGTCCGGGTGGTCGGCGGCGAGGTGCGCGAGGGCGTACAGCACGCCGCCGGTGCCGGCGAGGCCGCCGCCGAGGCGGTCGGCGCGACGGCGGACCTGATGGCGGAGCGTGCGTTCGGCGGCCCGGGCCGCCTCGCGGTGGGAGCGGTCCCCGGTGACGGTGGCGAGCTGGTGCAGGAAGAGGACGATGCCGGCCGTGCCGCTGTAGAGGTCGGGTCCGAGCTCGGCGGGCGCCCAGCGGCCGGGCGGGGTCCAGTTGGGGCCGGCCCAGGCGAGGTCGGCGCTGCCCCGGTGGGCCTCGCGGAGGAGCTGCTCGCCGGCTTCGACGGCCTTGGCGAGGGCGCGGGCCGCGAGGTCGTCCTCCGTCCCGGCCGGTGCGGCGAGGGGTGCGGTCGTCGCCGTTCGGCGCGGCTCGCGGGCGCCGTCGGCCGTCGTCACGGACAGCCGGAGGAGTTGGAGTTGGCACTCCAGGTCCTCCTCGCCCAGCCCGTCCGCCTTCGCGAGGGCGAGGTCGAGCGCGGGCCGGTCCGCGACGCCCGGGATCACCGCGCCGGTCGAGGAGCGGGCGTCGACGCCGTCCGGGCGGATGGTGAACACGGGCACGTCGCCGCGCCACAGGTCCGCGCGCTCGTGCTCGACGAAGGCGAGCGCGTGCTCCTCCCAGGCGGCGAGGGCCCAGAGCCGGTCGAGGTGGCGGTCCTGGTCGAGGGCGTCGCGCAGGAGGTCGGGGTGGCAGGCGGTGTTGAGGAGGCTGCGGTACTCGAAGGTGTCGCGGCGCAGCATGCGGGTCTCGTCGCCGGCGAACGCGCGGATCAGATCGCCGAGTTGGTCCTTTTCCGCGGCGAGGATCCGGTAGGCCTCGGTGAAGCCGGCCTCCAACTCGTCGAGGTGGTCGGCGAGTCGCAGCGGCCGGTCGGCCGGGACGGGCCGGCTGCCCGGGGCCTCGATCGGCAACCGCCGGTATTCGAGCCGAAGTTCGTCCGTGCCTTCGCCGACGAGGACGGGTGCCGCGCGGGGCGGGAGGGTCGAAGGGTCCCAGCCGAGGGCGGACAGGTCGGTGCCGCCGTTGCCCTCGTCCCACATGCGTTCGGGCAGCAGGCCCGAGCGCAGCACCGAGTGGCGGGCGTGGTGGCGGGCGAGGCGCTCGGACTCGGAGAGGTCCTTGGCGGGCTCGTGCAGGTCGGGGTGGAGCAGGGCCTCCAGGTCGATGAGCACGGGCTGGTCGCGGACGGCGAGCAGGTTCTGCGCGTGGCAGTCGACGGCGTCGAGGACGTACATGAGGGCGGCGAGCGTGCCGGCGCGGTGGTAGAAGGCGCTCAACTCGGCGTCGTCGCGGGCTGGTTCGGCCGTGACGTGGGCGACCCAGCCGTAGCCGTCGCGGGCCAGGTGGGCGAGGTCGTGCAGGGGCAGCCGGAGCCGGGGGTTGAGCCACCGCAGGACCTGCTGGAAGTGGCTCTCGGCGCCGAGCGGGCGGGGCTTGTAGACGATCCGGGTGCCGTGTTCGAAGCGCAGGGAGCTCACGGTGGCGCCGCCGCGGTGCGGATCGCCGAGGCCGGTGGCGAGTTCGGTGAGGCGGCCGAGGGGGCAGCCGTCGGCGAAGGTGGCGCGGATCGCGGGCAGGTCGGCGGCGAGGCGGCGGAACAGCGTGCGGCCGGTGGCGGTCCACTGCTCGGCGGCCGCCGTCAACCGGTGGGCCAGGACGGGGTGTTCGGCGAGCAGGCGCAGGGCGCGCCCGGGCCAGGTGAGCCGGTCGAGGAAGTCGCGGTAGCGCTCCTCGGGGGTGTCACCGGTCAACTCGCCGGTGAGGCGGGCGACGTGGAGCTCGGTGATGACGGTGCGGACGGCCATGCCGTGGACGGCGGCGGTGAGCGCCGGGAGGACGAGGGCGGTCAGCTCCTCGGGCGTGCCGAGGGCGGGGACGTCCAGGTCGGCGATCGCGGCGCGCAGGCGGTCGCGGGCGTCGGCCAGCAGGGGCGCGACGAGCCGGGCGAAGGCGTGGTCCTCGGGGACGTCGAGGGTGGCGGGTGTCGCGAAGGCGGCGGCGAGGCGCTCGGCCCACGGGAGGCGCCCGAGGCGGTCGGCGAGGGAGTCCGGGTGCTCGGCGAGCAGGGCGTGCAGGGCGTCCGGGTCGAGGCCGTCGGCGGCGAGGCGGCGCTCGAACCAGCCGTCCCGGTCGAACGGCGCCTGGGCGCGCCAGCGGTCCAGCTTCCGCGTGGCGCGTTCGGACCGCTCGGCGCGTTCAACCCGTTCGGACCGTTCAACCCGTTCGGCGCGTTCGGCGAGCCCCGCCGTCTCGGTGCCGGGCACCGGACCGCGGGCGTTCAGCGGGACGGCGCGGGCGGCGGCCCGCAGGAGTTCGGTCGCGTCAACCACGGGTCGGGGTCGCCTCTCTCGCTGTGTCTCTCACTGTCGCGCCGTACCGACCGCTCAGGGTGGGTGGTGCCCCGGCGTGGGGTCGGGGCACCACCCCGCGGACCGGTCACCTGCTGCGCCTGCTTGGGCAACTCGACGCGCTCTCAGGGGTGTTGAGTTGCAGTGCAGCCGCACCGTCCGCCTCGCGGCCGGAGAGCACCAGGGCCGTGGGGTGCCCGGTGCCGTGGGCCGGCCACGGTCGAACCGCCGGCCGGCGGCGCGGACGCGGCGCGGATCCCGGCGGTGCGGCCGGGACCCGCGCCGGCCGCGACCCCGGACCGTGGGCTCGGGAGAGCCGCGGGATCCGGGATCGGCCGGCTCCGGAGGCCTCACGGCCCCCGGAGGACTCAGAAGCTGCAGACGCGGCCGCAGCTCGACCAGCCGCCGCAGGTGCCGGACTGCACCGAGGCGGTCACGTACAGCTCGTCCGCGAGCTCGCCGGCCGGGTGGACCTGGTGGCCCTGGCCGAGGGTGAGCCGGAAGTCCTCGTCCTTGAGCGCGCGAACCTGCTCAGCCGTGGGCAGCATGTTGCCTCCTCGAAGCGATGGGATCTGGCACGGGCGTGCCGGGTCCGGATCCTGGCAGCGCCTCACGCGTCACACCAGGGGCGTGCGCCCCACCCGGCGCAATTCCGGCCACGATCGAAATAAGGTCCGGCCCGGCACCCCGCCCCCGTTCCCCCAGGCCATGCCCGGTCCCGCCACCGGCCGCCGCGCCCGCCGCTCCCCCGCCCGGCCCGACGGCCGCCCCACACCTGGCCAAAACCGGGGCGGTGCGGGCCACACAAACCGGACCCCACGTTTCGGGGCCGCCGCCCCCGGGGAGCCCGGCGGCCGGTCTCTGCTGTGGCAGCGCCCGGCACCCAGGGTGACGATGGAGCCCGGGACCCGTGGACCGATCGGAGCACCATGAGCGAGCAGCACAACGTCGTCCTGCTGACCTTCCCGGACGCCGCCGGCTGGCGGGCCGCCTACGACGAGGCGCAGCACCTGCCCGGCCTGCGGCAGGTGGCCGCGCTGGAGCGCAGCGCCGACGGCCTGCTGGAGGTGCGGGACGGGTTCGTGCGCGGTGCGGGCGTGGCGACCGTGGGCTCCGGCGTGCTGGGCGGGCTGGTGGGCCTGCTCGGCGGGCCGATCGGGGTGCTGCTGGGCTTCGCGGCGGGCGCGGTGCTCGGCAACGCGGCCGAGGAGCACCAGGCGACGGAGGGCGGCGCCGGACTGATCGTGCTGTCGCCGCGGGTACCGGACGGCGGTGCGATGCTCGTGGTGGACGTGCGCGAGGCGTCCCCCGGCCCGGCGGACGAGCTGGCCGCGAAGCACGGCGCCACGGTCGAGCGGATCGACGCCCGCGCGTTCGAGGAGCAGGTCAAGGCGGCCGAGCGGAAGGCCGAGGAGCCCGGCCGGGACTGACCGGGCTCCGCGGGGCGCGGGCGCGTGCCCCGCCGTCGCGGCTCCCGGCCTGAACCGGCGACACGCGCCCTTGGCACTCACTCCGCCCGCAGCGCGGCCACCGTCCGCGTCCGCGCCGCCCGGACGGCGGGCAGCAGGGCCCCGAGGACGGCGATCAGCACCCCGCCGACGGCGAGCAGAACCAGCGCCGGCGCGCCGAGGACGTCCAGCGCCGAGGCCGGGAAGTCGAGCCCGGCGCTGTGTCCCATGGCGGGCACGGTGAGCCCGTGCAGCAGCAGCCCGACGGGCAGGCCGATCGCCGCGCCGACCACCCCGACGAGGACGACCGAGGCGAGCACCACGCCCACGGTCTGCGCCGGGGTCATGCCGAGCGCCTTGGTGACGCCCATGTCCCGGGTGCGTTCCCGGATCTCCAGGACGACGGTGTTGAACACGCCGAGCCCGGCGACGACGACCAGGAGCAGGGCCAGCGTGGCGGTCAGCGAGTCCAGTGCGGCGATCGAGCCGCTGGAGCCGTGCGGCGCGCCGACCTCGGCGCTCATGTGCACCGGGGCGAGCGCGGTGCCGAGGGCGGCCGCGTAGGCGGCCCGGTCGGTGCCCTTGGTCGGCGTGACGAACCAGGCGTCCGGTCGGGGGGCCGTCCCGGACGGGAAGCTCCGGGCGTCGGTGAGCAGTTCGTTCGTCTGGACGTGCGGGTCGAAGACCTCTCCGACGACGGTCACGTACCGCGCGGGAGGTACGGCGCGCGGCGTCATCCTTGCGACGTAGTCGACGGGGGTACGAGGCTCCGCCGGACGCGGGGCTGTCCAGCCGGGCGCCCGGCCGCCACAATGTGCCGGTGATCGAAGCCCTGACCCCGGACCGGCTGCGCGCGGCCGTCCGCCCGAGCGCCGGACCGCCACCGCCCCTGCCGACCCGGCGCGGGTGGGCGTTCGACGTCGCGCTGGCCCTGTTCCTGGCCTCCCTCGGCACGCACTACGTCCTCATCGTCCAGGAGCCGCACTCGGCGCTCCTCCTGATGGTGCCGGTCGTGCCGCTGCCGCTCGCGCTTCGCCGCCGGTACCCGCTGGCGGTGCTGTGGGCCGTCCTGCCGCTCGCGCTGCTGGTGCGTCACCAGTCCGAAGACATCGCCTACTCGGCGGGCGTCGCCGTCGTCATCGCCGCCTACAGCGTCGCCGCGTACGGGCGCCGCCCGGCCGCCGTCCTGGCGAGCCTGCCCGCCGCCGCCACCACGCTCGTGGTCCTCTTCGCCGAGGCCAAACTGCCGCACTTCCCCAACGGCGTGGTCGCCGTGCTGCTCCTCGTGCCGGTGTTCGCGGTCGCCTACGAACTGCGCATGTGGCGCCGCCGGGCGGCCGAGGGCCACGAGCGGCTCTCCGCCCTCGAACGCGAGCAGCTGGCCGCGCTCCAGCGCGCGGTCGAGCACGAACGGGCCCGCATCGCCCGGGAGTTGCACGACGTCGTGACGCACAACGTGAGCATGATGACGATCCAGGCCGGGGCCGCGCGCAAGATCCTCGACACCGCGCCGGACAAGGCCCGCGAGGCGATGGCCGCCGTCGAGACCGGCGGACGCGCGGCGATGACCGAACTGCGGCACGTCATGGGCCTGCTGACGATCGACGCGGGCACCGGCGACGACCCGGCCGCCACCGCCGACCTCAGCCCGCAGCCC
This sequence comes from Kitasatospora sp. NPDC059408, assembly GCF_042751525.1. Taxonomy (NCBI): domain Bacteria; kingdom Bacillati; phylum Actinomycetota; class Actinomycetes; order Kitasatosporales; family Streptomycetaceae; genus Kitasatospora; species Kitasatospora sp. NPDC059408. The sequence continues at coordinate 51,306 of NZ_JBHYWI010000064.1, forward strand.
GGCCTCGGCCGGCTGGACGCGCTGGTCGAGGGCGTCCGGCAGGCCGGGCTGACGGTCGGGCTGACCGTCTCCGGCGAGCGCCGCGCCGTGCCGCCCGGGGTCGAGCTCGCCGCCTACCGGGTCGTCCAGGAGGCGCTCACCAACACCGTCAAGCACGCGGGCGGCGCCGCCGCCGAGGTCACCGTCGAGTACGCCCCCGGCCACCTGGCCGTCGAGGTCACCGACACCGGCGGCCGTCCCACCGGCGCCGCCGCCACCGGCAACGGCCGCGGCCTGATCGGCCTGCGCGAACGCCTCGCCGTCTACGGCGGCACCCTGCACACCGGCACCCGGCCACGCGGCGGCTACCGCGTCAAGGCCCTGATCCCCTTGGAGAGTTCATGAGCACCGACCCGCTGCGCGTGGTGGTCGCCGACGACCAGGCGCTGGTGCGCACCGGCTTCCGGCTGATCCTGGAGTCCGAGGGGATCGAGGTGGTCGCCGAGGCGGACGACGGCGAGCAGGCGGTGGCCGCCGTGCGCCGGACCAGACCGGACGTCGTGCTGATGGACATCCGGATGCCCGTCCTGGACGGCCTGGAGGCCACCCGGCGGATCGTCGCCGACACGGCGCAGGAGCCGCCGCGGGTGATCATGCTGACCACCTTCGACCTCGACCAGTACGTCTACGCCGCGATGGCCGCCGGCGCGAGCGGCTTCCTGCTCAAGGACGTCACCCCCGAGCACCTGGCCGCCGCCGTCCGGCTGGTGCGCTCCGGCGACGCCCTGCTCGCCCCGGCGATCACCCGCCGCCTCGTCGAGCGCTTCGCCCGCCCGGACGCCCCCGCCGCACCGCACCGCGAGCTGGCCGCGCTCACCCCGCGCGAACTGGAGGTCATGACCCTGCTCGCGCGCGGGCTCAGCAACGCCGAACTCGCCGCGCGGTTCGGCCTGTCCGAAGCGACGGTCAAGACGCACGTGGCCCGGATCCTCGGCAAGCTGGGCCTGCGGGACCGGGCCCAGGTGGTGGTGGCCGCGTACGAGACGGGGCTGGTGAGCGTCGGCTCGGGGCCGGGCCCGGTGTAGGCC
>NZ_JBHYWI010000065.1:0-47706 GCF_042751525.1 Kitasatospora sp. NPDC059408
GGCCCGGATCGCGGGGATCCGGGCCCTCGGGGAGTCGAGTGCGGGCTCAGGCGGTGGCGGCCGGCTCGGCGTCCAGTTCGGCGAAGAACTCGTCGGCGATCGCGCGCGTGCGCGGCAGGTCACCCAGCGGCTCACCCACCACACGGCCCGCCAGGTCGACGGCGACGGCGATGACGTCCTCCTTGAGCGCGGCCTCCGCGAGCACGCGGTCGGCCTCCAACTGCACCTTGGCCGCCGCGACGATGCCGTCGCGCTGCGCCTGGCCCTCGGCGCGCACCGCCGCGATCAGGGCCGCGCCCTCCTCGGCGGCGTTCTGGCGGATCTCCGCGGCCTCGTGCCGGGCCGCGCTGAGCTCGGCCTGGAGCTGGTCGTGGACGGCCCGCGCCTCCGCCTGCGCGGCCTCCGCCCGCTCGGCCCCGCCCTCGATGGCGTCCGCACGGGCGGCGAGGTTCTTCTCGATGCGCGGCAGCAGCACCGCACCGAGAACGCCGAATATCAGGAAGAAGCAGACGAGGCCGACGACGAGTTCAGCTGGATCTGGCTGCAGTGGTCCCATGCGGCGCATGCTAGTGGGAGCTTTCAACACCCCGGGCGGCGCCCCCTTGGTGACGTCCAGTCAGCCTTGTCCCGCCCGGCTGCTCCGGGTCCGATCGAAATGCGGTTGCGCCGCCTCCGGGACTTCGTGTCAGAATGACGATATGAGCAACGAGCACATGGGGGACCCGGTCGACACCCGCGACCGGACGGAGCTGGCGGCGCTCGTGGACGCCGGCGCCCGGCCGAAGTGGCTGATGTTCTGGGGGCACCGGGCCCGGCAGGACGGCGCGATCGGGCAGGGCGCGCTGAGCCAGTGGTGGCCGTGCCGGTTCACCGTGGACGGCGTGGAGTACGCGAGCGCCGAGCACTGGATGATGGCCGGCAAGGCGCGCATGTTCGGGGACGCCGCGATCGAGCGGCGCGTCCTGGCGGCCCGCACGCCCGCCGAGGCCAAGAAGCTCGGCCGACTGGTCGCGGACTTCGACGAGGCCACCTGGACGGCCGGGCGCTTCGAGCTCGTCGTGGCGGGCAACGTCGCGAAGTTCGGCCAGGACGAGGCCCTGCGCAGCTACCTGCTCGGCACCGCGAACCGCGTCCTCGTCGAGGCCAGCCCGGTCGACCGCGTCTGGGGCATCGGCCTCGCCGCCGACGACGAACGCGCGGAACGCCCGGCCGAGTGGCGCGGGGAGAACCTCCTCGGCTTCGCCCTCATGGAGGCCCGCGCCCGCCTCACCGCCTGAGGCCGGTCGCCCCCCTCACCGCCTGAGGCCGGTCGCCTCCCCCGGAGCGCGACCGGCGCACTTCTCGCAACGACCGCCGTCCGCGCGCTCCTTGACACCAGCCGGAGACGGCCGGACGTGCCCCCGTAACCGCCCCGCCACATTCCGACACCAGGATGTCTCGCAGTCAGGGACCAGATGGACAGGGTGGGGCGATCATGCGCATGCGGTCGAGCGCGCAAGAAAGCGAACTGCAGGCTCACGAACTGCGCGCGGAGCTGGACGAGTTACTCCGCGCCAGCCGGTACGCCGGGCAGCGCGAGCGACGGCTCACCGAGGCGATACAGGCCTCCCCGGACCGGCAGTGGCCGGACGGGGAGCTCATGCGGCAGCTCGCCCAGGCGCGCACGCTGCGCGAGGGCCTGGGCGCCCGGTGCATCCAACTGAGCGACCAGCTACAGCAGTTGGAGTTCGACCTGCGCCAGCACCCGGCGCAGGCGCCGCAATTCGCCACCCCGGAGCCGCCACCGCTGCGCCCGGACATCGGGGCGCTGGCGGGGCGGGTGACCACGCTCCACCGAAGCGGTGCCCTCACCGAGGTGGCCGACCTGCTGACCCAGGCCGCCGTCCGGCTCACCCCGGACGAGACCGCCCAGCTCGCCGGCCTCCTGGCCCGAAGAGGCCCGGGCGAGGCCTCCCGGCAACTCGCCCGCAGCGCCGCGCACACGGCCCCCGAGCACGCCGTCGCGGTGCTCGCCGAACTGCGCGAGGCGGGGCTCGCCGACGAGGCGGCCGAACTGTTCCACGCCTTCTGGGGCTACCCGGCCACCGCCCTGCCCGCCCTCCTCGCGGCCCTGGAGCACGCCGGCCAACTCGCCGACGGGGCCACGCTCCTGTGGGAGTGGGGCTCCGCCCCGACGCCCGAGCTGACCGTCCTCGCCGCCGGCCTCCGGCAGGCGGGCCGCCACAACGACGTCCGGACGCTGCTGCGCCAGGCCGCAGGCCGCCCGACGGCCGACCTCGCGGCCCTCGCGACGGACCTCCCGGCGCCCCTGCCCGCCGTGCTGCTGCACGAGCTCGCCGCGCTCCGCCCGCCCGTCGAACTCGTCCGGCTGGCGGCCTCGCTGGACCACCACCGCGGCCTCTACGACCTGCTCCTGTCCGCCCTGCACGCCGACCCGGCCAGGCACCGCGCGACCCTGGCCGCCCTCCGCGCGGCCGGCCTGCCGACCGAACCCGCCGTGCCCGCCCGCTCCCGCTGGGGCCGGCGGTAGGGCGCCGAGCCCGAACGCGAGGGAGCCCCCGCCCGTCCCGCAGGACGAACGGGGGCTCCCCGGAGAGCGAGCGGCCTCAGCAGCCGATCAGGCGCGCGGCCAGGTACGACTTGACCTGGTCGAGCGAGACGCGCTCCTGCGCCATGGTGTCGCGCTCGCGCACGGTCACCGCGTTGTCCTCAAGGGTGTCGAAGTCGACGGTGACGCAGAACGGCGTGCCGATCTCGTCCTGGCGGCGGTAGCGCTTGCCGATGGCGCCGGCGTCGTCGAACTCGACGTTCCACGCGGTGCGCAGGTCGGCCGCGAGGCCGCGGGCCTTCGGGGACAGCTCGGCGTTGCGCGACAGCGGCAGGACGGCGACCTTGACCGGGGCCAGGCGCGGGTCGAGCCGCATGCCGACGCGCTTCTCCAGGACGCCCTTGGCGTTGGGCGCCTCGTCCTCGAAGTAGGCGTCGATCAGGAAGGCCAGCATGGCGCGGTTGAGGCCGGCCGCCGGCTCGATGACGTACGGGAAGTACCGCTCGCCGCTCTCCTGGTCGAAGTACTTGAGGTCCTGGCCGGAGGCCTCGCTGTGCACCCGCAGGTCGTAGTCGGTGCGGTTGGCGACGCCCTCAAGCTCGGAGAACTCGCTGCCGCCGAAGTTGAAGCGGTACTCGATGTCCACCGTGCGCTTGGCGTAGTGGGAGAGCTTCTCCTTCGGGTGCTCGAAGAAGCGCATGTTCTCGGTGCGCAGGCCGAGGCCGACGTACCAGTCCCAGCGCTGCTGGAGCCAGTACTCGTGCCACTGCTCGTCCTCGCCCGGCTTGACGAAGAACTCCATCTCCATCTGCTCGAACTCGCGGGTGCGGAAGATGAAGTTGCCGGGGGTGATCTCGTTACGGAAGCTCTTGCCGGTCTGGGCGATGCCGAACGGCGGCTTCTTGCGCGAAGTGGTCTGGACGGCCTTGAAGTTGGTGAAGATGCCCTGGGCGGTCTCGGGGCGCAGGAAGGCCAGGCCGCTGGCCTCCTCGGTGACGCCGAGGTGGGTCTTCAGCATGCCCGAGAAGTCCTTGGGCTCGGTGAACTGGCCCTTGGTGCCGCAGTCGGGGCAGTTGACGTCCTTGAGGCCGTTCGGCGGCGGGAAGCCGTGCTTGGCCTCGTACTTCTCCTCAAGGTGGTCGGCGCGGTGGCGCTTGTGGCAGGAGAGGCACTCGGTCAGCGGGTCGTTGAAGGTGGCGACGTGGCCGGAGGCCTCCCACACCTCGCGGGCGAGGATCACCGACGAGTCCAGTCCGACGACGTCCTCACGGGCCTGCACCATCGTGCGCCACCACTGGCGCTTGATGTTCTCCTTGAGCTCGACGCCCAGCGGCCCGTAGTCCCAGGCGGCACGCGTACCGCCGTAGATCTCGCTGCAGGGGTAGACGAAGCCACGGCGCTTGCTCAGGCTGACGATCGTGTCGATCTTGTCGGCGGCCACAGTGCTCTCTTCAGTACGTAAGGCACGGTCAGGGCACGGCTGGTTGCTCGTACCCGAATACCTCAGATTACCGGCCCCATGGGTACGGGGTTCAAATCGGTATCGTCGGACCGGCCCCACTGATTCCCATCGCACCACCCGAGCCGGTCACCCGCCGTTCACCCACCCGAGTGATTTGACAATCGTTTCCAATCAAGATGAGAATGATTGTCATGATGATCCGACGACACGCTCGCACCTCCATAGCCTTGGCCGCCACCACGATCGCCGCCGCGCTCACGCTCACCGCGTGCGGCGGCAGCAGCAGCGCCAAGGACGCGGACGGCAAGCTGAACGTCGTCGCCTCCTTCTACCCGATGGAGTTCCTCGCCCAGCAGATCGGCAAGGACCACGTCGCGGTCACCGACCTCACCGCCCCTGGCGTCGAGCCGCACGACCTGGAGCTCACCGCCAAGCAGGTCGCGAGCGTCCAGAAGGCCGACGCGATCCTCTACCTCAAGGGCCTGCAGCCGACCGTCGACCAGGCCGTCGGCCAGTCCTCCGCGAAGGCGAAGATCGACGCCACCGCCGCCAGCCCGCTGGTCGACCACCACCTCGACGAGGACACCGCCGCGGGCGACGGCCACAAGCACGACGGCCCGGCCGGCGACCCGCACATCTGGCTCGACCCGGCCCGCTACGCGGCGATCGCCAAGAGCGTCGGCGACTCCTTCGCCAAGGCCGACCCGGCCCACGCGGACGACTACCGGAAGAACACCGACGACCTCGTCAACCGGCTCGGCGCCCTGGACAAGGAGTTCCAGACCGGGCTGAAGGACGCCAGGACCAGGACCTTCGTCACCAGCCACGCCGCCTTCGGCTACCTCGCCGACCACTACGGCCTCACCCAGGTCGCCATCAACGGCGTCGACCCGGAGTCCGAGCCCACCCCGGCCCGCCTCGCCGCGGTGCAGAAGGCCGCCAAGGACAACGGCGTCACCACGATCTTCTTCGAGGCCCTCGTCGACCCCAAGCTCGCCAACACCGTCGCCAAGGACCTCGGCCTCAAGACCGCGGTCCTGGACCCGCTGGAGGGCGTCAAGACCGATGCATCCAACGGCGTGGCCAAGGACGACTACCTGAGCGTGATGCGGCAGAACCTGGCCAACCTCCAGGCCGCCCTGGGCGCAGCTCCTGCCGCCGCCCCGACCGGCACTGCCCCGACGACGGACGCCCCGACCAGCCCCGCCCCGACCCCCGCGCCCACCGCCAGCTGACGGGACCCCCGATGAACCACCCGATACCCCCGGCCGTCCGCCTCCACAGCGCCGTCGCCTCGCGCGGCGGCCGGCCGGTGCTGCGCGGGATCGACCTCACGGTCGAGCCCGGCGAGGTCGTCGCCCTGCTCGGCGCGAACGGCTCCGGCAAGTCGACCACCGTCAAGACCGTGATCGGCTCCGTCCCGCTGGAGCAGGGCGCGCTGGAGCTGTTCGGCATCCCCTTCGCCAAGTTCCGCGCCTGGCACCGGATCGGGTACGTCCCGCAGCGCACCACCGCCGCCTCCGGCGTCCCGGCGACGGTGCGCGAGGTCGTCTCCACCGGACGGCTCCCGCAGCACCGCCTGCTGCCGTTCCGCCGCAGGGACCGGGACGCCGTGGACCGCGCGCTCGCCGCCGTCGGCATGCTCGACCGGGCCGGGGACGGCGTCGGCGACCTCTCCGGCGGCCAGCAGCAGCGCGTGCTCATCGCCCGCGCCCTGGTCGGCTCCCCCGACCTGCTGATCATGGACGAGCCGATGGCCGGCGTCGACGCCGCCAGCCAGCAGGTGCTCGCCGACACCCTGCGCGCCGAGGTCGCCCGAGGCGCCTCCGTGCTCCTCGTCCTGCACGAACTCGGGCCGCTGGAGCCGCTGATCGACCGCGCCGTGGTGCTCCGGGACGGCTGCGTCGCGCACGACGGCCCGCCGGTCCCAAACACCGGCCTGCACGCCCTGCCCGGCCACGACCACGTCCACCCGCACGCCGACCACACCCCGCCGAGGCTGCTCGCATGACCGAGATGCTCTCCTACGACTTCATGCAACGCGCCCTGCTCGCCGCCGTACTGGTCGGGATCACCGCCCCCGCCGTCGGCATCTACCTGGTGCAGCGCCGCCAGGCCCTGATGGGCGACGGCATGGGCCACGTCGCGATGACCGGCGTCGGACTCGGCTTCATCTTCCAGACCAGCCCGGTCTGGATGGCCGTCCTGGTCTGCGTGCTCGGCGCCGTCACCATGGAGCTCGTCCGCTCGCGCGGCAACCAGCGCGGCGACATCGCCCTCGCGATGCTCTTCTACGGCGGCATGGCCTGCGGCAAGCTCCTCGTCTCGCTCTCCGCCCAGGCCGGGGCCGGCTCGCTGGAGAGCTACCTGTGGGGCTCCATCCTCACCGTCGCCCCCGCGGACCTCGCCGCGATCGCCGCACTCGGCGCGGTGGTCATCGCCGTCACCGTCGGCCTGCGCCGCCAGCTCTTCGCGATCTGCCAGGACGAGGACTTCGCCCGGGTCACCGGCCTGCCGGTGCGCACGCTCAACCTGCTGCTCGCGGTCATGGCCGCGGTCACCGTCACCGTCGCCATGCGGGTCGTCGGCCTGCTGCTGGTCAGCGCCCTGATGGTGGTCCCGGTGGTGGCCGCCCAGCAGCTCACCCGCTCCTTCGCCGCCACCCAGGCGGCCTCGATCGCGCTCGGCGTGGTCGTCTCGCTGGCCGGCGTCACCGGCTCCTACCAGCTCGACGTGCCCTCCGGCCCGGCCATCGTGCTGCTCGCCATCGCGGTCTTCGCGGTGTTCAGCGCGATCGCCGCGCCGCTGGCCCGACGCCGCCACCGGGCGGGCGCCGACCCGGGGCCGCGCGAGTGCGACGTCCAACTGCCCGGACGGGCTTCTTCGAACACCTCTGACGCGGGCACGCCGGAGGGGCGGGCGGGGCTGGCACAATGAGGTGCGAGACGCCCACCACCCCAGGAGGACCCACGGTGACCACCGCCGGCCCGTCGCCGCGTGCCCGATCGACCCGGCAGCGTGCCGCCGTCTCGGCGGCCCTGGACGAGATCGAGGACTTCCGCAGCGCGCAGGAGCTCCACGACATGCTCAAGCACCGCGGAGACTCCGTCGGGCTGACCACGGTCTACCGCACGCTCCAGTCCCTCGCCGACGCCGGCGAGGTCGACGTGCTGCGCACCGCCGACGGCGAGGCGGTGTACCGGCGCTGCAGCAGCGGTCACCACCACCACCTGGTCTGCCGGCACTGCGGCGCGACCGTCGAGGTCGAGGGCCCGGCGGTGGAGCGGTGGGCCAACTCCGTCGCCTCGGAGCACGGGTTCAGCGACATCGCGCACACGCTGGAGATCTTCGGCACCTGCGCGGAGTGCGCCAAGAAGGCCTGACGGGCCGCACACGCCTGACGGAACGACGGAAAGGCCCGTGGGAACGGATCCCACGGGCCCTTCGTCGTGTCCTCAGCGCTGCGCGGGGACTCCCTGCGCGGGCACCTCGTTCGGGATGGCCCCGCCGAAGCGCCGGTCGCGCATCGCGTACTGCTCGCAGGCACGCCACAGGTCGCGGCGGTCGAAGTCCGGCCAGAGCACGTCCTGGAACACGAACTCGGCGTAAGCGGACTGCCAGAGCAGGAAGTTGGAGGTGCGCTGCTCGCCGCTGGGGCGCAGGAACAGGTCCACGTCCGGCATGTCCGGGTGGTACAGGTACTTGGCGATGGTCTTCTCGCCGACCTTCTTCGGGTCGAGCTTGCCGGACGCGACGTCGGCCGCGATGGCCTGCGCCGCGTCCGCCAGTTCGGCCCGGCCGCCGTAGTTGACGCACATGTAGAGCGTGACGGCGTCGTTGTCCTTGGTCTGCTCCTCGGCGACCTTGAGCTCCTGGACGACGCTCTTCCACAGCTTGGGCATCCGGCCGGCCCAGCGCACCCGCACGCCCATCGCGTCCATCTCGTCGCGGCGGCGGTGGATGACGTCCCGGTTGAAGTTCATCAGGAACTTCACCTCGTCGGGCGAGCGCTTCCAGTTCTCGGTGGAGAACGCGTACAGCGAGATGTTCTTCACGCCGAGCTCGATCGCGCCCTTGAGCACGTCCAGCACGACCGCCTCGCCGACCTTGTGGCCCTCGGTGCGCGGCAGCCCGCGCTCCTTGGCCCAGCGGCCGTTGCCGTCCATCACGATGGCGACGTGGTTCGGCACCAGCTCGCCGGGGATCTTCGGGGGCCGGGCGCCGCTGGGGTGCGGGGTCGGGGGGAGGTACTCCCGCTGCTTGCCGCCGCCGAAGAGCCGTCGCGCTGCCATGTGCTCACTTCTCCACGTATCTCATCGAGCGGATTCCCCGCTCCAGGTGCCACTGCAGATAGGCCGCGACGAGGCCGCTGCCCTCCCGCCAGTACCGCGGCTCGCAGGAATCCGCCGTCTGCCAGTCGCCCGACAGCAGCGCCCCGAGCAGTACCAGTGTCTCAGGGGAGGGTACGGCACATCCGGGCACTCGGCAGTCCGCGCACAGGACCCCGCCCGCCGGGAGCGAGAAGAAACGGTTCGGCCCGTCCAGCCCGCACTTGGCGCAGTCGGTGAAGCTCGCGCCGTACCCGTTCACCGCGAGCGAGCGCAGCAGGAAGGCGTCCAGCACCAGGTGCGACTCGTGCAGCCCCGCCGCGAGCGTGCGCAGACCCCCCACGAGCAGCAGGTACTGCTGGACGGCCGGCTCGCCCTCGTTCTCGGCGAAGCGCTCGGCCGTCTCCAGCATCGCCGTCCCGGCGGTGTACCGGCCGTAGTCGGTGACGATCGAACCGCCGTACGGCGCGATCGTCTCGACCTGGGTGCACAGCGGCAACCCGCGGCCGATCAGCTCACTCCCCCGGCTGAAGAACTGCACGTCCACGTGCGAGAACGGCTCCAGCCGGGCGCCGAACTTGGACTTGGTCTTGCGCACCCCGCGCGCCACCGCGCGCACCTTGCCGTGCTGGCGGGTCAGCAGGGTGATGATCCGGTCGGCCTCGCCGAGCTTCTGCGCCCGCAGCACCACGCCGTCGTCCCGGAACAAGCTCATGCGCCCGCCTCGCTACGCTCGGCAGGGGCATTCGCCCACTCGCACCTGTTCAATGACTCGCTCGCTCCGCCATGCCCACCATTGTCGCCCACCCGGGCGCAGCCGTGTGCCCGCACCCAGGCCGTGGGGGAGGACCTGTGCGGTGCGGGTCACGGCGGGCCCGGAGGGGGGAGACGGGCCCGTTTGTGGGGGTTGGTGATGGCTCTGCGGCAGTGTGTGGAGAGAGCAGGTCTAGTACGGCGCCCGGGTGGCCGCCTCCAGCAGCGCCGAGACCCGGGTCTGGGGCAGGTCCAGGCAGCGCCCGACCGCGGCCAGCGCCTCCCGCTCCTGCGGCAGGTAGCGCCCGTCGGCGAGCGCGATCGCCGCGCCCTGGAGCAGCAGCCGCTCGCGGCCCTGGTGGGCCAGGTGCGGGGCGAGCGGTTCGAGCACCGCGTGCAGTTCCACGGCGAGGCCGCCGGCCTCCCCCAGCCTCCGGCCGGGAGGTGCCCCCAGGTCCTGGGCGTCGTAGAGTTCGCCGCCGAGCCCGGACAGGGCGGCGAGCGCGGCCAGCACCTGGGCCTCGCCGCAGTCCTCGAACCCGGCCTCGCGCACCGCCGCGCAGGCGGCCTCGCGGGCCGCGCGGTGGGCGGTGCCGCCGGCCGCGAGCAGGGCCAGCGCGATCGTGTACTGGGCGTCCCGCAGCATGCCGCCGAGCCGGACGCAGGTGGGCTGTTCGAGGCTCTCGACCCCGTACCGGCCGTCGCAGCCGGTGCACTGCACGCTGCCGATCACCGGTCCGAGCGGGAGCACCGGGGTGCCCAGCAGCCGCAGCCACCGCCGGCCGTGCTGCCGACGGTAGTTGCGGTCCCCGCCGCAGCCCGGGCAGAAGAAGTCACCGAGAACGTCGGTCCGCCACCTCGGGCGAACACCCCACAAGCTGGTCACGGCGCCACTCCCCAGACATGGCAGGCGGCCTGCACAACTATGGGCAGGTCACGCGACCGGACACCGAGGCCGTCCCACCGACCCGGCTTTCCGGTGGATCGATGTTGCCACGCCCGGAGGCGGGTGTCAGTACCCCGAACGCCTTCCGGAGCGAAAAAATGTGGCCCAGGACACAGTCGGGGCGGGCAACGCCGAGGGCCGCCCCGCAGGACGGCCCTCCGTGCGTGCCACTCGTACGAACTACCCGCGCTGCGCCCGGTTGACGGCGCTGATCATCGCCTTCAGGGACGCCAGCACGGTGTTGGCGTCGATGCCCACGCCCCACAGCACCTTGCCGTCCACCGCGCACTCGACGTACGCGGCGGCCTGGGCGTCGCCGCCCTCGCTCAGCGCGTGCTCGGAGTAGTCCAGAACGCGCACGTCCACGTCGATCCGGCCCAGCGCGTCGGCGAACGCGGAGACCGGGCCGTTGCCGACACCGGTCAGGGTGACCGGCACGCCGTCCACCACGGCGCCGGCGATCAGCGCGTCCCGGCCGTCCTCGGTGGTCAGGGTGCGCGAACCGCTCAGCGTGATCCGGCCCCACGGGTTGTCCGTGGTCGGCAGGTACTCGTCCTCGAAGACCCGCCAGATCTCGGCCGGGGTGACCTCGCCGCCCTCGGCGTCGGTCTTGGCCTGGATGATCCGGGAGAACTCGATCTGCATGCGGCGCGGCAGGTCCAGCTTGTGGTCGTTCTTCAGGACGTACGCGACGCCGCCCTTGCCGGACTGGCTGTTGACCCGGATGACCGCCTCGTAGGTGCGACCGACGTCCTTCGGGTCGATCGGCAGGTACGGCACGCCCCAGGTGTGCTCCGCCACCGGCACGCCCGCCGCCTTCGCGTCCGCCTCCAGGGCGTCGAAGCCCTTCTTGATGGCGTCCTGGTGCGAGCCCGAGAAGGAGGTGTAGACCAGGTCGCCGGCGTACGGGTGGCGCGGGTGCACCTCCATCTGGTTGCAGTACTCGGCGGTGCGGCGCACCTCGTCGATGTCGGAGAAGTCGATCTGCGGGTCGACGCCCTGCGAGAACAGGTTCATGCCCAGGGTCACCAGGTCGACGTTGCCGGTCCGCTCGCCCTGGCCGAACAGGCAGCCCTCGATGCGGTCCGCACCGGCCATGTAGGCCAGCTCGGCGGAGGCGACGGCGGTGCCGCGGTCGTTGTGCGGGTGCACCGACAGACAGACGAACTCGCGGCGCGACAGGTTGCGCGACATCCACTCGAACTGGTCGGCCTGGACGTTCGGGGTGGCCCGCTCGATGGTGGCCGGCAGGTTCAGGATGATCTCGCGGCCCTCGCCCGGCTGCCAGACGTCCATGACCGCCTCGCAGACCTCCAGCGCGAAGTCCAGCTCGGTGTCGACGAAGATCTCCGGCGAGTACTGGTAGCCGAAGACGGTGTCCTCGCCCAGCAGCTTCTCCGCGTACTCCATCACCAGCCGGGTGCCGTCGGTGGCGATCGCCTTGGTGGCCGCCATGTCGTTGCGGAACACCACCCGGCGGAACAGCGGCGCGGTCGCGTTGTACAGGTGGACGGTCGCGCGCGGGGCGCCGACCAGCGACTCGACGGTCTTCTCGATCAGCTCCTCGCGGGCCTGCGTCAGCACCGAGATGGTGACGTCCTCGGGGATCGCCCCCTCCTCGATCAGCGACCGTACGAAGGCGTGGTCGGTGGCCCCGGAGGACGGGAAGCCGACCTCGATCTCCTTGTAGCCCATCGAGACCAGCAGGTCGAACATCTTGCGCTTGCGGGCCGGCGACATCGGGTCGATCAGCGCCTGGTTGCCGTCCCGCAGGTCGGTGGACAGCCAGCGCGGCGCCTTGGTGATCACCTTGTCCGGCCAGGTGCGGTCGGGCAGGTCGACCGTGCCGAACGGCAGGTAGCGCCCGTGGCGCATGCCGGACGGCTGCTGGCGCACGCTCGCGGCGGTGATCGGGGTGGGACGGTCGACGAAGGCCCGGCCGGCGGGGATGGGCGCGGCGGAGGTCTGCTCGGTCATGGAACGGCTCTCGGCTTCCTGTGGGTGCGGGGCTGGTCGGGTCCTGTGAAAGGGGGGAAAACACCGACTGGCCGGCCTGCTGCCGCTCACGATCCGCCGTTGGACCGCCGGATGACGCGCACAGCTCGATCCCCGCGGCGAGGGAGCCGGCCCCAGTGGACTACAGGCCCTCGACGCGGCAGCTAAGAAGAAGCAGCCCGTTGCGCATGATGATCCCCAGCGTAACCGAGGCACGTGCGCCCCCGAAGTGATCCGGGCAACCTTCCCACTCCTTGAGACGGCGGCACCGGCGCCTCCGCTTGCGCGCGCGCCGGTGACAACTGGTCATCGAAGCCTCACTCTGGGCCACATGACTGCCGCGCCGCCGCTGTGCACCATCGTTCCGCCGTACGTCCTGGACCACCTCGCCGAGGCCGGTCACGAGCCCGCCGCCCGCTCCCTGCTCCTCGACGCCGCCCACCGCTCGACCCGCCACGCCGCTCCCCCGGCCGCCCCCGCCGGCCCCGCCCGCCCTGCCGATCCGGGTGCCACCGGGCTCAGCCGGGTGATCGCCGACACCGGCCACAGCGAGCGGCTGCCCGGACGGACCGTCCGCACCGAGGGCCAGGCCCCGGTCGCCGACCGGTCCGTCGACCACGCCTACGACGGCCTCGGCGCGACCTTCGCGCTGTACGCCGACGCCTTCGGCCGCCGCTCCGTCGACGGCCGCGGGCTGCGGCTGGACGCGACGGTGCACTACGGCCAGGACTACGACAACGCGTTCTGGAACGGCAAGCGGATGGTCTTCGGCGACGGCGACGGCGAGGTGTTCGGCGACTTCACCGCCTGCATCGACGTCATCGGCCACGAACTCACCCACGGCGTCACCCAGTTCACCGCCGGCCTGGAGTACCGGGACCAGCCGGGGGCGCTCAACGAGTCGGTCTCCGACGTCTTCGGCTCGCTGGTCAAGCAGTACGCGCTGCGCCAGGGCGCGGCCGACGCCGACTGGCTGATCGGCGCCGGCCTGCTCGTCCCCGGCGTGCAGGGCGTCGCGCTGCGCTCGATGAAGGCGCCCGGCACCGCCTACGACGACCCGCGCCTCGGCAAGGACCCGCAGCCGGCGCACATGCGGGACTACGTGCAGACCTCCGGGGACAACGGCGGCGTGCACATCAACTCCGGCATCCCCAACCACGCGTTCTACCTGCTGGCCACCGCGCTCGGCGGCTCGGCCTGGGAGTGCGCCGGACGGATCTGGTACGACGCGCTGACCGGCCGCCGGCTGCCCGCCGACGCCGACTTCACCGCCTTCGCCCGGGCCACCGTGGCCGCCGCCAAGGCCCGTTACCCCGACCGGAGTTCGATCGCGGACACCGTGACGGCCGCATGGGCGCAGGTGGGCGTCAGCCCCGGCTGACGGCACCCCGGCCCCCGAACTCCCGTTCCCCGGGCCGGGGAGCGGGAGTTCGGGACCGGCCGAGACCAGGTTGAGCCGGGCTTAAGGTCACGGTCCGGGAAAAGCCCGGCAAAAACCCATCCCTACGTAGCACCATGGCCACCATGCGTATCCAGGTGACCCGGACCGGCGGCCTCGCGGGAATCGTCCGCCGCGCGGAGCTCGACACCACCGACCGTACGGACGCCCCGCACGTCCACGCGCTCGCCCGCGAGGCCGTCGCGGGCGGGCTGCGGGCCCCGTCGTACGGGGTGCCGGACGGCTTCCACTACGAGATCACCGTCGACGGCCGCACGGTCCACTGCGCCGACCCGAAGCTCACCGACTCGCAGCGCGAGCTGGTGTCGCTGGTGCTGCGCGAGGGCGCGTAGGACGTTCCCCGGGCACCCCCCGCGCGGCACCCGGCCCCGCGGCCGGTCAGAACCCGAGCTTGCGCAGCTGCTTCGGGTCGCGCTGCCAGTCCTTGGCCACCTTGACGTGCAGGTCGAGGAAGACCGGCGTGCCGAGCAGCGCCTCGATGTGCTTGCGGGCCGTCGTGCCGACGTGCTTGAGCCGCGCGCCCTTGGCGCCGATGACGATCGCCTTCTGGCTCTGCCGCTCGATGTAGACGTTCGCGTGGATGTCCAGCAGCGGACGGTCCGCCGGGCGGCCCTCGCGCGGCAGCATCTCCTCGACCACGACGGCCAGCGAGTGCGGCAGCTCGTCCCGCACGCCCTCCAGGGCGGCCTCGCGGATCAGCTCGGCGACCATGATCTGCTCGGGCTCGTCGGTGAGGTCGCCGTCCGGGTACAGCGGCATGCCCTCCGGCAGCAGCTTGGTGATCAGGTCGGCGACCAGCTCCACCTGCTTGTCGCCCACCGCCGAGACCGGGATGATCTCGGCCCACTCGATGCCCAGCTCGACGCCGAGCTGGTGGACGGCGATCAGCTGCTCGGCCAGCCGCTTGGAGTCGACCAGGTCGGTCTTGGTGACGATGGCGACCTTGGGGGTCTTCTTGATCTCGGCGAGCTCCTTGGCGATGAACTTGTCGCCGGGGCCGAGCTTCTGGTCGGCGGGCAGGCAGAAGCCGATCACGTCGACCTCGGCCCAGGTGGAGCGGACCAGGTCGTTGAGGCGCTCGCCGAGCAGGGTGCGGGGCTTGTGCAGACCGGGGGTGTCCACCAGGACGAGCTGGGCGTCCGGGCGGTGGACGATGCCGCGCACGGTGTGCCGGGTGGTCTGCGGACGGTCGGAGGTGATCGCGACCTTCGTCCCCACCAGGGCGTTGGTCAGGGTCGACTTGCCCGCGTTGGGCCGGCCGACGAAGCACGCGAATCCGGATCGGTACGGGGAGGAAGGGGCACTCATGCGCTCCATTCTCCCTGATCACCGGGAGCCGGCCGACCCGACCGCGCGGTCAGCCCTTGGAACCGCCGCCGCGCGAGGTCAGCGCGGCGACGATCAGCAGCAGGAGGAAGGCCAGCGAGCCCCCGAGCCACCAGGGCGAGCCGGTCTCCTGCCACTTGCCCATCCCCATCACGAACAGCAGCAGCCCGGCGAAGAACGCCACCGTGCCCATGTCCCCAGCCCCCTCACCGATTCCCCTCCGGTGAGATTATCTGCTGAACGCAGGAGCGTTCCGCCGGGCCGCCGACGCGTCGGGAACGCGCGAGAAGGCCCCTCAGGAGGCCTGGACCGCCACCCGGAGCGTCCCGTCCGGACCGGCCAGCAGCAGCGGCGTCCCGGCCCCGCCGAGGTCCCGCACGGCCGCCAGGTCGGCCTCGGCCGGCCGCTCCGCCTCGCTCACCACGGCCGCCGCCTCCAGCGACTTCGCCCCGCTGGCCACCGCCATCGCGACGGCCGTCTGCAGCGCGCTCAGCCGCAGCGACTCCAGCGCGACCGTCCCGGCCACGTACGTCCGCCCGGTCTCGTCACGCACCGCGGCCCCCTCGGGGACGCCGTTGCGGGCGCGGGCCGAGCGGGCCAGGGTGATGATCTTCTTGTCTTCGGGGTCGAGCTCGACGTTGTCACTCATGCGCCGAGCATAGGCGCCGACCGGCCCGCGGGGCCCGGGGCGGCCCTCAGTGGCCGACCGGCTGGGTCGGTCCCGGGTTCGGGTTGAGGACCTTGACGAAGGTCTTCGGACCGGACGGCAGCGGCGTCTCCCGCTCGATGCGCCCGCGCCAGAACGGGTTGTCGTGCGGCAGGTGACTGCTCACCCGTCCGTACATCCCGAACGTCGTCACGACGGTCCCGAACACGAAGGCGAACAGCACGTTCGACATCCGGAAGTTGAGGATGTTGGCGTCCGGCCGGCCGAGCACCGTCAGCCCGTAGAACCCGGACAGCACGAACAGCACGCCGACCACCATGTTCAGGTTCGACGCGAAGTTCCCGCCGATCACCGCCCCCACCACCAGGATCGCGCCCACCACGATGGACAGGATGCTCAGCGCCCCGTTGGTCGACAGCCCGGCGACGCGGTCACCGTGCGTCGCGAGGAACCCCGGGTGGTCGGCCAGGCCGAGGCACCCGAACACGATCAGGAAGATCCCCCCGAGCCCCGCCCCGGCCCGCCACACGGTGGCGAGCTTCGAGTCGACGGGCAGTTCGTCTTGCAGCTTCATGGCGACCTCCACCATGGGCCGGCCGGGCGGCACCCGGCCTAGCTGTAGGGATGGCTCCCCTGCATGTGCGGGACCTCGTGCATGTAGAGCGAGCCGCACTGCTGACAGCAGCGCAACCCGGTGCCCCATTCCTGCTCGGGCCGGGTCTCGGCCTCGTCCGCCATGGTCCGGCCGCACAGCGCCATCGCGAGGTCGCCGTCCCGGACCACGTGCCAGACCTTGACCCCGCCCGCCGCCCCTTGCGGGCCGTACTCCGCGCGAAGTTGATGCGTCATGCCCTCCATGGTCGCTCCGCCGCCCCGCCGCCGCTACTCGCGGCTACTCGCCCTGGTCGTCCGAGGGGTCGTCGGCCCGGCGGACGGGGGTGGCGACCATCGAGCCGATGCGGTTGCGGCGGCCGGCGGAGGACTCGGCGGTCAGCAGGATGCCGGTCAGACCGGTGTCGGCGGGTTCGGGCAGCGGGATCTCGCAGGCGGAGCCGGGGATCGGGACGCGGCCGAGGTGTTTGGCGAGCAGGCCGCCGACGGTCTCGACGTCCTCGTCCTCCAGCTCGATGCCGAAGAGTTCGCCGAGGTCCTCGACCAGGAGGCGGGCGGTGATCCGGTAGGAGCCGTCGCCGAGGTCCTCCACGGGCGCGATCTCCCGGTCGTACTCGTCGGTGATCTCGCCGACGATCTCCTCCAGGACGTCCTCGATGGTGACCAGGCCGGCCGTGCCGCCGTACTCGTCGATCACGATCGCCACGTGCGAGCGGCGCTGCTGCATCTCGCGCAGCAGGTCGCCGGCCGGCTTGGAGTCCGGGACGAAGACGGCCGGGCGCATCACCGCGCCGACCTCCTCCGACTCGGCCTCCCGGTTGATGTGGGTGCGCCGGACGAGGTCCTTGAGGTAGACGATGCCGACGACGTCGTCCTCGTTGTCGCCGACCACCGGGATGCGCGAGAAGCCCGAGCGCAGCGCCAGCGTCAGTGCCTGCCGGACGGTCTTGTGCCGCTCGATCATCACCAGGTCGGTGCGCGGCACCATGACCTCGCGGACGATGGTGTCGCCCAGCTCGAAGACCGAGTGCACCATGCGGCGCTCCTCGTCCTCGATCAGGTCGTCCTTCTCGGCGAGGTCGACGAGGGCGCGCAGCTCCGCCTCGGAGGCGAACGGCCCCTCGCGGTAGCCCTTGCCCGGGGTCAGCGCGTTGCCGAGCAGGATCAGCAGCCGCGGGATCGGGCCGAGCACGGCGGCCAGCGGCAGCAGCACGAAAGAGGCCGCGGTCGCCGTGGTCAGCGGGTGCTGGCGCCCGATCGTGCGTGGCGAGACGCCCACCGCGACGAACGACACCAGCACCATCACGCCGAAGGCGAGCAGCACGGCCTGCCACGTCGGGGCCACGTTGCGCACGCACACCACGGTGACCAGGACGGCCGCCGCCATCTCGCTGGCCACCCGGATCAGGGTGGCCAGGTTGAGGTAGCGGATCGGGTCGGAGGCGACGGTCAGCAGCCGGGCCGAGCCGCGCCGCCCGGAGCGGACGGCCTCCTCGGCCCGGAACCGGGACACCCGGGAGATGCCCGCCTCGGCGCACGCGGCCAGCCAGCCGAGCACGACGAGCAGCACGGCACCGAGGATGAAGCTCGTACTCTCACCACTCACAGGAGTTCGGGCTCCGCGCTCAGTGGGTGGTGGGGGCCGGCGAGAGGCCGCCGAGCCCGCGACCGGCCCGCCAGTCGTCGAGGATCCGCTTCTGGAGGGCGAACATCTCTTCCTCCTCCTCGGGCTCCTCGTGGTCGTAGCCGAGCACGTGCAGCACGCCGTGGACGGTGAGCAACTGGAGCTCCTCGTCCATCGAGTGCTTGGACGGGGCCGCCTTGCCCTGCTGCTCGGCGACCTCGGGGCAGAGCACGATGTCGCCGAGCAGGCCCTGCGGCAGCTCCTCGCCCTCCTTGCCGGGGCGCAGCTCGTCCATGGGGAAGGACATCACGTCGGTGGGTCCGGGGAGGTCCATCCACTGGATGTGCAGCTCCTCCATCGCCGCGCCGTCCACCAGGATCACGGACAGTTCGGACTGCGGGTGGATCCGCATCTTCTCCAGGGCGAAGCGGGCGACGTCGAGGATGGCTTCCTCGTCGGCGTCCCAACCGGACTCGTTGGCGATGTCGATCGACATGACGGGCTGTTCGCTCAGCTTTCGGTGCGATGGGACTGTCGGGGTGCGCGGGGCGCCGTGGCCTTGCTCGCCGCGCGCCGCTGGGCGGGCTTGCGGGCGGCCGGGGCGTTGTCCTCGGCCTCCTGCCGGGCGTCCCAGCGTTCGTACGCGTCCACGATCCGGCCGACCAGCTTGTGGCGGACCACGTCGGTGCTGGTGAGGACGGAGAAGTGGATGTCGGGCACGTCGGCCAGGATCTCCTGGACGACCTTGAGACCGCTGCGGGTGCCGCCCGGGAGGTCGATCTGGCTGGTGTCGCCGGTGACCACCACCCGGGAGTTGAAACCGAGGCGGGTGAGGAACATCTTCATCTGCTCGGGCGAGGTGTTCTGGGCCTCGTCCAGGATGATGAAGGCGTCGTTGAGGGTCCGGCCGCGCATGTAGGCGAGCGGGGCGACCTCGATGGTGCCGGCCGCCATCAGGCGCGGGATGGAGTCCGGGTCCATCATGTCGTGCAGCGCGTCGTACAGCGGGCGCAGGTACGGGTCGATCTTCTCGTAGAGGGTGCCGGGCAGGAAACCCAGCCGCTCCCCCGCCTCGACGGCCGGGCGGGTCAGGATGATCCGGTTGACCTCCTTGGCCTGCAGGGCCTGGACGGCCTTGGCCATCGCGAGGTAGGTCTTGCCGGTGCCGGCCGGGCCGAGGCCGAAGACGATCGTGTGCCGGTCGATCGCGTCGACGTAGCGCTGCTGGTTGAGGGTCTTGGGGCGGATCGTGCGGCCGCGGTTGGACAGGATGTTCGCGGTGAACACCTGGGACGGCGCCGGGCTGTCCGGGTCCTCCTCCTGGCTGCGGAGCATGGCGATGGAACGCTCCACGGAGTCCTCCGTGAGGGGCTGGCCGGTGCGCAGCACCAGCATCATCTCGTTGAAGAGCTTCTGCACGAGGCCGACCTCGGCGGGCGCCCCGGTGGCGGTCACCTCGTTGCCGCGGACGTGGATGTCGGCGGCGGGGAAGCCCTGCTCGATCACGCGCAGCAGCGAGTCCGCCGTGCCGAGCAGGGTGACCATCGGGTGCTTCTCGGGAATGACGATCCGGGCGCTGACGCGGCCGTCGTCGGCCGGTTCGGGGCGCGACTGACCATTGGTACGGGTCTGCGATGTGTCACTCATAGGTCGGCGCTGGGGCCTGCCTCATCCCATCCGTGGTGTCGTGTGCCGCTCGGTGTCTCCGGGGCACCAGGGTACGCCGCGAGCGTGATCGCCGCGGCGGGCGGCGGGGCCGCACCCGACGATGCTGCGGCAGATCGGGGGACGGCGCGAGCCCTTTTCGGCGCTCCCGGCCTCACCACGGGTTCCGCGAGCGCGAAGGCGGACGCTCAGGGCAGCCGCCGCGGCGGGACGGGCACCCGGGCGAGGTCGCCGGCGAGCACCAGTTCGCCGTCGAAGTGCTTGCGGGCGTCGGCCAGGTGCTGGCCGAGGTCGGGGTAGCGCTGGGAGAAGTGGGTCAGCACGAGGGTGCGCACACCGGCCTCGGCGGCGGCCTTGGCGGCCTGCCCGGCGGTGAGGTGGCCGTGGTCCTCGGCGAGGTGGGCGTCGGCGTCGGTGAAGGTGGACTCGACGACCAGCAGGTCGGCGCCCTCGGCCAGTTCGTGGACGCCCTCGCAGAGCCGGGTGTCCATCACGAACGCGAACTTCTGGCCGGGCCTGGGCTCGCTGACCTCGTCCAGGGTGACCGTCCGGCCGTCCGCCTCGATCGCGCCCTCGTGCTGCAGCCGGCCGACCGCCGGGCCCCGGATGCCGAGGGCGGCGAGCCGTTCGGGCACCAGGCGGCGGCCATCCGGCTCGGACAGCCGGTAGCCGAAGGACTCCACCGGGTGCGAGAGGCGCACCGCGTCCAGCGCGAAGCGCGCGCCGGGCGCGGGCAGCGGGCCCGGCTCGTCGATCGGGCGCGGGCGCAGCACCGCCGTCTCGTGGTAGGCGGTGGCGTGCCGCAGCCGCTCGAAGTAGACCTCGCCGGAGGCGGGGAAGTAGACGTCGACCGGGTGCGGGACGCGGTCCAGGTTGATCCGCTGGATCACCCCGGCGAGGCCCAGGCAGTGGTCGCCGTGGAAGTGGGTCACGGCGATCCGGGTGATCTGGGTGGCCGAGACCCCGGCGTGCAGCATCTGCCGCTGGGTGCCCTCGCCGGGGTCGAACAGCAGTCCCTCGCCGTCCCAGCGCAGGAGGTAGCCGTTGTGGTTGCGGTGCCGGGTGGGCACCTGGCTGGCGGTGCCGAGGACGACGAGTTCGCGCTGCGACACGTAGGTCAGACCATGCTCTCGGTCATCGGCTTGCCGCCGAGCACGTGCACGTGCGCGTGGAAGACGGTCTGCCCCGCACCGGCGCCGGTGTTGAAGATCAGCCGGTAGTCCTCGACGCCCTCGTCCCTGGCCACCAGGCCCGCCTCGGCGAGGAGTTCGCCGGCGATCTCCGGCTCGGCGGCGGCCAGCGCGGCGGCGTTCGGGTAGTGGACGTGCGGGATGACGAGGACGTGCACCGGCGCCTTCGGGGCGATGTCGCGGAAGGCGAGGACGCGCTCGGTCTTGCGCACCACCGTGGCCGGGATGTCGCCCGCCACGATCTTGCAGAACAGGCAGTCGGGCTGCGGCTCGCCGGCCATCGGATTCTCCTCGGGATCGCGTTCGGGGTCGTGCTTCGTCTGCGCTGGGGCCGTACGGCCGCAGCCTAGCCGAGCCGCCCGGTGGCCTGCTCGTACTCCCGCAGGTGCTTCCAGCGCACGATCCGCACGCCGACGATGTCGCCCTCGCCCTCGAACTCCTCGCTGAGCCAGCTGACCAGCAGGACGACGAAGCCGATCAGCCAACGCCGGGTGAGCCGCCAGGTGTTGGGGTGCATGACGCGCTTGCGGCGGATCACCCGCAGCGCCATGACGCCCTTGCCGACGCTGAAGCCGGTGAGGCGGGCGAGCAGCACCTGGTTGACGAACGACAGGACGAGGCCGGTGGCCAGCAGGCCGACGATCCACGGCACGCCGGCGACCGCGCCGTGCTTGCCCGCGTGGCCGGCCTTGTTCGCGACGGCGAAGGCCGGGCCGACGGCGACCAGGAAGTCGATCAGGATGGCCGGAAAGCGCCGGTAGTTGCTGGTCTCCGGCGGCGTGGGCGCCGCGGTGGCGGCGTCGAACCCCTGCCCGTGGGCCGCGTACGGCTGCGCGGGCTGCGGCTGTTGGGCCGGCTGCGGCTGGTACGGCTGGCCGTGCGCCGGGTACGGGTTCTGCCCGTGCGGCGGGTACGGATTCTGACCGTACTGCGGCTGGGGCTGCTGGTACTGCTGCGGCGACTGTGGCTGCTGGTATGGCTGTGGCGACTGCTGCGGCGGCTGCTGGTACTGCTGCTGCGGCGGCGGCTGCTGCCCGTACGGATTCGGCGGGTACCCCTGCGCCGGGTACGCCTGCTGCGGCGGCTGCGGCTGTGCGTAAGGGTTCTGGCCGTACTGCTGCGGTGATGGATAGCCCTGTGCCATGTGCTCCCCCGTAGAGCTGTCGAGCAAGATCAGCCCCGCATCCTACTCACCGCCCGGAGCGGGAAGTCGGCCCACCCGACTTCCCGCTCCGGACCCGCCCCTACTGCCAGGGCAGCGGCGGCGCCGTCCGGGCCGGCGCCTCGGCGAGCGCGGCCAGCGCGATGCGCACGCCGGCGGCCAGCTGCGGGTCCTCGCCCGCGGCCCACTCGTGCGGCGCGATCGGCACCTCGACGTCCGGGTCGACGCCGTGGTTCTCCACGCCCCAGCCGTAGTTCTCCAGCCAGAACGAGTACTTGGGCTGGGTGACCAGGGTGCCGTCGACCAGGTGGTAGCGGCTGTCGATGCCGATCACCCCGCCCCACGTCCGGGTGCCGACCACCGGGCCGAGCCCCAGTGCCTGGATCGCGGCGTTGACGATGTCGCCGTCCGAGCCGGAGTACTCGTCGGCGAGCGCGACGACCGGTCCGCGCGGGGCGTCCCCGGGGTAGGGCTGCGAGCTGGTGATGTCCCGGGCGACGTTCCAGCCGACGATCCGGCGGGCCAGCTTCTCGATCACCAGCTGGGAGGTGTGGCCGCCCCGGTTCTCCCGGATGTCGACGATCACGCCCTCCTTGGCCATCTCCGAGCGCAGGTCGCGGTGGAGCTGGGCCCAGCCGGCGCTCTGCATGTCCGGGATGTGCAGGTAGCCGAGCCGCCCGCCGGACAGCTCGCGGGTCTCGGCCCGGCGCCCGGCCACCCAGTCGTGGTAGCGCAGCGCCTCCTCGTCGGCGAGCGGGACGACCACCGGGTGGCGCTGGTCGGTGCCGTCCTTGCCGGCCACGGTGAGCTCGACGGGCTGCCCGGCGGTCCCGGCCAGCAGCGGCGCCGGGCCGGTGACCGGGTCCACCGGGCGGCCGTTGACGGCGAGGACGGCGTCCCCGGGGCGGATCGCGGCGCCGGGCGCGGCGAGCGGCGAGCGGGCCCGGGGGTCGGAGGACTCGCCGGGCAGGATCCGGGCGATCCGCCAGAGGTCCCCGTCCTTGGCCAGGTCGGCGCCGAGCAGGCCCTGGCGCCGCGCGGGCTCGGTGTGCAGGCCGTAGGGCATGACGTAGGCGTGCGAGGTGGCGAGTTCGCCGTGCACCTCCCAGAGCAGGTCGACCAGGTCGTCGTGCGAGCCGACCCGTTCGACCAGCGGGCGGTAGCGCTCCAGGACGCCGTCCCAGTCGACGCCGGCGAGGTCCGGGCGCCAGAAGTTGTCGCGCATCAGCCGGCCGTTCTCGGCGTACATCTGACGCCACTCGGCGGCCGGGTCGACCGTCACCCGCAGCCGGGCGAGGTCGACGGCCGTCTCGTCCTCGTCGCCCGCCTTGTGGTCGGCCGGGAGGATCCGCAGCTCGCCCTCGTCCACGACCGCCAGCCGGCTGCCGTCCCCGCTGACCGCGAACCAGTCCAGGCCGTGCACGAGCGGCTCGGCCCGGCGCTTCTTGAGGTCGAAGCGCTCCAGCGTGGCCCGGGGCCGTTCGTCCTCCAGCGAGGCCGCCTCGTCGCCGAGTTCGCCGAGCAGCGGCAGGCGCGTCCACAGCACGCCGTCCTTGCCCGCCTTGAGCGCGCCGAAGCGGCCGCCCTCCACCGGGAAGGGGACGATCCGGTCGGCGATGCCGTCCAGGTCGACCCTGGTCACCGGCGCGGCGTCGGCGCCGCCCTCCTCGCCGTCGCCCTTCTTGCCGCGCGGCTCCTCGTCCTCCCCGCCGAGCGGGCGCCCGGCCCGCTGCGGGCCGAACGGGGACGGCGTGTCGGCGGCCAGCGTGATCAGGTACGGGCGGCAGCCGTTGGGGAAGGACAGGTCGAAGACGTGCGAGTCGTAGACCGGGTCGAAGTTGCGCACCGACAGGAAGGCCAGGTAGCGGCCGTCCGCGGTGAAGGCCGGCGCGGTGTCGACGAAGCGCTGCTGGGTGACCTCGCCGACCGTCCGGGTGGCCAGGTTCGCCAGCACGATCTGGCGCAGCGACCACGCCCCGCTGCCCGGCACCGGGCGCGACCAGGCCAGCCACGCGGAGTCCGGGCTGAACACCAGGCCGCTGACCTCGCCGTCGGTGCTGCGGGCCAGCTCGTGCACGGCGCCGTCGGCGAGCGTCACCAGCAGCACCCGGCCGTCGTGCACGCCGAGCGCCGCCTGCTTGCCGTCCGGGGAGACCACCAGCGAGTTGACCCGGCCGAGCTGTCCGGCGGCCAGCCGGCGGCGCTCGGCGCCGTGGACGGCGGGGGCGAACTCCAGCCCGTCCTCGCCTCCGGCGTCCGACACCCACAGCACGCCCTGGGCGCCGTCCTCGCCCGGCACCACGCGGGCCAGCCGGCCGCGCACGCCCGGCGTCTCGTCCAGCACCCGGGCCGGGCCCTCGCGGTGGGTCAGCCAGTGCACGCTCCCGCGCACCACGACGGCGCTGGCCCGGCCGGTGCGGTCCGGGGCGACGGTCTCCAGCCAGTGCGCGGCGTGCACCGGGCGTGGGCGGCGGCCGGTGCGCGGCCCGGCCAGCCGGACGTCCAGGCGGCGCGGCTCGGCGCCCTCGGCCAGGTCCTCCAGGAGCCACAGGTCGCCGGCCCGGTGCCAGACCACCCGGGTGCCGTCGGTGGCGGCGTTGCGGGCGTAGAAGCCGTCCGGGGAGGTGGTGTGGCGGCGCAGGCCGGTGCCGTCCGGGAGGCTGGAGTAGAGCTCGCCGACGCCCTCGTGGTCGGACAGGAACGCGATCCGCGAGCCGTCCGCGCCGGCCACCCACAGCGGCGAGGAGAGCTGCCCGTCGAGGTCCTCGTGGATCCGGACGAACTCGTCCCGGCCGATCCACAGCTTGCCCGCCCGGCCGCCCCGGTAGCGCTTCCACCAGGCCGGTTCGCGGTTGTTGACGGTGCCCAGCAGCACCCGGTCGCCGTCCGGCTCGAAGGCCAGCCCGCCGACCGGCCCGTACGGCAGCCGCACCGGCTCGCCGCCGTCCAGCGGCACCGCGTGCGCCCAGGTGCGGCGCAGGGTGGCCTGCCCGGCGGTGGTGGTGGCGATCGGACGGCCGTCGGCGCTCCACCCCTGCAGCTGGGTCTGGCCGCTGCCCCAGTGGGTGAGGCGCCGCGACGGGCCGCCGTCCACCGGCACGACGTGCACCTCGGGCGCGCCGTCCCGGGCGGAGGTGTAGGCGATGTGCCGCCCGTCCGGGGAGAACCGCGGGTGGTGGACGGGCAGGTGATCGGCCGTCAGCCGCCAGGCCCGGCCACCGTCCAGCGGGGCGAGCCAGACGTCGTTCTCGGCGACGAAGGTGACCAGGTCACCGTGCAGATGCGGGTGGCGCAGGTATGCGCCGACAGGGTTGCTGAGGGGTTCCGTCACGCCGCCAGCGTAGGCACGTACGCGGACGGGGCGGGCCGCTTTTACCCGACTCCACCCGGGTGAGACCGGGGCGGGATCCGGACGGAATCCGAGTGGGAACCGGGCGAAAACCGGACGGGATCCGGACGGGGACCGGGCGAAAACCGGACGGGATCCGGGCGGCCCCCGACGCAGGGGCCGTCAGGCCCAGCGCCCGGTGCGCCCGAGCAGCAGCGCCCCGGCGGCCACGCCGGCCGTCGAGGTGCGCAGCACCGACGGGCCGAGCCGGTGCGGCTTCGCACCCGCCTCGGCGAAGGCGGCCAGCTCCTCCGGGGAGACTCCGCCCTCGGGGCCGACCACCAGGACGACGTCCCCGGCGGCCGGCAGCGCGGCGGCGGCCAGCGGCTCGGAGCCCTCCTCGTGCAGCACCGCGGCGAACGCGGCGCCGGCCAGGACGGGGGTCAGCTGGCGGGTCGTCATCAGGTCCCGCACCTCGGGGAAGCGCAGCCGGCGGGACTGCTTGCCCGCCTCCCGGGCGGTGGCGCGCCACTTGGCGAGCGCCTTGGCGCCGCGCTCGCCCTTCCACTGGGTGATGCAGCGCGAGGCGGCCCACGGGATCACGACGTCCACGCCGACCTCGGTCATGGTCTCCACGGCCAGCTCGCCGCGGTCGCCCTTGGGCAGCGCCTGGACGACGACGATCCGCGGCGCCGGCTCCGGCTCGCGGCGCACGGCGGCCACCGTGACGTCGATCGCGTCCTTGCCGAGCACCTCGGCGACCGTCCCGTCCACGCCGAGCCCCAGCCCGTCGGCCAGGGTGACCGCCTCGCCCGCCGTCAGCCGCTTCACCGCGGCCGCGTGGCGCCCCTCCGGCCCGTCCAGCCGCACCACGGCCCCGGGCGCGGCGGCGGCGATCCGCTCGGTCTCTACGACGAACACGGGGGCGGTCATGAGGGGGAACCTTTCCGGGGTGGGACCTGCGGCCCGGGCCGGCAACCACGGCCAGGGCCCGCGACCAGGGGGGACGGAACGCGAAAGGGGTGCCGGGGCGAGGACCCCGGCACCCCTCCGCGGACGGCTAGCGGCCGTTGAACGCGTCCTTCAGACGCGAGAACAGGCCCTGCTGGCCCGGCGCGAACTGGCCGGACGGGCGCTCCTCGCCGCGCAGCACCGCGAGACGGCGCAGCAGCTCCTCCTGCTCGGCGTCGAGCTTGGTGGGCGTCTGCACCTCGACGTGCACTATCAGGTCGCCCCGGCCGCCCCCGCGCAGGTGGGTGATGCCGCGGCCGTGCAGCGGGATCGACTGGCCGGACTGGGTGCCGGGCCGGATGTCGACCTCCTCCAACCCGTCCAGGGTCTGCAGCGGCACCTGGGTGCCGAGCGAGGCGGCCGTCATCGGGATGGTGACGGTGCAGTGCAGGTCGTCCCCGCGCCGCTGGAAGACGGTGTGCGTGGTCTCGGCGATCTCGACGTACAGGTCGCCGGCCGGGCCGCCGCCGGGGCCGACCTCGCCCTCGCCGGCCAGCTGGATCCGGGTGCCGTTGTCGACACCGGCCGGGATCTTGACGGTCAGGGTGCGGCGGGCGCGGACCCGGCCGTCGCCGGCGCACTCCGGGCACGGGGTCGGCACGACGGTGCCGAAGCCCTGGCACTGCGGGCAGGGGCGGGAGGTCATGACCTGGCCCAGGAAGGACCGGGTGACCTGGGAGACCTCGCCCTTGCCGCGACACATGTCACAGGTCTGCGCGGAGGTGCCGGGCGCGGCGCCCTCCCCGCTGCACGTGGTGCAGGTGACGGCCGTGTCGACCTGGAGCTCCTTGGTGGTGCCGAACGCGGCCTCCTCCAGGGTGATCTCCAGCCGGATCATGGCGTCCTGCCCGCGGCGGGTGCGCGAGCGCGGGCCCCGCTGGCCGGCCGCGGCGCCGAAGAAGGCGTCCATGATGTCGGAGAAGCCGAAACCGGCCGCGCCGGCGCCGAAGCCGCCCGCGCCACCGCCGCCGCCCGGCGAGAGCGGGTCGCCGCCGAGGTCGTAGACCTGCCGCTTCTGCGGGTCGGAGAGCACCTCGTAGGCGGCGTTGATCTCCTTGAACCGCTCCTGCGTCTTCGGGTCCGGGTTGACGTCCGGGTGCAGTTCGCGTGCCAGGCGCCGGAACGCCTTCTTGATCTCGTCCTGCCCCGCATCCCGTCGGACGCCGAGTACCGCGTAGTAGTCCGTGGCCACCTAATGCTCCGCTTGTTCCGCCTGTAGTAGTGCTGCGACAGGGCACCACCGCTGGTCTGTCCAGCGGTGGCTGATTGCTACGACTCGGCCAGGATCTGACCCACGTACCGCGCCACCGCTCGCACCGCCCCCATTGTGCCCGGATAGTCCATCCGGGTCGGACCGATCACACCCAGTTTGGCCACGCTCTCGTCGCCCGAACCGTAGCCGACGGACACCACCGAGGTGGAATTCAGCCCCTCGTAGGCGTTCTCCCGGCCGATCCGGACCGTCATCGCCGCGTCCGTGGTCTCACCCAGGAGGCGGAGCAGGACGACCTGCTCCTCCAGGGCCTCCAGGACCGGCTGGATGGTGAGCGGGAAGTCGTGGCCGAAGCGGGTCAGGTTGGCCGTGCCGGCCAGCATGATCCGCTCCTCGTTCTGCTCGGCGAGCGCCTCGAACAACGTCGCCAGGACCGTGGTGACGGTCGGCCGGTCGACCTGTTCGAACATCGCGGGCAGCTCCTCCAGCGCCGCCGGGACGTCCGGCAGGCGCTGGCCGACGGCCCGCGCGTTGATCCGGGCCCGCAGGTCCGACAAGGCCGTCTCGCCGACGGTGCCCGGGCAGTCCACCATCCGCTGCTCGACCCGGCCGGTGTTGGTGATCAGGACCAGCATCACCTTGGCCGGGGCGAGCGCGACGAGTTCGATGTGCCGCACGGTGGAGCGGCTCAGCGAGGGGTACTGCACGACGGCGACCTGCCGGGTGAGCTGGGCGAGCAGCCGCACGGTGCGTGCGACGGTGTCGTCCAGGTCGACCGCGCCCTCCAGGAAGTGCCGGATCGCGCGCCGCTCGGGCGCGCTCATCGGCTTGACCTCGGCGAGCCGGTCGACGAACAGCCGGTACCCCTTGTCGGTGGGGATGCGCCCGGCGCTGGTGTGCGGCTGGTGGATGTACCCCTCCTCCTCCAGCGCCGCCATGTCGTTGCGGACGGTGGCCGGGGAGACCCCGAGGTTGTGCCGCTCCACCAGGGCCTTCGAGCCGACCGGCTCCTCGGTGCCCACGTAGTCCTGGACGATCGCGCGCAGCACGGCGAGCTTGCGGTCGTCGAGCTGGCGGACCTCACCGGCCATGGGGCACGCACCTCCGTCTTCGCACGTTGTCCGTTGTGACGTATCGAGCTGATGCGGGCCTGGAAGGCCCGGGTTTGGCACTCTGAGCGCACGAGTGCCAGAACCCTACCTGCCAGTGTACGGCCCGGGTCCGACGGCAGGAACGGCGCAGCGGGGGTGATCCTGCCCGCAGTTCCCGGCGCGGGGGTGGTGCCCCGCGGCCGTCCGGGTGGCAGCATCGATAGCGGACGGCGAACGGAGGAGCAAGCGATGTCGAGCTCGGCCCAGCACACCCGATTCGCGCCCGACCGCGGCCTGACCGGCCGGATGGTCGGGACCATGTTCGTGATCGGGCTGTTGTACGTCGGATTCACCGGCCTGCTGATCGTGCTGCTGCGCGGCGCCTGGCCCCTGATCGTGCTGATCTCCGGCGGGCTGTTCGTGGCCCAGTTCTGGTTCAGCGACAAGATCACCGAACGGGCCATGGGCGCCCGCCCGGTGTCCCCCGAGCAGTACCCGCAGCTGCACGGCACCGTCGACCGGCTCTGCGCGCTCGCCGACATGCCCAAGCCCAGGGTGGCGGTCGCCGACAGCGACATGCCGAACGCCTTCGCCACCGGCCGCAACCCGCAGAACGCCGTCGTGTGCGTCACCACCGGCCTGCTGCGCCGGCTGGAGCCCGAGGAGCTGGAGGGCGTCCTCGCGCACGAGCTCTCGCACGTCGCCCACCGGGACGTCGCCGTGATGACGATCGCCGGGTTCCTCGGCGTCCTCGCCGGGGCGATGACCAGGATCGCCATGTACGGCGGGTTCATCGGCGGCGGGCGCAACAACAACGACCAGAACGCGGCGATCGCGGCGCTGGTCATCCCGCTGGTGTCGATCGTCGTCTACGCGATCAGCTTCCTGCTCACACGGCTGCTGTCGCGCTACCGCGAGCTCGCCGCCGACCGCGCCGCCGCCCAGCTCACCGGCCGGCCCAGCGCGCTCGCGTCGGCGCTCACCAAGGTCACCGGGCAGATCGCCGCGATCCCGTCCAAGGACCTGCGCCAGGCCCAGCCCTACAACGCCTTCTACTTCGCCCCGGCGCTGAGCGCCAAGGAGACGGCCTCCCAGCTGCTCTCCACCCACCCGACGCTGGAGAAGCGGCTGGAGCAGCTGGCGAAGATCTCCGCCCAGCTGGGCCGCTGAGCCCCGCCGACCCGCCGACCCGCCGACCGCCTGAAGGGACCGCCGTGGGAATCCTGGACGCCCTGTTCGGCCGCACCAAGCCCGTCAAGCCCGACCTCGACCAGCTGTTCGGCGTCCCCTCGGCCGCGCTCACCCTGGAGGCCGGCGCCGGGTTCCTGCCCACCGGGCTCGGCTCGGTGTGCTTCGCGGCCGTCGAGGGCGCCGCGTTCGTCCAGGTCGAGCAACAGGTGCGGGCGCTGCTCGACGCCGACACCGAGCGCGGCGGCGTCCCGGTGGAGGCCTCCAAGGACGGCTACGGCTACTCGTGGCTGCTCGCCCGGCACACCGCGGAGGAACTGCCGGAGCTGGTGAACGACCTGCACGCGGTCAACAGCGAGCTGGAGGCGAACGGCTTCGGGCCGCAGCTGCTCTGCTCGCTGGTGGGCTTCCGGAACGGGGAGGGGCAGTCGCTGGCGCTGGTCTACCTGTACAAGCGCGGCACGTTCTACCCGTTCGCGCCGATGCCCGGCGGCGGGGAGCGGCGCAACAGCCCGCTGGAGCTGCAGATCAACGCGATGCTGGCGAACGACCTGCGGCTGGAGAAGGACCTCGGCCGCTGGTTCCCGGTGTGGGGCGCGCCCGGGCTCTGACGGTCCGTCCGTAGACTCGCCGGCATGCGCAGCCGCCAGTACGGACCCGACCTGACCCCGCCGTGGAAGAAGCAGGCACCCGCCCCGGAGGTGCCCGCCGAGCGGGACCTGGTGGTCGAGGAGGCGGCGACCGGCTTCTGCGGGGCGGTGGTGCGCTGCGAGAAGACGGCGGAGGGGTTCACCGTCACCCTGGAGGACCGTTTCGGCAAGCACCGGGTGTTCCCGATGGTGCCGCGCGGCTTCCTGCTGGAGGGCAGGGTCGTCACCCTGGTCCGCCCGTCCGGCCCGGCCCCCGTCCGCGCCCCGGCCCGCACCGCCTCCGGTTCGGTCGCCGTCCCCGGCGCCCGCGCCCGGGTGGCGCGCGAGTCCCGCATCTACGTCGAGGGCCGGCACGACGCCGAACTGGTCGAGCGGGTCTGGGGCGACGACCTGCGGATCGAGGGCGTCGTGGTCGAGTACCTGGAGGGCGTGGACGACCTGCCCGCGATCGTCGCCGACTTCGCCCCGGGCCCCGGCCGCCGCCTCGGCGTCCTGGTCGACCACCTGCTGCCGGGCACCAAGGAGCACCGCATCGCCGCCCGGGTCACCGGCGAGGACGTGCTGGTCGTCGGCCACCCCTACATCGACATCTGGCAGGCGGTGAAGCCGTCTTCGGTCGGCATCCCGGCCTGGCCGACGGTCCCCCGTGGCGAGGTGTGGAAGGAGGGCGTCTGCCGCCGCCTGGGCTGGCCCGTCGACACCCCGGCGGCGTGGAAGCACATCCTGTCGAAGGTGAACTCCTACAAGGACCTGGAGCCCGAACTCCTGGGCAGGGTGGAAGAGTTGATCGACTTCGCGACCCTCCCGGGTCAGGCGTAGGTCTGGAACTCCGAGGTGTCCAGCGTGACGCCCAGCAGATCCACCGGAATGGGCTCGCCGAACTTGGTGGTCCGCTCGGACACGTAGTCCGGCAGACCCGAGGCGCTCGCCCGGGTGGGTTCGGTGAGCAGCACGCAGACGGCCTTGATCGGGTCGACGATCAGGTAGACGGGGATCATGCCCTCGGCGTAGAGCTCCCGCTTGGTCCGGTAGTCGCGCAGCACGCTGGTCTTCGACACCACCTCAAGCACCAGCGTGAGGAGAGGCGCAGGAACCAGGCGACCAGGGCCTTCGACGGCGTCTCGCTCGTAGACGACCAAGTCGGGCTGAGGTTCGCTCGTGAGCCCAGGGAGGTCAATATCCTGCGTGACCGAGCGATGCCATCGCGCCCGGGGAATCTGGTCCTGGATCGACTCAACAATCCAGTTGTGGACCCGATCAGGTCCGGCCATCATCACGATTTCCCCCCTGATGAGCTCGGCCTTGAAACCCTCCGGGACCTCAAGGTTCTCGAAGATCCCTATCACCCGGTCATCGATGGCGGTCATCCCACACTCCTTCTGACGGCTGATACCACGTTAACGACATTCAGTCGACGAGGTCACGCACGACCGCGTCGGCCAGGAGACGGCCCTGGAGGGTGAGGGTGGCGCGGCCCCCGGCGTAGGTGTCGGGGGCGAGGAGGCCGCTCGCGAGGGCCTCGGCGGCCGCCTTGCGGGCCGTGTCGGTGAGGAGCGTGAGCGGGATGCCCTCGGCGAGGCGCAGTTCGAGGAGGATGCGCTCGACGCGGCGGTCCTCGTCCGTCAGCACCTCGCGGGCCAGGGCGGGGGTGCGGCCCTCGGCCAGCGCCCGGGCGTAGGCGGCGGGGTGCTTGGCGTTCCACCAGCGGACGCCGCCGACGTGGCTGTGGGCACCGGGGCCGGCGCCCCACCAGTCGGCGCCGGTCCAGTACAGCTCGTTGTGGCGGCAGCGGCCCTCGGGGGTGGTGGCCCAGTTGGAGACCTCGTACCAGTGGTAGCCGGCGGCGGCGAGCGCCCGCTCGGCGATCAGGTAGCGGTCGGCGTGGACGTCGTCGTCGATCATCGGGAGCTCGCCGCGCTTGACGCGGGCGGCGAGGCGGGTGCCTTCCTCGACGATCAGCGAGTAGGCGGACACGTGGTCGGGCCCGGCGCCGATGGCGGCGTCCAGGGAGGCCCGCCAGTCGTCGTCGGACTCGCCGGGGGTGCCGTAGATGAGGTCGAGGTTGACGTGCTCGAAGCCGGCCGCGCGGGCCTCGGCCACGCAGGCCTCGGGGCGGCCCGGGGTGTGGTGGCGGTCGAGCAGCTGCAGCACGTGCGGGCGGGCGCTCTGCATGCCGAAGGAGATCCGGTTGTAGCCGCCCTCGCGCAGTTCGGCGAGGTACGCCGGGCCGACGGACTCCGGGTTGGCCTCGGTGGTCACCTCGGCACCGTCGGCGAGCCCGAACTCGTCGCGGATCGCGGCGAGCATCCGCACCAGGTCGCGGGCGGGCAGCAGCGTCGGGGTGCCGCCGCCGAGGAAGACCGTCTCCACCGGGAGGTCCGCGTCGCCCAGGACGCGACGGGCGAGCCGGATCTCCGCGATCACGTTGTCGGCGTACGTCTCCTGCGAGGCGACCGCGCCCGAGGAGCGGAGCTCGGTGGCGGTGTACGTGTTGAAGTCGCAGTAGCCGCAGCGGCTGGCGCAGTACGGCACGTGCAGGTAGAAGCCGAACGGCCGGGTGCCGAGCCCGTCGAGGGCGTGCGCGGGCAGGGAACCGTCGGACGGCACCGGATCGCCGTCGGGGAGTGCGGAGGGCATGACCCCATTGTCCCGTACGGCCGGGGCGAACCCGCGGGCCGTACGGGACGGGGGCGGCTCAGGCCTCGTTGGCCCCCGCGTACATCGCGGTCACGGCGTCCGCGTAGGTCCGCTCGACCACCGGGCGCTTGATCTTCAGGCTCGGGGTGAGCTCGCCGTGCTCGATGTCGAGGTCGCGCGGCAGCAGGTGGAACTTCTTGATCGTCTGCCAGCGCTGGAGGTCGCCGTTGAGCTTCTTCACGAAGCCCTCGATCAGCTCGTGGACCTGCGGGTCGGCGGTCACCTCGGCGTAGGACTTGCCGGCCAGGCCGTGCTCGGCGGCCCACGGCATGATCACGGCCTCGTCCAGGCCGATCAGCGCGGTGCAGAAGTTGCGGCCGTTGCCGATCACCAGGATGTTGCTGACGAACGGGCACACCGCCTTGAACTTGCCCTCGACCTCGCTCGGCGCGACGTACTTGCCGCCGGAGGTCTTGAACAGGTCCTTCTTGCGGTCGGTGATCCGCAGGAAGCCGTCGGCGGTGAGCTCGCCGATGTCCTCGGTGTGGAACCAGCCGTCCGGCTCCAGCACCTCGGCGGTCTTCTCCGGCAGGTTGTGGTAGCCGCGCATGACGCCCGGGCCGCGCAGCAGGATCTCGCCGTCCTCGGCGATCCGCACCTCGGTGCCCGGCAGCGCGCGGCCGACCGTGCCGATCCGCACGTCCTCCTTGCGGTTGACGCAGGAGCCGGCGCTGGTCTCGCTCAGACCGTAGCCCTCCAGGATCGGCACGCCGGCGCCGAGGAAGAAGTAGCCGATCTCGGGGGCCAGCGCCGCGCTGCCGGAGACCGCGCCGCGCAGGCGCCCGCCGAAGGCGGCGCGGATCTTCGCGTACACCAGCTTGTCGGCGACCGTGTGCTGCGCCCGCAGGGCGAACGGCGCGCCGTCCACCCCGGTGGCGATCCGGTTCTCCTGGACGACCCGGGCGTACTCGCGGGCCACCCCGGCGGCCCAGCGGAAGATCTTGTACTTCGCGCCGCCCTCGGCCCGGGCCCGCCCGGCGATGCCGTTGTAGACCTTCTCGAAG
The DNA here is from genome assembly GCF_042751525.1 of Kitasatospora sp. NPDC059408. Lineage (NCBI taxonomy): Bacteria > Bacillati > Actinomycetota > Actinomycetes > Kitasatosporales > Streptomycetaceae > Kitasatospora > Kitasatospora sp. NPDC059408. The sequence continues at coordinate 33,920 of NZ_JBHYWI010000065.1, forward strand.
ATGCGCGGCGCGGACGCCATGACGGTCGGCCGGATGGCCGGCAGGTTGTGGATGATCCGGTCGACCCGGCCGTCCACCGCCATCACGTGGCCGGTGGCGATCTGGCCCGAGATCAGCGTCTTGCCGAACACGTGCGACAGCGGCAGCCACATGAACTGGACGTCGTCCGGGCCGAGCAGCCCGCTCGCCTCCTGGGCACGCGCCTCGTACGCCCAGCAGTCGTGCACCAGGCGCACGCCCTTGGGGCGGCCGGTGGTGCCCGAGGTGTAGATCAGGGTGGCCAGCTGCTCCTTGTCGAGCGCGGCGACGGCCTTCTCGACGGCGTCCGGGTGCTCCTCGAGGTACGCGGCGCCGCGCTCCTCCAGCTCGGCCAGGGTGATGAGGTCGAGCCCGGCCGTCTCGGGCGCCGCGGCGGGGGCGTCGAACAGGATGACGGTGCGCAGTTCGGGCAGTTCCCCGATCTGCTCGACGGCCTTGGCGAGCTGCGCGGCGTTCTCCGCGAACATCGCCCGGCAGCCGGAGTCGGAGAGGATGAAGGCCGTCTCGTCGGCGTTGGTGCTCGGGTAGACGGTCGTGGTGGCCGCGCCCGCGCACATGTTGCCGAGGTCGGCGACGATCCACTCCAGGCGGGTGGAGGAGGCCAGGGCGACCCGGTCCTCGGGCTGGATGCCGAGCGCCATCAGGCCGGCGGCCACCGCCTTGACCCGGGCCGCGGTCTGCGCCCAGGTGAGCGAACGCCACTGCTCGGCGCCGGGGGCGCTGTCCGCGGCCTGCTCGTCGACCGGGGCGGGGTAGCGGTAGGCCTCGGCGTTGGGGGTCGCGGCGACCCGCTCCAGGAACAGGTGGGCGACGGAGGCGGGACGCCCGGCGACGATGTCGGCGCTGCCGGAGTCGATCAGGGACTGCGCGGAACTCAACGAGGACCTCCGGGGGCGGGTGGCCGTCTGAGGGATTTGTCGCGGCTCCCGTGGGGGCGGTCGCCGGTCCCCCGTTACGCGTGCGGTACCGGCGAGTAACAAGGGGGCAATCAGCAGCCTAGGGGGAAACCGGTCATTCCGTAAGGGGGTCTACCCGCCAGGCACCCCGCCACCACCCCGGTGCCCCGCGGACGGCACCCGCGTGAACCCCGCAACCCGGCCCGCCCGGCGGTTCGGCAAAGGACTGGACAAACCTCATGTCCCGGCCGGGGGAATCGTCTGTACGAGTGCACGAAGGAACGAGAATTGGGATGCGAATCCACCCGTCGACGACAAGAGTGTGCAAGTGCTGATCAGACTGCTCAGGGCGTACCTGCGCCCGTACTCCCGACCGATCGCCCTGCTGGTCGTCCTCCAGCTCGTATCGACCCTCGCCGCGCTCTACCTGCCCACTCTCAACGCCGACATCATCGACAGCGGCGTCGTCAAGGGCGACACCGGCTACATCCTCAGGGTCGGCGCCGTCATGATCGGCGTGACCCTCGTCCAGGCCCTGTGCTCGATCGGCGCCGTCTACTACGGCGCGCACACCGCCATGGCCTTCGGACGCGACGTCCGCGCGGCCGTCTTCGACCGCGTCCAGAGCTTCTCCGCCCGCGAGGTCGGCCAGTTCGGCGCCCCCTCCCTGATCACCCGCACCACCAACGACGTCCAGCAGGTCCAGATGCTGGCCCTGATGAGCTTCACCCTCATGGTCGCCGCACCGATCATGTGCGTCGGCGGCATCATCATGGCCCTCAACCAGGACGTCCCGCTGTCCGGCCTGCTGCTCGCCGTCATCCCCCTCCTCGGCACCGTCGTCCTCCTGCTCGTCCGCGCGCTGCGCCCCAAGTTCCGCAGCATGCAGGAGAAGATCGACACGGTGAACCGCGTCCTGCGCGAGCAGATCACCGGCATCCGCGTCATCCGCGCCTTCGTCAAGGACGACCACGAGCAGGCCCGCTTCGGCGAGGCCAACGGCGACCTCACCGACGTCGCGCTCCAGGTCGGCCGGCTGATGTCGTTCATGTTCCCGGCCGTCATGTTCGTCGTGAACGCCTCCAGCGTCGCCGTCCTGTGGTTCGGCGCCCACCGCATCGACAGCGGCGGCATGGAGATCGGCGCCCTGACCGCGTTCCTCTCCTACCTCATGCAGATCCTCATGAGCGTCATGATGGCCACGTTCATGTTCATGATGGTGCCGCGCGCCGAGGTCTGCGCCGAACGCGTCCAGGAGGTCCTCGGCACCTCCTCCAGCGTCGTGCCGCCCGCCGCGCCCGTCACCGAGGTCCTGCGCCGCGGCAACCTCGAACTGCGCGACGTCGACTTCCGCTACCCCGGCGCCGAGGCCCCCGTGCTGCGCGGCATCGCCATCACCGCCCGCCCCGGCGAGACCACCGCCGTCATCGGCTCCACCGGAAGCGGCAAGTCCACCCTCCTCGGCCTCGTCCCCCGGCTCTTCGACGCCACCACCGGACAGGTCCTGCTCGACGGCGTCGACGTCCGCGAACTCGCCCCCGAGGCGATCGCCGAGAGCGTCGGCCTCGTCCCCCAGAAGCCCTACCTGTTCACCGGCACCGTCGCCAGCAACCTCCGCTACGGCCGGCCCGACGCCACCGACGAGGAACTCTGGCACGCCCTCGACGTCGCCCAGGCCAAGGACTTCGTCGAGAAGCTCCCCGAAGGCCTCGACGCCCCCATCGCCCAGGGCGGCAGCAACGTCTCCGGCGGCCAGCGCCAACGCCTCGCCATCGCCCGCGCCCTCGTGCGCAAGCCCGACGTCTACCTCTTCGACGACTCCTTCTCCGCGCTCGACTACGCCACCGACGCCCGGCTGCGCAAGGCGCTCTCCCACGAGACCTCCGACGCCACCGTCCTGATCGTCGCCCAGCGCGTCTCCACCATCCGCGACGCCGACCGCATCATCGTCCTCGACGAAGGCGCCGTCGTCGGCAGCGGCACCCACCACGAGCTCATGGCCGGCAACCCGACCTACCGGGAGATCGTCCTCTCCCAGCTCACCGAGCAGGAGGCGGCGTGACCACCCCCCGCAAGCCCAGCGCCCCCCAGCAGCCCGCCGGGCAGCAGCCGTCGGACCGGGCGACGGCCGACGAGCTCCCCAGCGACTCCCAGGCCGCCGCCGCCCGCCGCGGACCGGCCGGCCCCGGCCGCTTCATGGGCGGCCAGGGCACCGAGAAGTCCATGGACTTCAAGGGCTCCGGCAAGCGCCTGCTCGGCCTGCTGCGCCCCGAACGCCCCCTGCTCGCCGCCGTCCTCGGCCTCGGCGTGCTCAGCATCGGCTGCGCCGTCACCGGCCCCAAGGTCCTCGGCAACGCCACCGACCTGATCTTCGCCGGCGTCGTCGGCGCCCGCTTCGAGCCCGGCACCTCCAAGGCGCAGGCCGTCGAGGGGCTGCGCGCCCACGGCCAGGGCGGCATCGCCGACCTGCTCTCCTCCGTCGACTTCACCCCCGGCCAGGGCATGGACTTCGGCGCCATCGGCACCGTCCTGCTCTGGGTGCTCGCGATCTACGTCGCCTCCGCCCTGTTCGGCATCGTCCAGGGCCGCCTCGCCACCAAGGCCATCCAGCGGGCCGGCTACCGGCTGCGCCAGGACGTCGAGGCCAAACTCGCCCGCCTGCCGCTGAGCTACTTCGACAAGCAGCCGCGCGGCGAGGTCCTCAGCCGGGTCACCAACGACATCGACAACATCAGCCAGTCGATGCAGCAGACGCTCGGACAGGTCGTCAACTCGCTGCTCACCGTCGTCGGCGTGCTCGCGATGATGTTCTGGATCTCCCCGCTGCTCGCGACGATCGCCCTGGTGTCCGTACCGCTGTCGGTGGTCGTCGCCGCCAAGGTCGGCAAGCGGGCGCAGCCGCAGTTCGTCCAGCAGTGGGCCTCCACCGGCAGGCTGAACGCCCACATCGAGGAGATGTACACCGGGCACGCCCTGGTCAAGGTCTTCGGCCGGCAGCGCGAGTCCGCCGAGACCTTCCGCGAGCACAACGAAGCACTGTTCGCCTCCAGCTTCCGCGCCCAGTTCATCTCCGGCATCATCCAGCCCGCGATGATGCTCATCGGCAACCTGCAGTACGTGCTCGTCGCCGTCGTCGGCGGCCTGCGGGTCGCCAGCGGCGCGCTGTCCATCGGCGACGTGCAGGCGTTCATCCAGTACTCGCGGCAGTTCAGCCAGCCGCTCACGCAGGTCGCCAGCATGGCCAACCTGGTGCAGTCCGGCGTCGCCTCCGCCGAGCGCGTCTTCGAACTCCTCGACGCGCCCGAGCAGACCCCCGAACCGGCCATGCCCGAGAAGCCCGACGTGATCCACGGCCGGGTCGCCTTCCAGGACGTCTCCTTCCGCTACGAGCCCGACAAGCCCCTCATCGAGGACCTCTCGCTCAAGGTCGAACCCGGCCAGACCGTCGCCATCGTCGGCCCCACCGGCGCCGGCAAGACCACCCTCGTCAACCTGCTGATGCGCTTCTACGAGGTCAGCGGCGGGCGGATCACCCTCGACGGGGTCGACGTCTCCGCGATGTCCCGCGAGGACCTGCGCTCCGGCATCGGCATGGTGCTCCAGGACACCTGGCTGTTCGGCGGCAGCATCGCCGACAACATCGCCTACGGCGCCCAGGGCGCCACCCGCGAGCAGGTCGTCGAGGCCGCCAAGGCCGCCCACGTCGACCGCTTCGTGCGCACCCTGCCGGACGGCTACGACACCGTCATCGACGACGACGGCGCCGGCGTCAGCGCGGGCGAGAAGCAGCTCATCACCATCGCCCGGGCCTTCCTCGCGCAGCCCTCCATCCTCGTCCTCGACGAGGCGACCAGCTCCGTCGACACCCGCACCGAGGTGCTCATCCAGCGGGCCATGGCCCGGCTGCGCACCGGGCGCACCAGCTTCGTCATCGCGCACCGGCTCTCCACCATCCGGGACGCCGACGTGATCCTCGTGATGGAGAACGGCTCGATCGTCGAGCAGGGCTCGCACGACGAACTGATCTCCGCCGGCGGCGCGTACGCGCGGCTGTACCAGGCGCAGTTCGCGGAGGCCGTGGCCGAGGTGGACTGACCGGAGGTCGCGTTCGGGCCGGGGCGGGACTCTCCCGCCCCGGCCCTCCGCGTTCCCGGGCCCTTCGCGTTCGCCGGCCCTTCGGACGGCCCGGGCCGTTCACGCCCCGGCCCTCCGCGTGTCCCGGCCGTCCCGGCGGCCGGGACCCGCTCACCCGGTCTTCGCTCACCCGGCCTTCGCTTTCCCCGTGCGGACCGCTACCTTTGGGCCCGTGATCGACGAGGAGGCCCCGGACGCGTTCGAGGCGAACCGACGCTACCTGGGCTCGGTCGCCTACCGGCTGCTCGGCACGTTCACCGACGCCGAGGACGTCCTCCAGGAGGCCTGGCTGCGCTGGCGGGCCGCCGACCGCGCCGCCGTCGCCGACCCGCGGGCGTTCCTCACCACCGTCGTCACCCGGCTCTGCTACGACCAGCTCGGCTCCGCCCGGGCCCGCCGCGAGTCCTACAGCGGCGAGTGGCTGCCCGAGCCGTCCGTCTCCTACGCGAGCGCCCCCGACTCCCCCGCCGAACTCGCCGAACGCGGCGAGTCCGTCTCGCTCGCGCTGCTCGCCGTCCTGGAACAGCTCACCCCCGCCGAGCGGGCCGCGTTCGTGCTGCACGACGTCTTCGCGGTCGGGTTCGACGAGATCGGCGACTCGCTCCACCGCACCCCCGACGCCGCCCGCCAGCTCGCCTCCCGGGCCCGCCGCCGGGTCCGGGACGGCGGCCGCCGCGCGAGCGCCGACCGGGCCGAACACCGGCGCGCCGTCGAGGCGTTCGCCGCCGCGGCACTCGGCGGCGACCTCCAGGGGCTGATGGCCGTCCTCGACCCGGACGTGGTGTGGACCGCCGACGGCGGCGGCATCGTCCGCGCCGCCGCCCGCCCGGTCCGCGGCGCCGACAAGGTCACCCGCCTGATCGCCGGCTCGGTCGCGAAGTGGTTCACGCCGGAGCTGCGGCTCGCCCTCGCCGAGGTCAACGGCGAACCCGGCATGGTCTGGTACGACTCGACCACCGGCGCCGTCGCCGGCGTGCTGGCGTTCACCGTCGCCGACGGCCTGATCACCGGGACGTACGTCGTGGTCAACCCCGGGAAGCTCACCCACCTCGGCCCCTTCGAGGGGCCGAGCACCGGGGCGTGACGCAGGTCACTGTCACACCCCGTCCGGCTGCGTCGTCCCCTTGCCGAACCGCGCTGAACGACAGCGCACCTCGCAGGGAGGCGGACGAGATGAGCAGCACCACCACCGAGAAGCGGATCGTCGTCCTGGGCGCCGGCTACGCCGGACTCAGCACCGCCAAGGGCGCCGGCCGGCACCACGCCGTCACCCTCGTCGCGCCCGAGGAGCGGCTCCTCCACCGCGTCCGCCAGCACGAGACGGCGGCCGGCGGCGGGCGGGACTGGCCCGCCATCGCACGGCTCGCGCGCGGCCGGCGCATCGAGCACCGCCGCGCCAGGGCCGTCGGACTCGACCTCGACGGCCACAAGGTCCAGCTCGACGACGGCACCGTCCTCGGCTACGACACCCTCGTCTACGCCCTCGGCAGCCGCACCGCCTGGCACGACGTCCCCGGCGCCGCCGAGCACGCCTACGGCGCCGAACGCGCCGCCGAACTCGACCACCGCCTGCGCGACGCCGGCGAACCCGGCACCCTCGCCGTCGTCGGCGGCGGCGCCACCGGCATCGAGCTCGCCGCCGAGCTCGCCGAGGCCCACCCCCGGTGGCGGGTGCGGATCGTCACCGCCGGCCGGGTCGGCGGCATCTACTCCCCCAAGGGCCGCGCCCACGTCCGCCGCGTCCTCGACCGGCTCGGCGTGGCCGTCCACGAGGACGCCACCGTCACCGAGGTCACCCCCACCGGGCTGCGCACCACCACCGGCCCGGTCGACGCCGACGTCACCGTCTGGGCCGCCTCGATGGAGCCGCACCCGCTGGCCGCCGCGGCCGGACTGGCCGTCGACGACCGCGGCCGGGCCCTGGTCGACGAGTACCTCCGGTCGGTGTCCCACCCGGACGTCCACGTCGTCGGCGACGCCGCCGCGGTGACCGTCCCCGGCACCGGGACCCTGCGGATGGGCTGCGCCACCGCCCTGCCGATGGGCCAGTACGTCGGCAAGCTGCTCGACGGGCGCACGGACGGGCCCTTCGCGTACAAGTACGTCGCGCAGTGCCTGAGCCTCGGGCGGCACGACGGGATGCTCCAACTGGTCCGCGGGGACGACTCGATGCGGCCCACCGTGCTCACCGGGACGGCGGGGCGGCTGGCCAAGGCCGCGATCGTCGCCGGGGTGCTCGCCGCACTGAAGTGACCGCCCGGCGGGGAGCCGAAGTGACCCTCCCCGGACGGGAAGTGACCGTCCCCGAACGCGCGGAAGGGCCCGGAGTGCGATCGCTCCGGGCCCTTCCGCCGCTGCTACTTCTCTTCCGTTACTTCTTTTCCTTGGGGGCCTCGGCGTCGGTGGACAGCGCGGCGATGAAGGCCTCCTGCGGGACCTCCACGCGGCCGACCATCTTCATCCGCTTCTTGCCCTCCTTCTGCTTCTCCAGCAGCTTGCGCTTGCGCGAGATGTCACCGCCGTAGCACTTGGCGAGGACGTCCTTGCGGATCGCGCGGACCGTCTCGCGGGCGATCACCCGGGAGCCGATGGCCGCCTGGATCGGCACCTCGAACTGCTGGCGGGGGATGAGCTTCTGCAGCTTGCCCGCCATCATCACGCCGTAGTTGTAGGCCTTGTCCTTGTGCACGATCGCGGAGAACGCGTCGACCGCGTCGCCGTGCAGCAGGATGTCGACCTTGACCAGGTCGGCGGTCTGCTCGCCGATGGGCTCGTAGTCGAGGGACGCGTAACCGCGGGTCTTGGACTTCAGCTGGTCGAAGAAGTCGAAGACGATCTCCGCGAGCGGCAGGGTGTAGCGCAGCTCGACCCGGTCCTCGGAGAGGTAGTCCATGCCCTGGAGGCTGCCCCGGCGGGACTGGCACAGCTCCATGATCGCGCCGACGAACTCGTTGGGCGCGAGGATCGTGCCGCGCACGACCGGCTCGTACACCTCGGCGATCTTGCCGCTCGGGAACTCGCTCGGGTTGGTGACGGTGTGCTCGGTGCCGTCCTCCATGATCACCCGGTAGACCACGTTCGGGGCGGTGGAGATCAGGTCGAGGTTGAACTCGCGCTCCAGGCGCTCCCGGATGATCTCCAGGTGCAGCAGGCCGAGGAAGCCGCAGCGGTAGCCGAAGCCGAGCGCGACCGAGGTCTCCGGCTCGTACACCAGGGCGGCGTCGTTCAGGCGCAGCTTGTCCAGGGCGTCGCGCAGCAGCGGGTAGTCCGAGCCGTCCAGCGGGTACAGGCCGGAGAACACCATCGGGCGCGGGTCCTTGTAGCCGCCGAGCGGCTCGGTCGCACCCTTGTGCATCGACGTGATCGTGTCACCGACCTTGGACTGCCGGACGTCCTTCACACCGGTGATGATGTAGCCCACCTCGCCGACGCCGAGGCCGTCGGCGACCTTCGGCTCGGGCGAGATGACACCGATCTCCAGCAGCTCGTGGGTCGCGCCGGTGGACATCATCGCGATGCGCTCGCGCTTGGTGAGCTGGCCGTCCACGACACGGACGTAGGTGACCACGCCGCGGTAGGAGTCGTACACCGAGTCGAAGATCATCGCGCGGGCCGGGGCGTCCTTGACGCCGACCGGGGCCGGGATGGTGTTGACGATGTGGTCCAGCAGGTCCTCGACGCCCAGACCGGTCTTGGCGCTGACCTGGAGCACGTCTGAGGGGTCGCAGCCGATGATGTGCGCGATCTCGGCGGCGTACTTCTCCGGCTGGGCGGCCGGCAGGTCGATCTTGTTGAGCACCGGGATGATCGTGAGGTCGTTCTCCAGCGCCAGGTACAGGTTGGCGAGGGTCTGCGCCTCGATGCCCTGGGCCGCGTCGACCACCAGGATGGTGCCCTCGCACGCGGCGAGGGAGCGGGACACCTCGTACGTGAAGTCCACGTGGCCGGGGGTGTCGATCATGTTGAGGATGTGCGTCGACCCGGTGTTCGGCCCGGTCTTCGGCGCCCACGGGAGGCGGACCGCCTGCGACTTGATGGTGATGCCGCGCTCACGCTCGATGTCCATGCGGTCGAGGTACTGGGCACGCATCTGCCGCGGGTCGACGACGCCGGTGATCTGCAGCATCCGGTCTGCGAGCGTCGACTTGCCGTGGTCGATGTGGGCGATGATGCAGAAGTTGCGGATCAGCGCCGGGTCGGTACGGCTGGGCTCTGGCACATTGCTGGGGGTCGCGGGCACCTTGGTCCGATTCTCCGTTGGTCCGGGGCCGGGGGCGTCCGGGTCATCGCTGACCGGCTTCCCGGGGGGACCGGACAGTCTCGTCCGATCGAAATAGTTCCTCCCATCCTCCCACGACCCCGGCGCGGGCCGCCGTTCGGTCCGGCCCGGGTCGTTCGTGGGGGTGCGGAGCAGGCCTTCCCACCCGGACCGGACGGCGACAGGATGGCGTCCCATGATCCTGGAAAGCGCCCTGCTCGACGTCCTGCCCGGCCGGGAGGACGAGTTCCTCGCCGCCTTCGCCGAGGCCCGGCCGCTGATCGCCGTCCAGCGCGGCTTCCGCTCGCTGCAGCTGCGGCGCTGCCTCGACGAGGGGCGCGGCTCGCGCTTCCTGCTCCAGGTCGAGTGGGAGACCCTCGCCGACCACACCGAGGGCTTCCGCGGCTCCGCCGAGTACGAACGCTGGCGGGACCTCCTGCACCGCTTCTACCGGCCCTTCCCCGAGGTCGAGCACTACGGCGAGCCGGTCCTCGACGCGTAGCTCGGTGCGCGGGCGGTCGGGATGCGGCCGGCCGGGGTGCGGGCGGTCGAGGTGCGGCCGGCCGGGGTGCGGCGCTCCGGCCGGTTTGGGGCGGGCGGCGGGCCCCTGGTAGCGTAGTCAGCTGCACCTGGCCTCGGCATGCCCTCTCAGCTGGTCCGACGGCCCGAAGGTGCAACCCTCCCCCAGCCTCCGGCCGGGGGGACCCCCAGATACCTTTTAGACAAGACTGAGGCTCCTTCGTGGCGAACATCAAGTCCCAGATCAAGCGCAACAAGACCAACGAGAAGGCGCGCCTGCGCAACAAGGCCGTCAAGTCCTCGCTGAAGACCGCTCTGCGCAAGGCCCGTGAGGCCGCTGCCGCCGGCGAGACCGAGAAGGCCGTCGTGCTGGCCCGCGCCGCCTCCAAGGCGCTGGACAAGGCCGTGAGCAAGGGCGTCATCCACGCCAACCAGGCCGCCAACAAGAAGTCGGCCATCACCAAGCGCGTCAACACCGCCGTCCAGGCCTGACGCCACCGGGGGCCACCGGCCCCCGACGCCGCAGGGTGACCCGGCCCTCTACCCGGACCCCTGAGGCGCGCGAGACTCGCACCGCACGCGGCCTGCGTTCGCCACGCGGGTGCGGTGCACACAGCACTACGGCAGGCGCCGTGACCCCCCTCTTCTCCAGAGGCCGGTCACGGCGCCTGTCGCGTTGGGCCCATGCGAGCGGTGGGAGTGACGCCCCCGAGGGCGCGTGGGAGCGTGGGACCGTGCGGGGGCGCGGGGGCTTTCGAGGCGCCCCTGGCCGCGCTCGTCGGTACGGGTCAGTACGGCCCAGGACGGCCCAGGACGGCTCAGTACGACGGACGGCTGCCCGCCCGGGCCGCTCGGGCCACCGCGACCACCGCGCGCTCCAGGGCGAAGGCCGGATCGTCCGAGCCGCCCTTGACCGCGGCGTCCGCCTGCGCGATCGCCGTCAGCGCGACGGCCACGCCGTCCCCCGTCCAGCCGCGCATCTGCTGGCGGACCCGGTCGACCTTCCACGGCGGCATGCCCAGCTCGCGCGCCAGGTCCCCCGGGCGCATGTTCCGCCCGGCGCTCGCCAGCCGCCCGATGCTGCGCACGCCGGACGCCAGCGCGTAGGTGATGCCCGTCGGCGGCTGCCCGACCGCCAGCGCCCAGCGCAGCCGCTCCAGCGCCTCCGCCGCCCGGCCGGTGACGGCCAGGTCCGCCACCTCGAAGCCGGTGGCCTCGGCCCGGCCGCTGTAGTAGCGGGCCACGACGGTCTCGTCGATCGTGCCCTCGACGTCCGAGGTGAGCTGGCTGCACGCGGCAGCCAGCTCGCGCAGGTCGCTGCCGAGCGCGTCCAGCAGGGCCTGGCAGGCCTCCGGCGTCGCGGAGCGCCCCAGCGTGCGGAACTCGCCCTTGACGAAGGCCAGCCGCTCGCTCGCCTTCGCCAGCTTGGCGCAGGCCACCTCCCGGCCGCCCGCCTTGCGCCCCGCGTCCAGCAGGCCCTTGCCCTTGGCACCGCCCGCGTGCACCAGCACCATGATCACTTCTTCGGCCGGGGCCTCGATGTACGCCTTGACCTCCTTGACGGAGTCGGCGGAGAGGTCCTGGGCGGCCCTGACCACGATCACCTTGCGCTCGGCGAACAGCGACGGCGTCGTCAGCTCGGCCAGGCTGCCGGGCTGGAGCCCGCCCGGCGGGACGTCCCGCACGTCGGTGTCCGGATCCGCCGCCTTCGCCGCCGCCACCACCTGGGCGACCGCACGGTCGAGCAGCAGCTCCTCCTGGCCGACCGCGAGGGTCAGCGGGGCGAGCAGGTCGTCGGGTGCACTCTTCCTGGCCATCCCCACCAGCATCCCACGGAGCGCGGACAGCCCCGGCCGGACCTGGGCGACGGCAGCGCCCGGCGGACCTGGAGAATGGGCCGGTGACCGAAGACCTCACCACCGACCAGCCGGACGTCGACGACCCGCACGCCCGGCAGCTGCTCGTCCTGCCCGACCGCGACGCCGCCGACGAGGCCGCGGAGGAACTCAGCGCCACCCAGCCCGATCTCGGCGAACTGGAGGTCGTCCGCGACGCCCTGGCCGGCGAGGACGACGCCGAGGACGCCCAGTGGCTGGTCGTCGTCGAACCCCCGGAGGACGGGTGGACCCCGGCCAGGCTGCGCGCCCTGGACGCGCTCGCCGCCGAGTACGAGGGCTGGCGCGAGGAGGGCTGACCACACCCGGGGCGGCTCGACCGCCTGGGCGCCCGGGGCGACTTGCACGCTCTGGCGGACTTGACCGTTCCGGCGGGCTTGACCACTCTGGCCGCAACGGAAAACTCCCCGCCGGGAGTTGACGGGCGGTCAGGGCGGCGCTTTGCTTCATGGACGGTGGTGGTGGCGTGCGGCGCACTTGATGTCATGCCCCTGACACAAACGCATGGCGCTCCCTGCTTCCCGCTCCCCGCCCGCTCCACCACCCGTCCCCCACGCGACACCCCCACGACTTCGGAGGCCCCCCATGGCCAGGAAGCGTTCCATCGCCCTCGCGGCCGGCACCCTCGCCGCACTCACCGCGCTCGCCCTCACCGCCGTACCGAGCGCGACGGCCCAGAACACCCACCGGTCCGGCCCCGGGAACGTCTTCGTCTACCGCATCCCCACCCACACCGCGGCAGACGCGCAGACGCTCACCGGCGCAGGCTTCGACCTGCTCGAACACCGGCAGGGCGACGACCTGTTCGTCCTCGGCGACGCCCGCGACGGCACCCGGCTGCGACTGCTCGGCTTCACGCCGACGGTCGAGCGGACGATGCCCGACCCGGCCCAGGCGCCGCTCCAACTCCGTCCCAGGAGCGGCCAACTGGCGGCCGGCGACCCGAACGAGACGTACGACGGCGGCTACCACACCGTCAACGCCCACTACGCCCACCTCGACCAAGTCGCCTCCCAGCACCCCGACCTGGCGACCGTGGTCACCTACGGCCAGTCCTGGCGCAAGCAGAACGGCCGGCCCGGCGGCTACGACCTCAAAGCCGTCTGCATCACCAAACGGACCGGGAACGACTGCTCGCTCTCACCGAACTCGGCCAAACCCCGCTTCTTCCTGATGAGCCAGATCCACGCCCGCGAGATAACCACCGGCGAAACGTCGTGGCGCTGGATCGACCACCTCACCGGCGGCTACGGCACCGACCAGGACGTCACCGCGCTCCTCGACTCCACCGAACTCTGGGTCGTGCCGATCGCCAACCCCGACGGCGTCGACATCGTCCAGCAGGGCGGCGACAACCCGCTCTACCAGCGCAAGAACGCCGACGACTCGAACGGCTCCGCCTGCGACTTCTCCGGCCAGATCGGCGTCGACCTCAACCGCAACGCCGGCACCCACTGGGGCGGACTCGGCACCTCCCCCGACCCGTGCTCCGAGATCTACCTCGGGCCGCAGGCCGACTCCGAAGTCGAGAACACCGCCCTGGAAGGGCTGTTCCGCAACCTCTACCCGGCCGTGCGCGGCCCCGGCGACACCGACCCCGCCCCGGCGGACACCCGCGGCATCATGATCACCCTGCACAGCGACGCCAGCATGGTCATCTTCCCGTGGGCCCACGACCACACCGTCCACACCGGCAACGACGCCGCGCTGCGCGCCCTCGCCGGCAAACTCGGCACCCTCACCAACTACCAGTCCGGCCAGGCCGGCGAGATCCTCTACGACGCCGCCGGCGGCACCGACGACTGGGTCTACGACAAGCTCGGGACCGCCAGCTTCACCATCGAGGTCGGCGACAGCGACTCCCGCGGCTGCTCCGGCTTCATGCCCGCCTACTCCTGCCAGGACTCCTACTTCTGGCCCAAGATGAAGACCGCCCTGATGTACGCCGCCACCCACGCCCAGGCCCCGTACACGACCACGGCGACCGACGGCTGAACCCACCGCCACCCCACCCCCGGCCGCGGCGTTCCGGAATCCCCGGAACAC
>NZ_JBHYWI010000065.1:47737-51868 GCF_042751525.1 Kitasatospora sp. NPDC059408
GGCGCCCGGCCCCCACCCACCCCCCCCCCCCCCCGCGGCCGGGCCCATTCGGACCGAGGACATTTCCGGCTGCCCGTTCATTGACGGTGCATGTTCACCAATTCCGTTGACCGTGAGTCCACTTGGTGAGATTCGCCGAATTCTCGAATTTCTCCGCCGAGGAGTCCGACGCTGTTCATTCCCCGGCCGCCGCCGGTATACCGGGGCCTCCCACCCTATGAGCGCACCGCCGCAGCCACCTTCCCCCTCGACAGGAGTCTTCCGTGACCCGTCGTTACGTCCGGCTCGCCGCCACCCTCGGCGCCGCCGGAGTGCTGGCCGGATCCACCGTCGCCCAGGCAGCCGCCGCCGAAGAGGGCCGCGACGCCCACGCCAAGCACGTGCTGCTGGTCTCGGTCGACGGCCTGCACCAGTCGGACCTCGCCTGGTTCGTGGCCCAGCACCCCCAGTCCGCGCTGGCCCGGCTGGTCGGCGGCGGTGTCGAGTACACCCGCGCGAGCACCACCAACCCCTCGGACTCCTTCCCCGGCATGGTCGCGCAGCTGACCGGCGGCGGCCCGGGCACCACCGGCGTCTACTACGACGACACCTACAACGCCGAACTGCTCCCGGCCGGCACCACCGACTGCGAGAACGCCAAGCCCGGCGTCGAGATCGACCTCACCGAGGACCTGGACAAGAACCAGGACTCGATCGACGCCGGCCAGGGCCTCGCCGGCCTGCCCGGCTCCATCCTGCAGATGACCGGCCGGCCGCAGACGCTGATCAACCCGGCCAAGCTGCCGGTCGACCCGGACACCTGCCGGCCGGTCTACCCGCACTCCTACCTCCAGGTGAACACCGTCTTCGAGGTGGCCCGCCAGGCCGGCCTGCGCACGGCCTGGTCGGACAAGCACGCCGCCTACGACATCCTCAACGGCCCCTCCGGCGAGGGCATCCAGGACCTCTTCACCCCGGAGATCAACAGCAAGGCGACCGGGTACAGCGGCGACTGGACCAAGGACAACAAGGCCACCCAGCAGTACGACTCGTACAAGGTGCAGGCCGTCCTCAACGAGATCGACGGCTACGACCACAGCCGCGCGGAGAAGGTCGGCACCCCGGCGGTCTTCGGCCTGAACCTCCAGTCCGTCTCCACCGCGCAGAAGCTCAACAGCTCCGACGGGCTCCAGGGCGGCTACGCCACCAAGGGCGTGCCCGGCCCGCTGCTCGCGAAGAGCCTGGAGTTCGTCGACCAGCAGATCGGCGCCCTGACCGCGGAACTGCGCGCACAGCACCTCGACGGCTCCACCACGATCATCCTGTCGGCCAAGCACGGCCAGTCCCCGACCGACCCGACCGCGCTCGACCGGATCGACGACGGGCCGCTGCTGGACGGCCTCAACGCCGCCTGGAAGGCCGCCCACCCGGGCGCCGGCAACCTCGTCGCCCACGCGGTCGACGACGACGGCGTGCTGCTCTGGCTCAACGACCGCTCCGACGCCGCCACCGGGTTCGCCAAGAACTACCTGCTGGCGCAGAGCGGCAACGGCGTCGACATCAACGGCAAGGCCCGCCCGTTCACCCGGAGCGGCATCGAGCGGATCTACGCGGGCGACGAGGCCGCCGACCACTTCGGCGTCGACCCGGGCGACCCCCGGGTGCCGGACGTCTTCGGCGTCGCGCAGTACGGCGTCGTCTACACCGGCGGCAGCAAGATCGCCGAGCACGGCGGGGCCCACGCCGACGACCTGAACGTGCCGCTGATCGTCTCCGGCGCCGGCACCCCGGGCGGCGTCCGCGAGGACGAGAAGGTCGAGACCAAGCAGATCGCGCCGACCATCCTGAAGCTGCTCGGCCTCAAGCCGAACGCCCTGGAGGCCGTCCGCGAGGAGCGCACCCGGGTCCTGCCGGTCCGCTGACCGCCGGACGGGCCCAAGCCTGCGGATCCGCGGGTCCGCGGGTCCACGGGTCCACGGGTCCACGGGTCCACGGACCGGACGGCGGAACGCCGCCCGCCGGCCTCCGATGACCCACCCCGAGCGGCCGCACGCCAGGCGCGTGCGGCCGCTCGGCCACATCCGCGGTCCCATTCGCCGCGCCGCCAGGGCGTCCCCCATGCGGCGCAAGGCGGTCGGGGCTGGGGGCCTCCACCACTTTCCCTTTTCCCTGCGGCTCGCTCCGGGCCTGCCCGGAGCGAGCCCCGACCGGCGGGTCACCAACATGGTGCCGGTGTGGAACGATCTCGCCATGCTGCTGCTTGCTGACGGAGTCACTCCGGTCCCGCGGATGATGCTCGTGAACGACCTTGAGACGGATAGCGGCGGCTTCTGTGAGCTCAACAGTCCGCTCTTCCTGGCAGTCGGCGACCGGATCGCGTTCGACGGCCGGAGCCTGCTGGTGTCGCGGGCGAGCGGCGAGTCGTTCTCACCCAACGGCGAGTGGGGAATCCGCTGCCGCCGGGGACCCCGAATCTGACGATCCGGCTTGCCACCCGGGATTCTTGGACACGGGTCAGCCTTCGGGTGACTCGGACCAAGAGAGTCCGCCGGGCCAACCGTACTCACGATGGCGTTCATTCTGCTCTTCACAGGCTTCACGACCAGGGTCAACCTCATCGGCAACGGAACGTCGCGTCTTCCGACGCGAGTGCCCCGGGCCGTCCGGACGGCTCGGGGGCACCCGCGTCGGCGGGTCAGGCGCTGAGCTCAATGGGGGCGACGTCGCTGCCCTGACAGTGGGCGGCGGGGCCTGTCACCGATTGCGGCGAGCCGCGTTCAGGGCGTCGGCCGCATAAAGCACCTCCCGGGCGGCTTCTTTCAGTTCCTGCGAGGCTTCCTTGAGTTCATATGACTGGCCCTCCAGGTTCCCGAGTTTGGTTGCGGCATTCGACAGCATGCTCGCGATGCCCTCCAGACCCCGCAGCCGATGAGCGGCGGCCGCAATCACCTTCGCGTTGTCTTCCAGCCCGTGCAGATCGTCTGCAGCATCCGCCAGCGTGTTGGCGTTGTCCGTCAGACCTCTCAGGTCGTGTGCCGCTTGGCTGAGCGTATTGGCGTTGTCCTCCAGCCCGCTGAGCGAGCGGGCAGCATTGTTCAGAAGCAGAGCGGTGTCTTCCGAGACGCCGCCGCGGCGAACGCGCAGGTCCGCGAACTCGGACGTAGCCAGCTTGAGCAAGGAGGCGAGTTCGGGGGCGGACTTCGCGAACTCGTCGAGGGCCGGGCCGAGAAGGTCGACGAACTCGGCCTGGGCCTCACGAATCATCTCTCCGAGATCGGCCTTGCTGAGGTCTCCGAGACCTTCGAGTGCGTCGACCCCGTCGGCTTCGCGGGCCTTCTTCCACTCGTACAGTAGCTCGACCGGATATTCCTCGCGGCTCGGGCCGTCGATCGTCTTGTGGTGAACGGTGCAGAGCAAGATCAGGTTGGTGAAGTGGTTGCGCTGAGCTTCGGTCCAGGTCGGTTCGGCGCGGGGGCCATTGTCCTCGAAGGCGACGATGTGGGCGATGATCAGGTTCTGAACGGGTTCGCCCTTGACCATGCGGATGGTGGGCTCGTTGCAGCCGGGCCAGTAGCAACCGCCGCGGGCCAGGGTAAGGAGCCCGGCGACGGTGCCGGGCTTGTAGTAGCGCCGCGGCTTCGACTTCTTCGATGAAGTCATCTACACACCCCATTGATTGACGATGCCTCAGTTACTGTAGGCGCCGCCGCTGACACTCAAGGTGGTCGCACGATGACGCCTGGTGTCTGAGTCGCGCTTTCAGGCCAACTAAGGCAGGAGGCTAAGCGGCCGAGGCGGGTGGCCGGACGGCTCGAAGGGTTTCCAGGTCCGGCGGATTTCCAGGTCTTGGAAACCCGCCGAAAACGGCTGGTTTCCTGCTCTCTTCATGCTGGGGCAGCAGCGCCTGACCCGCCGACGCGGGTGGCGGCGGGTGTGAAGGCCAGCTCCCGGGGGCGGCGTGGCCCCGGTGGCGGGAGGCCTTCACAATTTCCCGGCGGCGCGCTCCGGGCCTGTCCGGAGCGCGCCGCAATCGTTTCCCGGGCCCCGCCCCGCCCCCCGCCCTCCCTCCTCCCCCCACCCCATCCCCCAGACCCCAGAACCACCCCCCCCGGGGAGGGGAGGTGTGCGGGGAATGCGGGCCGTAAGATCCGC
>NZ_JBHYWI010000066.1:0-17335 GCF_042751525.1 Kitasatospora sp. NPDC059408
CGCCCCCCGGGGGGGGGCGCCCGGCGCCCGGGGCGGGGGGGGCCACCCGCCTTGTGGGGGGGGGGGGGTGGATGGTGGGGAACGGCGGTGAACCCGCGCAGCAAAGGGGATCAAGCGCGGGTGTTCACCCGGCTGCGGGCGAAGCGGAAACGCGGAAACGCCGCTGCCCGGAGTCCCGGGCAGCGGCGTTCGGTACGGCGAAGACCTCAGACGTTGAAGCCCAGCGCGCGCAGCTGGTCGCGGCCGTCGTCGGTGATCTTGTCCGGGCCCCACGGCGGCATCCAGACCCAGTTGATCCGCAGGTCCTGCACCAGGCCGTCGGTGGCGGTCTTGGCCTGGTCCTCGATGACGTCGGTCAGCGGGCAGGCCGCCGAGGTGAGCGTCATGTCGATGGTGGCCACGTCGGACTCGTCGATGTGGATGCCGTAGATCAGGCCCAGGTTGACGACGTCGATGCCCAGTTCGGGGTCGACGACGTCCATCAGGGCCTCGGTCAGGTCCTCGACGGAGACGGTGCCGGCGGTGGTACCGACGATCAGGCCGGTCGGCTGCTCCCCCGCGGCGGTGTCCGCAGCGGAGGCCGTGGCGTCGGCGGTGGCGTCGGCGGTGGTGGTGCTCTCGTCACTCATGGTTGGTCCTCCTCTGCTCGGGTCAGTCGTTCACGGCGGGGTGCTGGGCGAGCGCCTTGGCGGTGGCGTCCTTCCAGGCCATCCAGCTCAGCAGGGCGCACTTGACGCGGGCCGGGTACTTGGAGACGCCGGCGAACGCGACCGCGTCCTCCAGCACCTCCTCGTCGCCCTCGCCCTGGCCCTTGCTCTGCATCAGCTCCAGGAAGGCCTCCTGGACGGCCTGCGCCTCGCCCACGGTCTTGCCGACCACCAGGTCGTTCAGCACCGAGGCGCTGGCCTGGCTGATCGAACAGCCCTGGGACTCGTAGGACACGTCCACGACCTTCGCGCCGTCGAGCTTCACCCGAAGGGTGATCTCGTCGCCGCAGGTCGGGTTGACGTGGTGCACCTCGGCGTCGCCGTCCCGCAGCCCCTTGCCGTGGGGGTTGCGGTAGTGGTCCAGGATGATGTCCTGGTACATCGAGTCGAGCTTCATGTCCTGCGCCTGTCCCGTCAGCCGAAGAAGTTCCGGACGTGGTGCAGGCCGTCGATCAGCGCGTCGACCTCGCCCGGCGTCGAGTACAGATAGAACGACGCCCGCGTGGTCGCCGGAATTCCGTACCGCAGGCACACCGGCCGCGCGCAGTGGTGGCCGACGCGCACGGCGATGCCCTGCTCGTCCAGCACCTGGCCCACGTCGTGCGGGTGGATGTCGCCGAGGGTGAAGGAGATCGCGGCACCGCGGTCCACGGCCGTGCGCGGGCCGATGATCCGCAGGTCGGGGACCTCCAGCAGGCGCTCGACCGCGTACTCGGTGATGGCGTGCTCGTGCGCGGCGATCTTGTCCATGCCGATCGACGACAGGTAGTCGATGGCCGCGCCGAGCCCGACCGCCTGGGCGATCGGCGGGGTGCCGGCCTCGAACTTGTGCGGCGCCGGGGCGTAGGTGGACGAGCCCATGGTGACGGTCTCGATCATCTCGCCGCCGCCGAGGAACGGCGGGAGGTCCTCCAGCAGCTCCTGGCGGCCCCAGAGCACGCCGATGCCGGTCGGGGCCAGCATCTTGTGGCCGGTGAAGGCGACGAAGTCGGCCTCCAGCGCCTGCACGTCCAGCACCATGTGCGGCGCGGCCTGCGAGGCGTCGATGAGGACCAGCGCGCCGACCGACTGGGCCTTGCGCACGATCGTCTCGACCGGGTTGACGGTGCCGAGCAGGTTGGAGACCAGGGTGAAGGAGACCACCTTGGTCTTCTCGGTGATCAGCTCGTCGATGTTCGACAGGTCGAGCCGGCCCTCGTCGGTCAGCCCGAACCACTTGAGCTTCGCGCCGGTGCGCTGCGAGAGCAGCTGCCACGGGACGATGTTGGAGTGGTGCTCCATCTCCGTGATGACGATCTCGGAGTCGGCGTCCACCCGGTACGGCTCGTCGGCCCAGCCGAGCATGTTGGCGACGAGGTTGAGCGACTCCGAGGCGTTCTTGGTGAAGATCACCTCGTTGCGGCTCGGCGCGTTGACGAACGCCGCGACCTTGTCGCGCGCGCCCTCGTACAGGGCCGTGGCCTCCTCGGCGAGCACGTGCACGCCGCGGTGGACGTTGGCGTTGTGCCGCTCGTAGTAGGCGTTCAGGGCTTCGAGCACCTGGCGCGGCTTCTGCGAGGTCGCCGCGTTGTCCAGGTAGACCAGCGGCTTGTCCTCGTGCAGCACGCGCTGCAGGACCGGGAAGTCCTTGCGGATCGCGTCGGTGTCGAGCAGACCGGTCAGCGTATGGGTCACTCGGAAGCGCCACCCTTCACGTACGTCTCGTAGCCCTCGTTCTCCAGCTTGTCGGCGAGCTCGGCGCCGCCGGACTCGACGATGCGGCCGCCCGCGAACACGTGGACGTAGTCGGGCTTGATGTACCGCAGGATGCGGGTGTAGTGGGTCACCAGGAGGGTGCCGACCTCGCCGGTCGCGCGGACCCGGTTGATGCCCTCGGAGACGATCCGCAGCGCGTCGACGTCCAGGCCGGAGTCGGTCTCGTCGAGGATCGCGATCTTCGGCTTGAGGAGCTCCAGCTGGAGGATCTCGTGGCGCTTCTTCTCACCGCCGGAGAAGCCCTCGTTGACGTTGCGCTCGGCGAAGGCCGGGTCCATCTGGAGGGCGGCCATCGCCTCCTTGACCTCCTTGACCCACAGGCGCAGCTTCGGGGCCTCGCCGCGGACCGCGGTGGCGGCGGTGCGCAGGAAGTTGCTCACCGAGACGCCCGGGACCTCGACCGGGTACTGCATGGCGAGGAACACGCCGGCCTTGGCGCGCTCGTCGACGGACATCTCCAGGACGTCCTCGCCGTCCAGCAGCACGGAGCCGCCGGTGACGGTGTACTTGGGGTGGCCGGCCAGCGAGTAGGCCAGGGTGGACTTGCCGGAGCCGTTCGGACCCATGATGGCGTGGGTCTCGCCCTGCTTCACGGTCAGGTCGACGCCCTTCAGGATCTCGCGCGGGCCGTTCTCGGCGTCGACGGAGACGTGCAGGTCGCGGATTTCAAGGGTTGCCATGTGTACTCAGGACTCCTGGTTGACGGAGACGAGCACATCGTCCCCTTCGATCTTTACGGGGTAGACAGCGACCGGCTTGGTGGCGGGCAGGCCGGAGGGCTTGCCGGTGCGCAGGTCGAAGCTGGAGCCGTGCAGCCAGCACTCGATCATGCAGTCCTCGACCTCGCCCTCGGAGAGCGAGACGTTCGCGTGCGAGCAGGTGTCGTTGATCGCGAACACCCCCTCGTCGGTGCGGACCACGGAGACCGGCACGCCATTGAGGTCGACGCGCTTGGGGACGTCCTCCTGGAGGTCGCTCAGCGCGCAGGCACGGAGGTAGGTCATCGGGGTCAGACCGCCGCTTCCAGCTCGGCCTCGATCTTCTCCATGAGCTGGTCCTGGACCTCGGCCACGCCGATCTGCTGGAGCAGCTCGGCGAAGAAGCCGCGCACGACCAGGCGGCGGGCCTCGTCCGCGGGGATGCCGCGGGCCTGCAGGTAGAACAGCTGCTCGTCGTCGAAGCGGCCGGTGGCGGAGGCGTGGCCGGCGCCGACGATCTCGCCGGTCTCGATCTCCAGGTTCGGGATCGAGTCGACCCGGGCGCCGTCGGTGAGCACCAGGTTGCGGTTGAGCTCGTAGGTGTCGGTGCCGAGGGCGGCGGCGCGGATCAGCACGTCGCCGACCCAGACCGCGTGGGCGTCCTTGCCCTGCAGCGCGCCCTTGTAGGCCACGTTGGACCGGCAGTGCGGCGTGTCGTGGTCGATGACCAGGCGGTGCTCGAGGTGCTGGCCGGCGTCGGCGAAGTAGAGGCCGAACAGCTCGGCCTCGCCGCCGGGGCCGGCGTAGTTGACCCGCGGGTGGAGGCGGACCAGGTCGCCGCCGAAGGTGACGACGACGGACTTGAACGAGGCGTCGCGGCCGACCAGCGCGTTGTGCTGCGCGGCGTGGACGGCGTCGCGGTCCCAGTCCTGGACGGAGACGAAGGTGAGCTTCGCGCCGTCGCCGACCAGGAGCTCGACGTTGGCGGCGCGGGTGCCGGTGCCGACGTGGTTGAGCACCACGACGGCCTCGGCGAACGGCTTGACGTCGATCACCACGTGGGCGAAGCGGACCCCGCCCTCGGCGCGCACGTCGATCCGGACCGGCTCGGTGAGCACCGCGTCCTTGGGCACGGTGACGACCAGGGCCTGCTCGAAGGCGCTGAACGCCTGGGCGGCGACCCGGTCGACCGGCTTGCCGGCCTTGCCCAGGCGGGCGTCGTCGCGGCCGACGGTCTCGGCGGTGACGCCCTCGGGCAGCGCGAACTCGACCTTGTCCTCGCCCCGCTCGGCGGCGGCGGCGGTGCCGTCGTGCAGGCCGCCGAGGCGGTGCATCGGCGTGAACCGCCAGTCCTCCTCGCGGCCGGTCGGCACCGGGAAGTCGTTCACGTCGAAGGACGGCTTGACCGCGACGCGCGCGTCGATCGGCTGCTGGACCGTGGCCCGGCCGGTGCCGGGGCCGGCGAGCTGCGCGCCCGCACCGGCGGTGCCGACCTCGATCGAACCGGCGGTGGTGGAGCCGGTGGTGTTCTGCTCAGCCATGGCTGTTCGTTGTGCTCTCTTCCTCGGAATTCAATGGATGGCGGGTGCTCGGCCGGGGGTCAGCCGACCGCGCCCTCCATCTGCAGCTCGATCAGCCGGTTGAGCTCCAGCGCGTACTCCATCGGCAGCTCGCGCGCGATCGGCTCGACGAAGCCGCGCACGATCATCGCCATCGCCTCGAACTCGGTCATGCCCCGGCTCATCAGGTAGAACAGCTGGTCCTCGCTGACCTTGGAGACGGTCGCCTCGTGGCCCATGGACACGTCGTCCTCGCGGACGTCCACGTACGGGTAGGTGTCCGAGCGGGAGATGGTGTCGACCAGCAGCGCGTCGCACAGGACGTTGGACTTGGCGCCGTGCGAGCCCTCGCCGATCTCGATCAGACCGCGGTAGGAGGTCCGGCCACCGCCGCGCGCCACCGACTTGGAGACGATGTTGGAGGAGGTGTTCGGCGCCATGTGCACCATCTTGGCGCCGGCGTCCTGGTGCTGGCCCTCGCCCGCGAAGGCGATCGACAGGGTCTCGCCCTTGGCGTGCTCGCCCATCAGGTAGACGGCCGGGTACTTCATGGTGACCTTGGAGCCGATGTTGCCGTCGACCCACTCCATGGTCGCGCCCTCGTACGCCACGGCGCGCTTGGTGACCAGGTTGTAGACGTTGTTCGACCAGTTCTGGATGGTCGTGTAGCGGCAGCGGCCGCCCTTCTTGACGATGATCTCGACGACCGCCGAGTGCAGCGAGTCGGAGGAGTAGATCGGCGCGGTGCAGCCCTCGACGTAGTGGACGTAGGCGTCCTCGTCGACGATGATCAGCGTCCGCTCGAACTGGCCCATGTTCTCGGTGTTGATCCGGAAGTAGGCCTGCAGCGGGATGTCGACGTGCACGCCCTTCGGCACGTAGATGAACGAGCCGCCGGACCACACCGCCGTGTTCAGCGCGGCGAACTTGTTGTCGCCGGCCGGGATGACGGTGCCGAAGTACTCCTTGAAGATCTCCGGGTGCTCGCGCAGCGCGGTGTCGGTGTCCAGGAAGATGACGCCCTGCTCCTCCAGGTCCTCGCGGATCTGGTGGTAGACGACCTCGGACTCGTACTGGGCGGCGACACCGGCGACCAGGCGCTGCTTCTCCGCCTCCGGGATGCCCAGCTTGTCGTAGGTGGCCTTGATGTCCGCGGGCAGGTCCTCCCAGGACTCGGCCTGCTTCTCGGTCGAGCGGACGAAGTACTTGATGTTGTCGAAGTCGATGCCGGAGAGGTCGGAGCCCCAGGTCGGCATGGGCTTCTTGCCGAACAGCTTCAGGCCCTTGAGCCGCAGGTTCAGCATCCACTCGGACTCGCTCTTCTTCGCCGAGATGTCGCGGACGACGTCCTCGCTGAGCCCGCGCTTGGCCGCGGCACCGGCGGTGTCCGGGTCGGCCCAGCCGTACTCGTAATTGCCGAGGCCTTCGAGCTCGGGGTGCGAAACGGTGTCAGTCATGCGAGCTTCCTAACGCGCGGACGCTGAATCTTCGGTGGACGTACCGGCAGTCGGCACTGCATCGGGACCCGGCCGCGCGCTGCGCGCGGCGGACGACGATGCGGCACCGGGTGCCGGCACATAGGTGGTGCAGACCCCGTCGCCGTGGGCGATGGTGGCCAGCCGTTGCACATGGGTGCCCAGGAGCTGGGAGAAGACCTCGGTCTCCGCCTCGCAGAGCTGGGGGAACTGCTCGGCGATGTGCGCGACCGGGCAGTGGTGCTGGCAGAGCTGGGCGCCCGCCGGGGCCTTCGCCGCGGCCGACGGGACCCGCCGCACCGTGGCAGCGTACCCGTCCGCGCTCAGCGCCTGGGCGAGCGCCTCGGTGCGCTCGGAGGCTTCGGCCGTTCGCAGGGTCTCCAGGTACTTCTGGCCCTGCTTGCCGAAGCGGGCGCGCGCGAAGGCGGCGACCGCCTCCTCGCCCGCCTTGCCGCCGCCCACCGAGTCGGAGATCCAGCGCAGCGCGTCGGCCGCGAGCTGGTCGTACGCCTGGTAGAAGGCGTCCCGGCCACCGTCGGTGAGGGCGAAGACCTTGGCCGGACGGCCCCGGCCGCGGCTGCCGTAGACCCGCTGGTCGCGGGACTCGACCAGGCCCGCGGCGGCCAGTCCGTCGAGGTGGCGGCGCACGGCGGCGGCGGTGAGGCCGAGCCGGGTCGCGAGGTCGGCGGCGGAGGACGGGCCGTGGTCCAGGATCGACCGGGCGACCCGGTCGCGCGTGGCGCGGTGGCCCTCCAGCAGCACCTCGGCCGCCGTCACGGGCACGTCACAGCCGGGGGCCGACTCGGCCTCCTGGTGCGTGGCGTGCTCGCGCATGTTTTTCACAACACCAGTGTTGCGTAATTACTTCCAACAGGACAAGCCGTGATCCAGGCCTCACCCGTGTCATCAGTCACGCAGGTAAGGCTTACCTGACCTGCAGAAACGATCACCGAGGCCCCGGCGGGGCCCGGCGTGAGGCCCTCTTAGACTCGCCGGTATGCACTCCGAACCCGCGGTCCAGATCGCCGGGCTGGTCAAGCGGTACGGCGACAAGTCGGCCGTGGACGGCCTCGACCTCACCATCGCGCGCGGCGCGATCACCGCCGTCCTCGGCCCCAACGGCGCCGGCAAGACCACCACCATCGAGACCTGCGAGGGCTACCGCCGCCCCGACGCCGGCACCGTCCGCGTCCTCGGCCTCGACCCGGTCGCCCAGCACGCCGCCCTGCGCCCGCGGATCGGCGTCATGCTGCAGTCCGGCGGCGTGTACGCGGGCGCCCGCGCCGTCGAGATGCTGCGGCACACCGCCACGCTGCACGCCCACCCGCTGGACGTCGACGCCCTGGTCGAGCGGCTCGGCCTCGGCTCCTGCGGCCGCACCGCCTACCGGCGCCTCTCCGGCGGCCAGCAGCAGCGGCTCGCCCTCGCCATGGCCGTGGTCGGCCGCCCCGAGCTGGTCTTCCTCGACGAGCCCACCGCCGGCCTCGACCCGCAGGCCCGCCGCGCCACCTGGGAGCTGGTCCGCGACCTGCGCCGGGACGGCGTCACCGTGGTCGTCACCACGCACCACATGGACGAGGCCGAGCAGCTCGCCGACCACGTCGCCGTCGTCGACCGCGGCAGGGTCATCGCCACCGGCACCCCCGAGGAGCTGTGCCGCGGCGGCGCCGAGAACGCGCTGCGCTTCGACGGCCCGCCCGGACTCGACCTCGGCCCGCTGCTCAAGGAGCTGCCCGGGGGCACGGCCGCCACCGAGACGGCCCCCGGCAGCTACCGCGTCGAGGCCGCGACCGTGGACCCGCAGCTGCTGGCCGCCGTCACCTCCTGGTGCGCGGCCTCCGGCATCCTCCCCGAGCGGCTCGCCGTGCAGCGCCGCAGCCTCGAAGACGTCTTCCTCGACCTGACCGGACGGGACCTGCGCTCGTGACCGACTACTCCCCCAGGCCGGGTGCGGCCCCCGTCGGCCGGATGCTGCTCGCGCAGACCGCGTTCGAGACCAGGATGCTGCTGCGCAACGGCGAGCAGCTGCTGCTCACGGTCGTCATCCCGACCGTCCTGCTGGTGCTGTTCTCCGCCGTCGACGTCGTCGCGGTGGAGGGCCCCGGCAAGCGGGTCGACTTCCTGGCGCCCGGTCTGCTGGCGCTCGCCGTGATGTCCACCGCGTTCACCGGCCAGGCCATCGCCACCGGCTTCGAGCGCCGCTACGGCGTGCTGAAGCGGCTCGGCGCGAGCCCGCTGCCGCGCTGGGCGCTGCTGACCGCCAAGACCGGCTGCGTGCTGGTCACCGAGGCGCTGCAGGTCGCGCTGCTGTCGGTGATCGCGCTGGCGCTCGGCTGGTCCCCGCACGGCGACCCGTTCTCGGTGGCCGCGCTGCTGGTCCTCGGCACGGCCGCCTTCTCCGGGCTCGGCCTGCTGATGGCCGGCACGCTCAGGGCCGAGGCGACACTGGCCGCCGCGAACCTCGTGTTCATCCTGCTGCTACTGGGGGGCGGGGTGATCGTGCCGCTGACCAAGTTCCCGTCCGCCGTGCAGTCGGTGCTGGAGCTGCTGCCGATCGCGGCGCTCTCGGACGGCCTGCGGTCCGTCCTGCAGACCGGCGCCGGGGTGCCGTGGTCGGACCTCGGGATCCTGGCCGGCTGGGCCGTCGTCGGCCTGGCCGCCGCCGCGCGCTTCTTCCGCTGGGAGTAGTCCCGGCCGTCAACGCACAGCGCCCCCCGGCCACTTGAGGCCGGGGGGCGCTGTGCGTACTACCGGTGGACCGTCAGCTGTGGCTGCCGCCACGGCGCTTGCGGGCGAACAGCACGATCGCGCCGCCGAGCAGCAGCACCCCGGCGCCGGCCGCCGCGATGACGGGGGTGGCCGAGCTGCCACCGGTCTCGGCGAGGGCCGGGCCGCCGGTGCTCGGCGCCGGGGCCGGGGTCCTGCTCGCGGGCGGCGTCACCGACGGGGCCGCGGTGCCCGGCGGGGTGGTGCTCGGGGTCGGCGTCACGCTGGGGACCGGCGTCGGCGGGGTGGTCGGCGTCGTCGTCGGGGTCGGCGTGGGGGTGGGCGTCTTGGTGGGCGTGGGGGTGGGCGTGGGGGTCGGCGTCGGCGTGTGGCAGGGCTGGATCGTCTCGGACTCGTCGATGTTCCAACCGGGCTCGGCCGGGGTCTCCGTGGTGGTCACCACGAAGGTCGCCTTGATCGGCGCGGAGTGGTCCTTCACCGGGAAGGTGCCGTGGAACTCCTTGCCGAACTTCTTGTCCAGCACCTTCTCACCGTCGATGGTGAGCGTGACGTTGTTCGTCACGGTGTCCTTCTCGCTGTACTTGACCAGATCGATCACGATCTTGTCGCAGTCCACCTTCCACGCCGGCACGTGGGCCGAAGCCGGCCCGGCCAGGCTCAGGGGCAGGAGGATTCCGGCCGCCACCGTACCGGCGAGTGCCGCCGCTCCGATCCCGAAGTGCCGCTGCTGTCGTGCCATTGCCCTGTTCCCCTCCGAACGGTCTTGTGCAGCAGGCGTGTTGAGTGCTTCGCGGTGGCCCGCTACGGCTGTCCGGGGGACTCTACCGGCACTCCCGCACCTCGCCACACCCCGCCGTACGACCGGATTTCGTCTGTCGGTCTCACGATGGATGTGCATGACCAGCCCACCACAGGCGCCACCACGCACAACGCGGAATCGGCGAACCCGAATGGACTTCGTCACCTGACTGAAAAAACGCAGCCCCCGGTGATCAGGTTCAATCACCGGGGGCGCGGCTTCGATCAGCCGACGAACGGTCAGGCCTTCTTCGCCGCCCGACGACGCGTCGCCACGACGATTCCACCGCCGGCCGCGAGCACCACCGCGCCGCCGATCGCCAGCGGCAGGACGGGCCCGGAACCGGTGTGCGCGAGCCCGCCGCCGGTGTTCGCCGACGCCGAGGGGCTCGCCGGCGCGGAGGCCGCCGGCGCACTGGTGGACGGCGAGGCGGACGCACTGGGCGACGCGCCCCCGCCCGCCGGTCCCGACGGCGTCCCCGACGGCGTCCCCGACGGCGTTCCGGACGGCTGCGCGGTGGCGCCCGGCGTCGACGGCGTGCCGGTCGGCACCACCGGCGGCACGGTCGGCGTCCCGGTCGGGGTCGCGGACGGCGTCGGGAGGACGGCCGGCAGGCAGCCGGTGAAGGGGTAGTGGTGCGTCTCGGCGCCGCCCTTGCCGGTCAGCGAGGCGGCGATCACCGAGCCGTTGACCGGGCCGCCGCTGCCGAGGTCGAAGGCGGCGTTCGGGGCGAGCACGGTACCGGCCCAGGCGGCCTTGCTGCTCTTGACCACCTTGGTCGCGGACGGGAAGTTCCAGAGCAGCCCGGCCCGGACGGCACCGCCGGCCGCGCTCTGGAGCTTGTCGTCCAGGACGTAGGCCGCCTTGGCCTCGTCCCACAGCTGGAAGCCGGTGGTCCCGGCCGCCGCCATGTCGTACGACGAGCCGGTCACGGTGACGACGGTCACCGAGCCGGCCGGCACCCGGACGAAGACGTCCTTCGCGCCCTGGAGCTTCGCGGCGTCGACGGTGAAGCCGTTGTACTTCGCGTCCCCGCCGGTCAGCGTCAGCCTGCCGCCGTCGGCCTGGACGGTGGCCCCGGCGGTCTGCGGCACGGCGGCCAGCGCGGCGGAGGCGGCGCGCAGCTTGGCGAACTCGGCCTTGAAGTCGATCGGGGAGGCACCCCGGCCGACCTTGCCCTGGTGAGCCTCCAGCACCCCGGTCAGCGTGCCGCCGTAGACGCCGTTGCCCTTCATCACCTGGGTGTTGGTACCGGTCAGATCGCCGGCCACCACGAGGGCGTTGCCGCCCGGCAGGGCGGCGACCTGCTCGGCGGTGAGCTCCTGGCCGACCGAGAAGCCGCCGCGGAAGTCGGCGTTGCCGCCCACCGCGACCGCGCCCTCGGCGTCCGGGGTGTGGGTGTCGTCGCCCTCGACGAACTCGCCGTAGAGGCCGGCGACCCCGAGGCCGCGGCACTCCTGGTCGGCGCCGACGGCCTGGGCGGCCGGCGCGACGAGGCCGGCCAGTGCGAGCGAGCCGCCGACCGCGAGCGCGGCGGCGGACGTGGATATGCGCATGTGCAGAGCTCCGCTTACGTGCGGGAGGAGTGGAGGGGGCCCCGAAAAAGGTATGGACCAATCCGCACTCTTTCGGCCGAACGGGTGAATGGTCAAGACCATTGACCGCCTTGACCGGAAGATCCGTTTTGCGCACCCGGTGCCCTACTCGCGCCCCGCCCCAAGATCGCCCGTAAGGCCGCCTACGATTGAGCGCGTGCTGAACCCCTTCTCCCTGCTCGCCGACCGCTGGCAGCCGTCCGCCGCGATGGTCCGGCGCGCCGCGTTCGCCGCGCTGGTGATGAGCGTGGTGATCGTCGTCACCGGCGGCGCCGTCCGCCTCACCGCCTCCGGCCTCGGCTGTACGACCTGGCCCCGCTGCACTGCCGACAGCCTGACGCCCACCGCCGCGATGGGCTTCCACGGCATCGTCGAGTTCACCAACCGGATGCTCACCTATGTGCTGAGCGCCGCCATCGGCTGGGCGATTCTCGCCGCGCGCTGCCACCGCCCGTGGCGGCGCAGCCTGACGAAGCTCGGCTGGGCGCAGTTCTGGCTGGTGATGAGCAACGCGGTGCTCGGCGGCATCACCGTGCTGACGGGCCTCAACCCGTACACCGTCGCGCTGCACATGATCGCCGCGATGGCCCTGGTGTGGGTGGCGCTGCTGATGTGGGAGCGCAGCAAGGAGGGCGACGGCCCGGCGAAGCTCGCGGTGGCCGGCCCGATCCACCGGCTCTCCTACGTGCTGGTCGCCGCGATCGGAACGCTCGTCGCCGCCGGCACCCTGGTCACCGGCGCCGGCCACCACCCCGGCACGCCGCAGGACAACAAGATCGTGCCGCGCATCCCGATCGACTACGACCGCCTCGCGCAGTTCCACGCCGACTTCGCCTTCATCTCGGTCGGCCTGACCATCGCGATGATCTTCGTCTTCGCCGCGATCAAGGCCCCCCAGCCCGCAAAGGCCCGCACGAAAGAACTGCTCGCAGTGCTCCTCCTCCAGGGCGTGCTGGGCTTCATCCAGTACTTCACGGACGCCCCGGAGCTGATGGTCGGCCTCCACATGCTCGGCGCCACCCTGACCTGGATCGCCGCCCTGCGCGTCCCCCTCGCCCTGCGCACCCGCGCGGACGGGGAAGCCCCCGGACAGCTGCCCGCGCAGACCCCGCAGACCGCCTCGGTCTGACCCCTGCGGCACACACGACGGCCCGGCTCCCCCGCAAAGGGAGCCGGGCCGTTCGCCGTACGGGGGCCGGGCGGTCAGCCGCCGAGCTGGATGCCGGCCATCCGCTTCCACTCGTACGGGCCGGTCTTCACCTTGAGGGCCAGCTCGCCCTCGAAGTCGTCGTGCAGGGTCAGCCCGGCCAGCTCGGCGGCCCGGCGGCCGACGGCGTAGCTCGGGGCCACCTGGTCGCCCCAGGCGCCGTCCGCGCCGACCACGACGATCCGGGTGGCCACGGCGCCGACGTACTCGACGACCGCGTCGGCGCTGCCGCCGTGCTGCGCGGCGAAGCTGGTCAGGTTCTTGGCGATGCGCTTGGCGCGGCGCTCGGTGCGGGCGTCCGACGCGGCGGGGGTGGTCTCTGCGCTCATGCCCGCATGCTACCCACCGGTAGCGGCCCTGGCGACGGGAGCACCCTGTGCACCGGGCCACATACCGCCCCCGCTCGATCCATACTGGCCGTGTGACCTTCTCCGGCTGGCCTGCCGAGGCGCTCGAATTCTACGAGCACCTGGAGGCCGACAACTCGAAGACCTTCTGGCAGGCCCACAAGGACCGCTACGACGAGGCCGTGCGCGCCCCCATGGAGGAGCTGCTGGCCGAGCTGGAACCGGAGTTCGGGCCGGGGAAGATCTTCCGCCCCAACCGCGACGTCCGCTTCAGCGCCGACAAGTCCCCGTACAAGACGCACATCGGCGCCCACCTGGAGGCAGGCGGCTACGTCCAGCTCTCCGCCGACGGCCTGGCCTGCGGCAACGGCATGTACCAGCTCGCCGCGGACCAGCTGGAGCGCTACCGCGCGGCCGTCGCCGAGGACGTCTCCGGGGCCGAACTGGAGCGCGTGATCGCCCGGGTGGAGAAGGACGGCCCGCGGGTCTTCGGCCGCGACAGCCTGAAGTCCGCCCCGCGCGGCTACCCCAAGGACCACCCCAGGATCGAGCTGCTGCGCCACAAGGGCCTCATGGCCTGGCAGGAGTGGCCGCCCGCGAAGTGGCTGGGCACCCGCACCGCGCACACCCGGATCGCCGCCTTCCTGCGGGCCTCCCAGCCGCTCAAGGACTGGCTGGACGGCCACGTCGGCCCGTCCGAACTCCCCGCACGTTGAAGGCCGATGAAGGCCGAAGAACGCGGAAGAACGCGGAAGAACGCGGAAGAACGCGGAAGAACGCGGAAGAGCCCCGGTCCACCAGGACCGGGGCTCTTCTGCCGTACGACAACGCCTACTTCACGAACGGGTCGATCGCACACACGACGAACAGCAGTGACAGGTAGGTGATCGACCAGTGGAACAGCCGCATCTCCTTCAGCTTGGCGCCCACGATCCCGGCCTTGGCCCGCCCGTACAGCGCGTGCGCCTCGCGCAGCCAGAACCCGCCGAGCAGCACCGCGGCGACCGGGTAAAGCCAGCTCATGTGCCCCAGCGGCCACACCGCCAGCGAGGTCGCCACCATCACCCAGGAGTAGGCGACGACCTGCTTGCCGACCGCCACGTTGCCCTTGACCACCGGCAGCATCGGCACGCCGGCCCGCTCGTAGTCGTCGCGCACCTTCATCGACAGCACCCAGGTGTGCGGGGGCGTCCAGAAGAACACCACCAGGAACAGCGCCACCGCCGCCCAGGACACCGAGTTCGTCACCGAGGACCAGCCGATCAGCACCGGCATGCAGCCGGCGATGCCGCCCCACACGATGTTCTGCGAGGTGCGCCGCTTGAGCCCCAGCGTGTAGACGAAGACGTAGAACAGCAGCGCGCCGAGCGCCAGCCCAGAGGACAGCCAGTTGACGCCGAAGCCGAGCAGCAGCGTGGAGACGACCGCGAGTGCTACGCCGAACACCAGCGCCTCACGCGGCGACACCATCCCGGTGACGATCGGTCGCCTCTCGGTGCGGGCCATCAGGGCGTCGATGTCGCGGTCGATGTACATGTTGAGGGCGTTGGCGCCGCCGGCCGAGAGGTAACCGCCGACCACGACCTTGAGCACCAGCAGCATGTTCGGGACGCCCTGCTGGGCCAGGAACATCACCGGCACGGTGCTCATCAGCAGCAGCTCGATGATCCGCGGCTTGGTCAGTGCGACGAACGCGCCGACACGGGCCCCAATCGGCCGGTGATGCGCAGGCGTCGCCCCGGTGACCCCGGCGGGACGGGTTTCGACGGCGGTCACTAACACCCCAACTGAAGATGAATCCTCGCAGGCGTCCACAGGAACGAAGGCTCCCAAATCGACCGCTCTGCGCGTACCACGCCACCTTAGACGCTCCATATCTCCCCACCGGCTCCGGGGTCCCCCGGCGGGGCGGAACGCACACCCCTGGGTGAACCCACGAACTCCGACCACTCGGTCCCGCCTCCCCCGTCCTGCTCATCGGAGGGGCAGGGCCCGCCAAAACAGGAGAGCCTGGGACAAAACGCCCCAGAGCGGCATCGTGGGAATCGCCATACCCGAATTCCGGTTGTCCCAGCACGCAGGGTGAGCCCCGGGCCGGACGGTAGGCTCGCACACAGAAGCGGGATCTACCCTCCGTGACCGGCACCACCAGCGTCGGGACCACAGCGCCGTGGCCGACCGGGTCCCCTTCACGGGGTCACTCTTCACAACGGAAGGAGCCCTGAGACAGGGTGAGCACGACGCCGACGAACACATTCGAGTGGTCCGAACTGGATGAGCGCACGGTTGACACGGCCCGGGTCCTGGCCATGGACGCCGTCCAGAAGGTCGGCAACGGACACCCCGGGACGGCCATGTCGCTGGCCCCGGCGGCGTACCTGATCTTCCAGCGTTTCCTGCGGCACGACCCCACCGACCCCTCCTGGGTGGGGCGCGACCGATTCGTCCTCTCCCCCGGGCACACCAGCCTGACCCTCTACACCCAGCTCTACCTCTCGGGCTACGGCCTGGAGCTGGACGACCTCAAGGCCTTCCGCGTCGCGGGCAGCCGCACCCCCGGTCACCCCGAGCACGGCCACACCGCCGGCGTCGAGACCACGACCGGTCCGCTCGGCCAGGGCATCGCCAACGCGGTCGGCATGGCGATGGCCGCCCGCTACGAGCGCGGCCTCTTCGACCCGGACGCCCCGGCCGGCGAGTCCCCGTTCGACCACACGATCTGGGCCATCGTCTCCGACGGCGACCTGGAGGAGGGCATCTCGGCCGAGGCCTCCTCGCTGGCCGGGCACCAGCAGCTGGGCAACCTCGTCGCCCTGTACGACGACAACCACATCTCCATCGAGGGCGACACCGAGACGGCCTTCTCCGAGGACGTCCTCAAGCGCTACGAGGCGTACGGCTGGCACGTCCAGCGGGTCACCCCGAAGGCGAACGGCGACATCGACGTCGCCGCCCTCGCCGACGCGCTGGCCGCCGCCAAGGCCGAGACCGCCCGCCCGTCGATGATCGCTATGCGCACGATCATCGCCTGGCCGGCCCCGGACGCCCAGAACACCGCCAAGGCCCACGGCTCCGCCCTCGGCGCCGCCGAGATCGCCGCCACCAAGAAGGTCCTGGGCTTCGACCCGGAGAAGACCTTCGAGGTCTCCGACAAGGTCATCGAGCACGCCCGCCTGGTGATCAAGCGCGGCAAGGCCGCCCGCGACGCGTGGCAGGGCTCCTTCGAGGCCTGGCGCGCCGCCAACCCGCACCGGGCCGGCGAGTTCGACCGCATCCAGGCCGGCGAGCTGCCCGAGGGCTGGAAGAAGACCGTCCCGTCCTTCCCGGCCGGGAAGGACGTCGCCACCCGCAAGGCCTCCGGCGAGACCCTCAAGGCGATCGGCGCGGTGATCCCGGAGCTGTGGGGCGGCTCGGCCGACCTCGCGGAGTCCAACCTCACCACCATCGACGAGGAGAGCTCCTTCCTCCCCGAGGGCAACCCGCTGAAGTCGGCGAGCCCGTACGGCCGGACGATCCACTTCGGCATCCGCGAGCACGCCATGGGCTCGACCATGAACGGCATCGCCCTGCACGGCAGGACCCGCGTGTACGGCGGCACCTTCCTGGTCTTCGCGGACTACATGCGCCCGGCCGTCCGCCTGGCCGCGCTCATGAAGCTGCCGGTCACCTACGTCTGGACGCACGACTCCATCGGCCTCGGCGAGGACGGCCCGACCCACCAGCCGGTCGAGCACCTGGCCTCGCTGCGCGCCATCCCGGGCCTGTCCATGGTCCGCCCGGCCGACGCCAACGAGACCGCCGTCGCCTGGCGCACCGTCATCGAGCGGCAGACCAGCCACCCCGGCCCGGTCGGCCTGGCGCTCACCCGCCAGAACGTCCCGACCTTCGACCGCGAGGTCTTCGGCTCCGCCGAGGGCACCGCGAAGGGCGGCTACGTCCTGGCCGAGGCCGGCAACGGCGACCCGCAGGTGATCCTCCTGGGCACCGGCTCCGAGGTCCAGCTGGCCGTCAAGGCCCGCGAGGTCCTGGAGGCCGAGGGCATCGCCACCCGCGTCGTCTCGCTGCCGTCCTTCGAGTGGTTCCAGGAGCAGGACCAGGCCTACCGCGACAGCGTGCTGCCGCCGTCGGTCAAGGCCCGCGTCTCGGTCGAGGCCGGCATCGCCCAGGGCTGGCGCGAGCTGGTCGGCGACCACGGCCGGATCGTTTCGCTGGACCACTTCGGCGCCTCCGCGGACTACCAGGTGCTGTTCGAGGAGTTCGGCCTGACCGCCGAGCGCGTGGTGGCCGAGGCCCACAACGCCCTGCGCTCCCTCGAAGCCGTCAACCGCTAGCCCCTCGGGCCGCGTACCCGCCCGCACGCGGGTACGCGGGCCCGCTTACCACCCCACGAAATACGTATAAGAAAGGCAGATCACCCATAACGACCGCCTCAAACGCCTCAGGGAACGACGGGTGGGGTTCTGGGT
>NZ_JBHYWI010000066.1:17345-51137 GCF_042751525.1 Kitasatospora sp. NPDC059408
GCGGGGGGGGGGGCGGAGCACCACACGCCCCGGCGCCCCCGCGACGCCGTCCCCGGCGCCCCCGGGGGGCCGCCCCCCCCCCCCCCGGGGGGCCCCCCGCCCCTCTGACGACCCCACGAAGACAGAAGAAGAAGGACTGAGCACCATGACCGACGCACTCAAGCGCCTCAGCGACGAAGGCGTGGCGATCTGGCTGGACGACCTCAGCCGCAAGCGGCTGAACTCCGGCAACCTGGCCGAGCTGGTGCAGAACAAGCACGTGGTGGGCGTCACCACCAACCCGACCATCTTCCAGAAGGCCATCGCCGGCAGCGGCGACAGCTCCTACGACGGCCAGCTGCGCGACCTCGCCGTCCGCAAGGTCACCACCGACGAGGCGATCCGCATGATCACCACCTCGGACGTGCGCGACGCCGCCGACGTGCTGCGCCCGGTCTACGACGCCTCCAACGGCCGCGACGGCCGCGTCTCCATCGAGGTCGACCCGCGCCTGGCGCACGAGACCGCCCCCACCGTCGCCGAGGCCAAGCAGCTGTGGTGGCTGGTCGACCGCCC
The DNA here is from genome assembly GCF_042751525.1 of Kitasatospora sp. NPDC059408. Taxonomy (NCBI): domain Bacteria; kingdom Bacillati; phylum Actinomycetota; class Actinomycetes; order Kitasatosporales; family Streptomycetaceae; genus Kitasatospora; species Kitasatospora sp. NPDC059408. The sequence goes on from NZ_JBHYWI010000066.1 coordinate 17,901, forward strand.
GAACGTCTTCATCAAGATCCCCGCCACCAAGGCCGGCCTGCCCGCCATCGCCGAGGTCATCGGCAAGGGCATCAGCGTCAACGTCACGCTGATCTTCTCGCTGGACCGCTACAAGGCCGTCATGGACGCCTACCTGACCGGCCTGGAGTCCGCCAAGGCCAAGGGCCTGGACCTCTCCCAGATCGAGTCCGTCGCCTCCTTCTTCGTCTCCCGCGTGGACACCGAGATCGACAAGCGCCTGGACAAGATCGGCGGCGACGCCAAGAACCTGCGCTCCAAGGCCGCCCTGGCCAACGCCCGCCTCGCCTACCAGGCGTACGAGGACGTCTTCGGCAGCGTCGACGGCCAGACCGCCGGCAGCGCCCGCTGGAAGGCCCTGGAGGCCGCCGGCGCCAAGCCGCAGCGCCCGCTCTGGGCCTCCACCGGCGTCAAGGACCCGGCCCTGCCGGACACCCTGTACGTCACCGAGCTGGTCGCCCCGGGCACCGTGAACACGATGCCCGAGGCCACCCTGGACGCCACCGCCGACCACGGCGTGGTCACCGGCAACACCATCGTCCCCAACTACGCCGACGCCAAGGCCGTCCTGGACGCCATCGCGGCCGCCGGCGTGGACTACGACGACGTGGTCCAGGTGCTGGAGGACGAGGGCGTCGAGAAGTTCGAGCAGTCCTGGACCGAGCTGCTCGACACCGTCACCGCCTCGCTCGCGTCCTTCGCCGACGAGAAGTGACCCCTGCTCACCGCCAGCGCACGAAAGCGGAGCCCATCAAGTGAGCACTGATTTCCCCGAGTTGACACCGGTGTCGGACGCGGACGATCTCCCGGCCACTCCCGTCAACCCGCTTCGTGACCCCGCAGACCGACGGCTCCCGCGCATCGCGGGGCCGTCGGGCCTGGTCATCTTCGGGGTCACCGGCGACCTGTCCCGCAAGAAGCTGATGCCGGCGATCTACGACCTCGCCAACCGCGGACTGCTGCCGCCGGGCTTCTCGCTCGTCGGCTTCGCGCGCCGCGAGTGGGAGGACGAGGACTTCGCCAAGGAGGTCCACGACGCGGTCAAGGACCACGCCCGGACCCCGTTCCGGGAGGAGGTCTGGCAGCAGCTCGCCAAGGGCATGCGCTTCGTCCAGGGCACCTTCGACGACGACGACGCCTTCGACAAGCTCCGGGCGACCATCGAGGAGCTCGACAAGGCCCAGGGCACCGGCGGCAACTTCGCCTTCTACCTGTCCGTCCCGCCGAAGTTCTTCCCGACCGTCGTCCAGCAGCTCAAGAAGCACGGCCTGGCCGACCCTCCGCAGGGCTCCTGGCGCCGCGCCGTCATCGAGAAGCCCTTCGGCCACGACCTGGAGAGCGCGCAGGAGCTCAACAAGGTCGTCCACGAGGTCTTCCCGCGCGACGAGGTCTTCCGGATCGACCACTACCTGGGCAAGGAGACGGTCCAGAACATCCTGGCGCTGCGCTTCGCGAACCAGATGTTCGAGCCGATCTGGAACCGGTCCTACGTCGACCACGTGCAGATCACGATGGCCGAGGACATCGGCATCGGCGGCCGCGCCGGCTACTACGACGGCATCGGCTCCGCCCGCGACGTCATCCAGAACCACCTGCTCCAGCTGATGGCGCTCACCGCCATCGAGGAGCCCGCCTCCTTCCACCCCAAGGCGCTGGTCGCCGAGAAGCTGAAGGTGCTCAGCGCCGTCAAGCTCCCGGCCGACCTCGGCCGGCACACCGTGCGCGGCCAGTACGCGGCCGGCTGGCAGGGCGGCGAGGAGGTCGTCGGGTACCTCGACGAGGACGGCATCGACCCGGACTCCAAGACCGACACCTACGCGGCCATCAAGCTGGAGATCAACAACCGCCGCTGGGCGGGCGTCCCGTTCTACCTGCGCACCGGCAAGCGCCTCGGGCGCCGCGTCACCGAGATCGCGGTCGTCTTCCAGCGCGCCCCGTACCTGCCGTTCGACTCCTACGCGACCGAGGAGCTCGGGCAGAACGCCCTGGTCATCCGGGTCCAGCCGGACGAGGGCGTGACGGTGCGGTTCGGCTCCAAGGTGCCCGGCACCTCCTTCGAGGTCCGCGACGTCACGATGGACTTCGCCTACGGCGAGTCCTTCACCGAGTCCAGCCCCGAGGCCTACGAGCGGCTCATCCTCGACGTGCTGCTCGGCGACGCCAACCTGTTCCCGCGCCACCAGGAGGTCGAGCTCTCCTGGCAGATCCTCGACCCGATCGAGAGGTACTGGGACACCCACGGCAAGCCCGCCCAGTACGCGGCGGGGACCTGGGGCCCCGTCGAGGCGGACGAGATGCTCGCACGAGACGGCAGGAGCTGGCGCCGGCCATGAAGATCGACCTCACCAACACGACGTCGAGCAAGATCAACGCCGCCCTCATGGAGGCGCGCCGGGCCGGTGGCAGCACCGCCGCCGGCATGGTGCTCACCCTGGTGATCGTGACCGACGAGGGCAGCGCCTACGACGCCCTCAAGGCCGCCAACGACGCCTCCCGCGAGCACCCCTCGCGCACCCTCGCGGTGATCAAGCGCGCCGGGCGCTCGCCCCGGGCCCGCGCCGAGACCCGCCTGGACGCCGAGATCCTGGTCGGCTCGGACGCCGGCTCCGGCGAGACGGTCATCCTGCGCATGCACGGCGAACTCGCCGCGCACGCCCAGTCCGTCGTCCTGCCGCTGCTGCTGCCGGACGCCCCGGTCGTCGTCTGGTGGCCGGACAACGCGCCGCTCCACCCGGCGCAGGACCCGCTCGGCTCGATCGCCCAGCGCCGGATCACCGACGCGGTCACCGCCGAGTCCCCGGTCGGCCAGCTCGCCCAGCGGGCCCAGAGCTACACCCCGGGCGACACCGACCTGGCCTGGACCCGGATCACCGGCTGGCGCTCGATGCTCGCCGCGGCGCTCGACCAGCGCCCGTCGCAGATCGTCTCCGCCGTGGTGGAGGGCGAGTCGTACAACCCCAGCGTCGAGCTGCTCGGCCTGTGGCTGCACAACCGCCTGCACGTCCCGGTCGAGCGCGTCGTCACCGGCGGCCCCGGCATCACCGCGGTGCACCTGCGCACCAAGGACGGGGACATCACCCTGGACCGCCCGGACGGCCTGATGGGCACCCTGTCGATGCCCGGCTCGCCGGACCGCCAGGTCGCGCTCAAGCGGCGCGAGACCTCGGAGCTGATCGCCGAGGAGCTGCGCCGGCTCGACCCGGACGACATCTACTCGACGGCCGTGCGCACGCCCGTGGACCGCCTCCACGAGCCCGCCAACGCCGAGACGGTGGCCGCCGGGCGGCTCGCCCAGGCGGTCTCCGACGTGCCGGTGGCCAACCCCGACCGGGTGACGGCCGCCGCCGCGGAGAAGAAGCCCGCGGCGAAGAAGGCCGCCAGGAAGGCCGCGGAGAAGGCCGACGAGCCGGCCGGCGAGCAGGCCGCCGGGGACAGCGCATGACCAACGCCACCCCGCAGCTCGTCGTCCACCGCGACAAGGAGCTGATGGCCCAGGCGGCCGCGGCCCGGCTCATCACCCGGATCGTGGACGCCCAGGCCGCCCGCGGCACCGCCTCGGTGGTGCTCACCGGCGGCCGCAACGGCAACGCCCTGCTGGCCGCGATCGCCGCCTCCCCGGCGCGCGACGCGGTCGACTGGGCGCGGCTGGACCTCTGGTGGGGCGACGAGCGCTTCGTGCCCGCCGCGGACCCGGACCGCAACGCCGTCCAGGCCCGCGCCGAGTTGCTCGACGCCGTCCCGCTCGACCCGGCGCGGGTGCACGAGATGCCCGCCTCGGACGGCGTCGACGGCTCGGACGTCGAGGCCGCCGCCGCCCGCTACGCGCAGGAGCTGGCGAAGGCGGCCGGACCGGGCGACCGGACCGGCGTGCCGGCCTTCGACGTGCTGCTGCTGGGCGTCGGCCCGGACACCCACGTCGCGTCGCTGTTCCCGGAGCACCCGGGCGTGCGGGAGACCGAGCTGACGGTGGTCGGCGTGCGCGGGGCCCCCAAGCCCCCGCCGACCCGGATCTCGCTCACCCTCCCGGCGATCCGGGCGGCCCGCGAGGTCTGGCTGCTGGCGGCCGGCGAGGACAAGGCGGGCGCGGTCGCGCTGGCCCTGTCCGGCCCGGGCGAGATCCAGGCGCCCGCCTCCGGCGCGTACGGCCGCGGCCGCACGCTGTGGCTGCTGGACCGGGCCGCCGCCGAGCGGATCCCGCCGCAGCTGTACCCGCCGGCCTCGGCCTAGGGACTCAACGCCGAAGGGCGCCACCGTCGTTGACGGTGGCGCCCTTCGGTCTTCCGGCTCAGATCTCGCCGCGCAGCTTGGCCAGCGCCTCGGCGAGGATCGCCTCGCCGTCGGCGTCGGTGCGCCGCTCGCGGACGTAGGCGAGGTGGGTCTTGTACGGCTCGTTGCGCGAGGGGGCGGGCGGGTTGTGCTCGTCCTGTCCGGCCGGGAAACCGCAGCGCGGGCAGTCCCAGGTGTCCGGGATGACGGCTTCGGCGGCGAAGCTGGGACGGGTCTCGTGCTTGTTGGCACACCAGAAGGAGATCCGGTTGCGCGGCGCGGACTCGCCGCGCTCCGCCTCGCCCATCGGGCCGGCTCCGACCCTGCTGCCACGGATGGCGTTGCCACTTGCCACGGTCTGACTCCCTGCGTGCTGGTACGCCGACCCGCCGCGGTGCGCGTCGGTGGCGAAAGTCGTCCTAGTGTAAGCAGGAGTTAAGGGTGCGCCACCATCGCCTCCGCCCCCGACCGTCCCAGGATAGGCGCTCGGGCGACGGGGCGTCAGGCTTGTGCGGGCTCCGTTACCAGCAGAGGTGTGCGGCCGGTCCTAGCCCTTGTACTTGAGCAGCAGGCTCAGCACCATGATGGAGGCGAACCAGCCCAGACCGACCACGATCGTGATGCGGTCGAGGTTGCGCTCGGCCACCGCGGAGCCGCCACCGGTGGACATCGCGCCACCACCGAACATGTCGGACAGACCGCCGCCCTTCCCCTTGTGCAGCAGCACGAGCAGGATCATCAGCAGGCTGAAGATGATCAGGGCAATAGAGAACCCGAGAACCACGACGGGACCAACTCTCTCGAATCTTCGGCGAAGGGGCCGGGCCGCGTCCGGCGGTCCGGCCCCAAAGCCTACGTTGCTGCGGCGGCGTTAGCCTACTGCCTGGTCACGGTAGCGCACGATCTTGGCGAACTCCGCGGCGTCCAGCGAAGCACCGCCGATCAGTCCGCCGTCGATGTCGGGCTTGGCCATCAGGCCGGCCGCGCTCGACGACTTGACCGAACCGCCGTACAGCACACGGACCTTGTCGGCCAGCGCGCCGTCGTACAGCTCGGCGATCCGCTTGCGGATGGCCGCGCAGACCTCCTGCGCGTCCTCCGGCGTCGCCACCTCGCCGGTGCCGATCGCCCAGACCGGCTCGTACGCGATCACGACGGTCTCGGCCTGCTCGGCCGGGACGTCCTTGAGGCCGCCGTCCAGCTGGGCCAGCGTGTGCTCGACGTGGGTGCCGGCCTTGCGGACCTCCAGCGGCTCGCCGATGCACAGGATCGGGGTGATCCCGGCCCGGTAGGCGGCCTTGACCTTGGCGTTGACGATCTCGTCGGTCTCGGCGTGGTACTGGCGGCGCTCCGAGTGGCCGATCACCGCGTAGGTGCAGCGGAGCTTGGCCAGCATCGGGCCGGAGACCTCGCCGGTGTAGGCGCCGGAGTCGTGCTCCGAGATGTCCTGCGAGCCGTACTTGATCTTCAGCTTGTCCGTCTCGACCAGCGTCTGCACCGAGCGCAGGTCGGTGAACGGGGTCAGGACGGCGACCTCGACGGCCGCGTAGTCCTTGTCGTTCAGGGTGAAGGCGAGCTTCTGGGTGTGCTGGATGGCCTCAAGGTGGTTGAGGTTCATCTTCCAGTTGCCCGCCATGAGCGGGAGACGTTCGGTCATTGCGTTCAGCCTTCCAGGGCGGTGAGACCCGGGAGCTGCTTGCCCTCCAGGTACTCCAGGCTCGCGCCACCGCCGGTCGAGATGTGTCCAAAGGCGTTCTCGTCGAAGCCCAGGATGCGGACGGCCGCGGCGGAGTCGCCGCCGCCGACCACGGTGAAGCCGGGGCTGTCGAGCAGCGCCTTCGCGACGGCCTTGGTGCCGTTGGCGTAGTCGGGGTGCTCGAAGACGCCCATCGGGCCGTTCCAGAACACCGTCCCGGCGTCGGCCAGCTTCTCCGCGTACAGCTCGCGGGTCTTCGGGCCGATGTCCAGGCCCTCCTTGTCGGCCGGGATGGCGTCCGAGGAGACGAGGTCGAAGGTCGCCGGGGTCTTGCCCTTGAGGTCCGGGAAGTCGGCCGACACCAGGACGTCGACCGGCAGGACGAACTCGACGCCCCGCTTCTCGGCCTCGGCCAGGTAGTTCAGGCAGACCGGGATCTGGTCCTCCTGCAGCAGCGAGATGCCGACCTCGTGGCCCTGGGCCTTCAGGAAGGTGTACGCCATGCCGCCGCCGATCAGGATGCGGTCGGCCTTCTTCAGCAGGTTGTCGATCACGCCGAGCTTGTCGGACACCTTGGCGCCGCCGAGCACGACGACGTACGGGCGCGCGACCTCGTCGGTGAGCTTCCTCAGCACGCCGACCTCGGTGGCGATCAGGTCGCCGGCGGCGTGCGGCAGCAGGGCCGGGAGGTCGAACACCGAGGCGTGCTTGCGGTGCACCGCGCCGAAGCCGTCGCCGACGTACAGGTCGGCCAGGGCGGCCAGCTGCTCGGCGAAGGCCTTGCGCTCGGCGTCGTCCTTGCTGGTCTCGCCGGCGTTGAAGCGCAGGTTCTCCAGCAGCGCGACCTGGCCGTCGGTCAGGCCGGCGACGGCGGCCGCGGCGCTCTCGCCCACCGTGTCGGTGGCGAAGGAGACGTCCTTGCCGAGGATCTCGCCGAGGCGCGCGGCCACCGGCGCGAGGGAGAACTTCTCCTCCGGCGCACCCTTCGGGCGGCCCAGGTGGGAGGCGACGACGACCTTCGCGCCACGCTCCAGGAGCTTGGCGATGGTCGGGGCGACCGCGCGGATGCGGCCGTCGTCGGTGATCGCGGCGCCGTCCAGCGGCACGTTCAGGTCGGCGCGGACGAAGACGCGCTTGCCGGCGACGTCGAGGTCTTCGATGGTCTTCACGGGTTCTTCGGTCTCCTGGGGAGATGGGGGGATGCGCAGGTGGGCGGCACGGCGCAGGGGCCGCCCGGAAGGTTCTTGTACGCAGAACGAGGGCCCGGTCGGCGTCGTGCGCCGTCCGGGCCCTCGCCCTCACATCACGTCAGCTCCCACTGCGTCAGAGCTGGCCACCGACGAGGGTGACCAGGTCCACGACGCGGTTCGAGTAGCCCCACTCGTTGTCGTACCAGCCGAGCACCTTGACCTGGTTGCCCTGGACCATGGTGAGCTGCGAGTCGAAGATGCAGGAGGCCGGGTCGTTGACGATGTCCGAGGAGACGATCGGGTCCTCGGTGTAGGCCAGGATGCCCTTGAGCGGGCCCTCCTGCGCGGCCTTCTGGAAGGCGGCGTTGACCTCGTCCTTGGTCACCTCGCGCTCCAGGGTGACGACCAGGTCCGTGATGGAGCCGGTCGGGACCGGGACGCGCAGCGAGGTGCCGTCCAGCTTGCCCTTGAGCTCCGGCAGGACCAGGGCGGTCGCCTTGGCCGCACCGGTCGAGGTCGGGATGATGTTCTGCGAGGCCGCACGAGCACGGCGCAGGTCCTTGTGCGGGAAGTCCAGGGTCACCTGGTCGTTGGTGAACGCGTGGACGGTGGTCATCAGACCCTTGACGATGCCGAAGCTCTCGTTCAGCACCTTGGCCATCGGCGCCACGCAGTTGGTGGTGCACGAGGCGTTGGAGATGACGTGGTGGTTGGCGGCGTCGTACTTCTCGTCGTTGACACCCAGGACGATGGTGACGTCCTCGTCGGTGGCGGGCGCCGAGATGATGACCTTCTTCGCGCCGGCGGTGAGGTGCTTCTTCGCGGCCTCGGCCTTGGTGAAGATGCCGGTGGACTCGACGACGATGTCGGCGCCCAGGGCGGCCCACGGCAGGTTCGCCGGGTCGCGCTCGGCCGTCACCTTGAAGGTGTGGCCGTCGACGGTGATGCTGTCCTCGGTGTGCGAGACCTCGCCCGGGAAGGTGCCCAGGGTGGTGTCGTACTTGAGCAGGTGAGCCAGGGTCTTCGTGTCAGTCAGGTCGTTGACACCGACGATCTCGATGTCCGCGCCCTGGGCCTTGACCGCGCGGAAGAAGTTGCGGCCGATGCGGCCGAATCCGTTGATGCCTACCCGGATCGTCACGAACCGATCTCCTCGTTAGGTACGCCGGAGCTAAGCCGACGGGGGTGAGATTTGGGAAGTCCCCGACCGCCTATGACCCTACCCCTCCGGGGCCTGGGAGGGCACATCGCACCAATTCGCGAGACGTGGCGTGGCGTGGCCCAAACCCCATTTCAGGCCTTCCGTCCTTGGTTCCCCGGGCAGTTGGACCCGGGTCAGTGGTCTCTACCAATTTGCCAAACCGGACTCCCGCCGCACGGACCCGCGCGGGCCGTCCGGACACGACGGCGGCCGGTGCCCGGAATCCGGACACCGGCCGCGAATCGGTCACGAACCGTGATCGTCGGCTCGTCAGTTGAGCGCCATCTCGTCGGTGAGGTTCGCCTCGGTGCTCGGCAGGCCGAGCTCGGAGGCGCGCTTGTCGGCCATCGCCAGCAGGCGGCGGATCCGGCCGGCCACCGCGTCCTTGGTCAGCGGCGGGTCGGCGAGCGCGCCGAGCTCCTCCAGAGAGGCCTGCTTGTGCTGCATCCGCAGCTGGCCGGCGGCGGCCAGGTGCTCGGGCACCTCGTCGCCGAGGATCTCCAGCGCGCGGGCCACCCGGGCGCCGGCCGCGACCGCGGCGCGGGCCGAGCGGCGCAGGTTGGCGTCGTCGAAGTTGGCGAGGCGGTTGGCGGTGGCCCGGACCTCGCGCCGCATCCGGCGCTCCTCCCAGGCGAGCACCGACTCGTGCGCGCCCAGGCGCGTCAGCAGCGCGCCGATGGCGTCACCGTCCCGGATGACGACCCGGTCCACCCCGCGGACCTCGCGGGCCTTGGCGGGGATGCCGAGTCGGCGGGCGGCGCCGACGAGGGCGAGGGCCGCCTCGGAGCCGGGGCAGGTGATCTCCAGCGAGGACGAGCGGCCGGGCTCGGTGAGGGACCCGTGCGCGAGGAAGGCCCCGCGCCAGGCCGCCTCGGCGTCGCAGGTCGCCCCGGAGACGACCGCCGGGGGCAGGCCCCGGATCGGGCGCCCACGGCCGTCCACGAGGCCGGTCTGGCGCGCGAGCAGCTCGCCGTCCTTGACCACGCGCACGACGAACCGGCTGCCGCGGCGCAGCCCGCCGGGGGCCATCACGACGAGGTCGGAGGAGTGCCCGAAGATCTCCAGCAGGTCCTTGCGCAGGCGCCGCGCGGCCGCCCCCGTGTCGAGCTCGGCCTCGATCACGATCCGGCCGCTCACGATGTGCAGCCCGCCTGCGAACCGCAGGATCGCCGACACCTCCGCCTTGCGGCAGCAGGCCCGGGTGACCGGGAGCCGGCTGATCTCGTCCTTCACCGCTGGAGTCATCGCCATGGCCCGATCCTTCCATGTGTCCGGAAAATCCGGTCGTACGCTGCCGCCAACAGCTCCGGGTCGTGTCGCGGGGTGCCGTCGGTGCGGGCCACCCGGCCGAGCACCAGGGCCGCGCCCATCCGCTCGGCGGCCTTCTCCAGGCCGTCCAGGTCGGCCTGGCCGAAGGCGCCGCCGGTGACGGCCCGCTCGTCCACCAGGATCGCATCCACGGCGAGCCCCGGGGCGTGGTCGGCGATGACCTCCAGGTGGCGCTGCGGCGTGAAGCCCTCGGTCTCGCCGGGCTGGGGCGCCAGGTTGAGCGTGAGCAGGCGGCGGGCGCGGGTCTCGACCAGGGCCTTGGCGAGGTCCGGCACCAGCAGGTGCGGCAGCACGCTGGTGAACCAGGAGCCCGGGCCGAGCACCACCCAGTCCGCCTCGCGCACGGCCGCGACGGCCTCCGGGACGGCCGGCGGCTCCTCCGGCACCAGCCGGATCGACTGCACGGTGCCCGGCGTGACCGCGACGCTGGCCTGGCCGCGCACGGCCGTGACCGCGCCCGGGTGGGCCGGGTCGTGGCCGCGGACGGTGGCCTCGATGTCCAGCGGCACCGCCGACATCGGCAGCACCCGGCCCTGGACGTTCAGCAGCCGGCCGACCCAGTCCAGCGCGGCGACCGGGTCGCCGAGCTTCTCCCACAGCGCGACGATCAGCAGGTTGCCCACGGCGTGGCCGCCGAGGTCGCCGCTGCCGGTGAAGCGCTGCTGGATCACCTCGGACCAGGTGCGGCCCCAGTCGTCGTCCCCGCACAGGGCCGCCAGGGCCTTGCGCAGGTCGCCCGGGGGCAGCACGCCCAGCTCGGTGCGCAGCCGCCCGCTGGAGCCGCCGTCGTCGGCGACGGTGACCACGGCGGTCAGGTCGCTGGTGAGCCGGCGCAGGGCCGACAGCGACGCGGACAGGCCCTGGCCGCCGCCGAGGGCGGTGATCCGGGGGGCCGGGTTGGCCCGGGCGGGGCTGCTGCGCGGCTTGCTGGGAGCCGGGGTCCTCGCCGGGACCCCGGTCCGGTCGCCGTTCTTGTGGTGCGGCTGCCGTCCGGGCACGTATCCCGTCACACCCACCTCGCGTTCCTCTTCGCCCGCGGCCGCCCGGCCGGCGGCCCGGCGAGGAGGCGGCGGTTACTCCCGTCCCATGTCTCGGTGGACCAGCACCGTTTCGACGCCGTCGGCGATGAGGCGCTTGGTCAGGCGCTCGGACATCGCGACGCTGCGGTGCTTGCCACCGGTGCAGCCTACGGCAAGCGTCATGTACCGCTTGCCCTCCCTGCGGTACCCCTCCGTGACGATGCGGAGCAGCTCCGCGTAGCCGTTGAGGAACTCGTTGGCGCCGGGCTGCTGGAACACGTAGTCGGCGACGTCGGAGTCGGTGCCGGTGCGGGCGCGCAGCTCGGGGACCCAGTGCGGGTTGGGCAGGAAGCGGCAGTCCACCACGAGGTCGGCGTCGACCGGCAGGCCGTACTTGAAGCCGAAGGACATCACGGTGGCGCGCAGCTCGGGCTCGTCGTGGTCGGCGAACTGGGCGTCGAGCTTGGCGCGCAGCTGGTGCACGTTGAGGTTGGAGGTGTCGATCACCAGGTCGGCCTCGCCGCGCAGCTCGCGCAGCAGGTCGCGCTCCAGGGCGATGCCGTCGACGATCCGGCCGTCGGCCTGGAGCGGGTGCGGGCGGCGCACGCTCTCGAAGCGGCGGACCAGGGCCTCGTCGGAGGAGTCCAGGAAGAGGACCTGGAGCCGGACTCCGCGCTTCTCCAGCTCGTCGAGCGAGGTGAGCAGGTCGTCGAAGAACTGCCGGCCGCGGACGTCCACGACGGCGCCGATCCTGGCGACGTTGCCCTGGGAGCGGGCCCCGAGGTCGACCATGGTCGGGATGAGGGCCGGCGGCAGGTTGTCCACCACGAACCAGCCGAGGTCCTCCAGGCACTTGGCCGCGGTGGAGCGGCCGGCTCCGGACATGCCGGAGATGATCACCAGCTCCGGGACGTTCTCGGCCACGTCTGACACGGTCACTTCGGTTCCCCGCTCTCGGTCTTTCTGCTGGGGAGCACGCGCATGGCGCGGCCGTGCGGCGCCGGTCCGCCGGGGCGGTCGGCGGCCGGGCGCGCCGGCTGACGGGCGGCGTCGGCCGTCATGGCGTCTCCTGGGATGGTGCGGTCGTGGGTGCTGCGGCCACCGGCGCGGTGGCCTGGTCGGCCCCGTCCTCGATGATCTCGCCGGTCGCGGTGTTGACCGCGGGTGCGGCGGGTGTACGGGAGGACAACGCCGCCGCAACAGTCTCCGCCGTGCGGCGTCCGATGCCGGGTACGGCGCAGAGTTCGTCGACGGTGGCGGCCCGGAGCCTCTTCAGCGAGCCGAAGTGCTTGAGCAGCGCCTGGCGGCGAGTCTCGCCGAGGCCCGGGACGGAGTCCAGTTCCCCGGCGGTGAGTCGCTTGGAACGCTTGCTGCGCTGGTAGCCGATCGCGAAGCGGTGGGCCTCGTCGCGGACGCGCTGGAGCAGGTAGAGGCCCTCGCTGCTGCGCGGCAGGACGACGGGGTCGTCCTCGCCCGGCAGCCAGACCTCCTCCAGGCGCTTGGCGAGGCCGCACAGGGCGACGTCGTCGATGCCGAGCTCGTCCAGGGCCCGCCTGGCGGCGGCGACCTGCGGTTGGCCGCCGTCGACGACGAGCAGCTGCGGCGGGTAGGCGAAGCGCTTGGGGCGGCCGTCCTCGGTGCGCGGACCGTCCTCGGGCTGGTCGTCCTCGGACTCGACGACGGCCCACTCGCCGGTCTGCTCGCGCTCCTGGAGGTAGCGGCGGAAGCGCCGGCTGATCACCTCGTGCATCGAGCGGACGTCGTCCTGGCCCGCGAAGCCCTTGATCTGGAAGCGCCGGTACTCGCTCTTGCGGGCCAGGCCGTCCTCGAAGACGACCATCGACGCGACCACGTCCTCGCCCTGGAGGTGGGAGATGTCGAAGCACTCGATGCGCAGCGGGACGGAGTCCAGCTCCAGCGCGTCGGCGATCTCCTGGAGGGCGCGGCTGCGGGTGGTGAGGTCGGAGGCGCGCTTGGTCTTGTGCAGGGCCAGCGCCTGCTGGGCGTTGCGCTGCACGGTGGCCATCAGGTCCTTCTTGTCGCCGCGCTGCGGGACGCGCAGGTCGACCTGGCTGCCGCGCAGGCCGCTCAGCCACTCCCGGACCGGCCCGTCCGGCTCCGGCAGGGCCGGGACGAGCACCTCGCGCGGGACGCTCTCGCTGCGTTCGTCGGCAGTGGCGCCGCCGTAGAGCTGCTGGAGGGCGTGCTCGACCAGGCCCGCGGTGTCGACGTCCTCGACCTTGTCGGTGACCCAGCCGCGCTGGCCGCGGACCCGGCCGCCGCGCACGTGGAAGATCTGGACGGCGGCCTCCAGTTCGTCCTCGGCGAGGGCCAGGAGGTCGGCGTCGGTGGCGTCGGCGAGCACGATGGCGTTCTTCTCCATCGCACGCTTGAGGGCGCCGATGTCGTCCCGCAGGCGGGCCGCCTTCTCGTACTCCATCTCCGCGGCGGCCTCCTGCATCCCGTCTTCCAGGCGGCGCAGGTAGTTGCCGGTGCGCCCGGCCATGAAGTCGCAGAAGTCCTCGGCCAGCGCGCGGTGTTCGTCCGCGGTGACCTTGCCGACGCAGGGCGCGGCGCACTTGCCGATGTAGCCCAGCAGGCAGGGCCGGCCGACCTGCCGCGCGCGCTTGAACACGCCGTTGGAGCAGGTGCGGACGGGGAAGACGCGCAGCAGCAGGTCGACCGTCTCGCGGATCGCCCACGCGTGCCCGTACGGTCCGAAGTAGCGCACGCCCTTCTTGTGCGCGCCGCGCATCACCTGGACGCGCGGGTACTCCTCGTTGAGGGTGACCGCGAGCTCGGGGTAGCTCTTGTCGTCGCGGTACTTCACGTTGAACCGCGGATCGAACTCCTTGATCCAGGAGTACTCCAGCTGCAGCGCCTCGACCTCGGTGGCCACCACCGTCCACTCGACCGAAGCCGCGGTGGTGACCATGGTCGCGGTGCGCGGGTGCAGCCCGGCGAGGTCCTGGAAGTAGGACGACAGGCGCGGGCGCAGGCTCTTGGCCTTGCCGACGTAGATGACCCGGCCGTGGGCGTCGCGGAACCTGTAGACGCCCGGTGAGGTCGGAATCGCGCCCGGGGCCGGGCGGTAGGTGCTCGGGTCAGCCATGGGTCCACCGTACCGAGTGGGGCCGGGGGTGCGGAGGGCCGATCCGATCGGCGGACGCCGGCGCGGCGGGGGTCTGTTCGGCGGGGCTCAACTGCGTCAGCTCGGGGTCACCTTGAGGTTGCCGCCCTCGACCGTGACGGTGTAGGCGGGCAGCGGGGAGGGGGCCGGGCCGTCCGCCACGGCACCGTCGGCGATGGCGAACTTGCTGCCGTGGCAGGGGCACTGGATCTGCTGGTTCTTCACCTGGTCGACGATGCAGCCCGCGTGCGTGCACTTGGCGCTGAACGCCTTGTACTGCCCGGCGGTGGGCTGGGTGACGACGATCTTCTGCTCGCGGAAGACCTTGCCGCCGCCCTCCGGCACCGCCGAGGCCGGGCCGAGGTCCACCGGGCCCTTGGGGGCGGCGCCGGAGCCGGACGAACCGGCCGACGAGCCGCAGCCGGTGAGCGCCACGGTGCCGCCGGCCGCCGCCAGGACGGCCGCGGCGCCGCAGAGCAGGGTGCGGCGGGAGGTGGCGGGGTTGCTCTCGGGGGCCTCGGACATCGGTGCGCTCCTGCGGGTGGGCTGCGGCGTGGGACCACGGAAGTCTATGCGGCGGGCACGGCCGCTCCCGGGGCGGGAGGGGCCGTGCCCGCGTGCACTACTTCTTCGCCGCGGCGGCCCGCTTGCGCGGCGCCTTCTTCGCCGGAGCGGCGACCGGGGCGTCGGCGAAGTCGCCCGGGAGGATGTCCCGGAGGAACTTGCCGGTGTGGCTCTCCGACACCGCGGCGATCTGCTCCGGGGTGCCCTCGGCGACCACCGTGCCGCCGCCGGAGCCGCCCTCGGGGCCCATGTCGACGATCCAGTCGGCGGTCTTGATCACATCGAGGTTGTGCTCGATGACGATCACCGTGTTGCCCTTCTCGACCAGCCCGGTGAGCACCTTGATCAGCTTGCTGATGTCCTCGAAGTGCAGGCCGGTGGTGGGCTCGTCGAGCACGTAGACCGTCCGCCCGGTGGAGCGCTTCTGCAGCTCCGAGGCGAGCTTGACGCGCTGCGCCTCGCCGCCGGACAGCGTCGGCGCGGACTGGCCGAGCCGGACGTAGCCGAGGCCGACGTCGTTGAGCGTCCGGAGGTGGCGGGCGATCGCCGGAACGGCCTCGAAGAAGGCCAGCGCCTCCTCGATCGGCATGTCCAGCACCTCGGCGATGGACTTGCCCTTGTAGTGCACCTCCAGCGTCTCCCGGTTGTACCGGGCGCCGTGGCAGACCTCGCACGGCACGTAGACGTCCGGCAGGAAGTTCATCTCGATCTTGATGGTGCCGTCGCCGGAGCAGTTCTCGCAGCGCCCGCCCTTGACGTTGAAGGAGAACCGGCCGGGCAGGTAGCCGCGGACCTTGGCCTCCTGCGTCTCCGCGAAGAGCCGGCGGACGTGGTCGAACACCCCGGTGTAGGTGGCCGGGTTGGAGCGCGGGGTGCGCCCGATCGGCGACTGGTCGACGTGCACCACCTTGTCCACCAGGTCGGTGCCGGTGATCCGGGTGTGCCGGCCCGGCACGCTGCGGGCGCCGTTCAGCTCCCGGGCGAGGTGGGTGTAGAGGATGTCGTTGACCAGCGTCGACTTGCCGGAGCCGGACACGCCGGTGATCGCGGTGAAGGTGCCGAGTGGGAAGCCGACCGTGACGTCCTTGAGGTTGTGCTCGCGGGCGCCGTGGACGGTCAGCTGGCGCTTCTTGTCCCGCTCGCGGCGGGCCGCCGGGATCGGGATGGACCGCTTGCCCGACAGGTACTGGCCGGTCAGCGACTCCTTGTTGGCCAGCAGCTGCTTCAGCGAACCGGAGTGCACCACCTTGCCGCCGTGCTCGCCGGCGCCCGGGCCGATGTCGACCACCCAGTCCGCCGTCTTGATGGTGTCCTCGTCGTGCTCGACGACGATCAGGGTGTTGCCGATGTCGCGCAGCCGCACCAGCGTCTCGATCAGCCGGTGGTTGTCCCGCTGGTGCAGGCCGATGGACGGCTCGTCCAGCACGTAGAGCACGCCGACCAGGCCGGAGCCGATCTGGGTGGCCAGCCGGATGCGCTGGGCCTCGCCGCCGGACAGGGTGCCGGCCGCGCGGTCGAGCGAGAGGTAGTCCAGGCCGACGTCGACCAGGAAGCGCAGCCGCTCGTTGACCTCCTTGAGGACCCGCTCGGCGATCTGCTTGTCCCGGGCGCCCAGCTTCATCGCGCCCAGGAACTCGGCGCAGTCGCTGATCGACATCGAGGAGACGTCGGCGATCGACCTGTCCTGGACGGTGACCGCGAGCACCACCGGCTTGAGCCGGGTGCCCTGGCAGGTCGGGCAGGGCACCTCGCGCATGTAGCCCTCGAAGCGCTCGCGGCTGCTGTCGCTCTCCGCCTCGGTGTGCCGGCGCTGGATGAACGGGACCGCGCCCTCGAAGCCGGTGCTGTACGAGCGCTCGCGGCCGAAGCGGTTGCGGTAGCGGACCTCCACCTGGTGCTTGTGCCCGTACAGCAGCGCCTTCTTGGCGCGGGCCGGCAGCCCGGCCCACGGGATGTCGGTGCGGAAGCCCAGCTCCTGGGCGAGCGCGTCGATCAGGCGCTGGAAGTACTCCTTGGCGTGGCCGGCCGACCACGGGTGGATGGCGCCCTCGTCGAGCGAGCGCTCGACGTCCGGGACGACCAGGTCCGGGTCGACCTCCATCCGGTTGCCCAGGCCCGAGCAGTCCGGGCAGGCGCCGAACGGCGAGTTGAAGGAGAACGAGCGCGGCTCCAGCTCCTCGAACGACACGTCGTCGTACGGGCAGTAGAGGTGCTCGGAGTACATGCGCTCGCGCTCCGGGTCGTCCTCCGGGAGGTCGACGAAGTCGAGCACGACCATGCCGCCGGCCAGCCGCAGGGCCGTCTCCACCGAGTCGGTGAGCCGCCGCTTGGCGCTCTCCTTGACGGTCAGGCGGTCGATGACCACCTCGACGGTGTGCTTCTCCTGCTTCTTGAGCTTCGGCGGCTCGGCGAGCTGGACCGTCTCGCCGTCCACCCGGGCGCGCGAGTAGCCCTTGGACTGGAGGTCGGCGAAGAGGTCGACGAACTCGCCCTTGCGCTCGCGCACCACCGGACTGAGCACCTGGAACCGGGTGCCCTCGGCGAGCTCCAGCACCTTGTCGACGACCGCCTGCGGGGACTGCTTGGCGATCGGGCGGCCGCAGTGCGGGCAGTGCGGCTTGCCGATCCGGGCGAACAGCAGGCGCAGGTAGTCGTAGACCTCGGTGATGGTGCCGACGGTCGAACGGGGGTTGCGGTTGGTGGACTTCTGGTCGATCGAGACGGCCGGGGAGAGGCCCTCGATGAAGTCCACGTCGGGCTTGTCCATCTGCCCGAGGAACTGGCGGGCGTACGAGGACAGCGACTCGACGTAGCGGCGCTGGCCCTCGGCGAAGATCGTGTCGAAGGCGAGCGAGGACTTGCCGGAGCCGGAGAGGCCCGTGAAGACGATGAGGGAGTCGCGGGGCAGGTCGAGCGAGACGTTCTTGAGGTTGTGCTCGCGAGCACCGCGGACGATGAGGCGGTCGGCCACTGCTTCTGGCGCCTTTCTCCGGGGCGAGAGGGCTTGCGGTGAGATTGGGTGCTTCTTCCAGGATGCGGCAGCCAGCCTATAGCTCAGACGTTCGAATCTCGACTTTGTCCACCCGAGACCACCCGAACGAGTGAGGACCGCCCCGGGGCCGTCCGTACCCGGACCTGAAAAGCCCCTGCTCGGGCTCCGGTGTCGGCGGTAGCGTCGACTGGTCAACGAGCGGAGCCCCCACGGGGCAACGCACCGCTTCGCACCGAAGGCAGATCCGATGACCGACCCGCAGTCCGCCGCCGCCGTCGCCGCCGAGCGGCTGAGCCTGGTCCGGGAGAGCACCCGGAGCATGCTGGAGACCGTCGCCGGGCTGGAGCCCGCGGCCGTCGCCGAGCCCTCCGCGCTCCCCGGCTGGAGCCGCGGCCACGTGCTGGCCCACCTCGCCCGCAACGCCGACTCCCTGGTCAACCTGCTGACCGGCGCCCGCACCGGCACCGACATCCCGCAGTACGCCAGCGAGGAGGCCCGCGACCAGGAGATCCAGGACGGTGCCGGGCGCCCGCTGGAGACCCAGCTCGCCGACCTGCGCGAGTCGCACGAGCGCTTCGCCGCGGCCGCCGCGCTGATGGCCGACGAGGACTGGGCCACCGACGTCCACCACCGCTCCGGCGCCGTCTTCCCGGCCGCCGACCTGGTCTGGAAGCGCCTCGGCGAGCTGGAGTACCACCTGGTCGACCTGGACGCCGGCTACGGCCCGGCCCGGTGGCCGGAGGTGTTCGCGGTCGTCGAGTTCCACAAGCTCGCCGTCAAGCTCCACGGCACCGCGCTGCCGGGAGTCGAGCTGGTCGCCGAGGACACCGGGGACCACGGCCTGATCGGAACCGGCGAACCCGCCCTGACCGTCCGGGGATCGGTCCGGGCCCTGCTCGCCTGGCTCTCGGGCCGCTCCGACGGCGCCGACCTGAAGCGAACCCCCGACTCCGCGCTCCCCCAGCTTCCCCCGCTGGGCTGAGGGGGCGAGGATGATCCCAGGACCGACACGACGAGGAGCGGACGGATGACGTACCACGGAGCGGTCAAGGTCGGCGGGCCCCCGGACGTGCGCGAGCTGGCCCACCTGATCATCACGAAGGTGGCCGTCGGCCCGTACGACAACAACGCCTACCTGCTGCGCTGCCCGGCCACCGACGAGCAGCTGCTGATCGACGCCGCCGCCGACGCCCCGGCGCTGCTGGAGACCGTCGGCGACGACCTGGCCACGGTCGTCACCACCCACCGGCACCACGACCACTGGGGAGCGCTCGCCGAGGTGGTGGCCACCACCGGCGCCCGCACCGCCGCCGGGGAGCACGACGCCGAGGGCATCGACGTCCCCACCGAGCTGCGGCTCGCCGACGGCGACAAGCTGCTCGTCGGCCGGGCCGAGCTGACCGTCCGGCACCTGGTCGGGCACACCCCCGGCGCCATCGTGCTGATCTACGACGACCCGCAGGGCCACCCGCACGTGTTCACCGGCGACTGCCTCTTCCCGGGCGGCGTCGGCAACACCTGGGGGGACCCGGAGGCCTTCCGGACCCTCTTCCGGGACGTCAACGAGAAGATCTTCGACGTCCTCCCGGACGAGGCCTGGGTCTACCCCGGCCACGGCAACGACACCACCGTCGGCGCCGAGCGCCCGCACCTCGCCGAATGGCGCGAGCGCGGCTGGTGATGCCTTCCGGGCTGGTCGGCTCCGGGCGGAGCCGACCAGCCCGGATCATGGCCCGCCTCCAGCGAGATGCCGGGCGCAGGCACATGTCGGCTCCATTCAGAGACACGCCAGCGTGAAGACACCGGACACTTCTCGGACGCCGCCCGGGCAGGCCCAGTGCGCATCCAGCTGGCACTCAGCGCTGACGTAGCGCCCGGCCCTGCCCACCTCGAAGCGGATCACGATGCCGGTCGACGCCGCCGACCGACGGGCGGCGGCGGTCACGACCAGGCCCCCGGGTCCGTCATGTTGAAGTCCTCCAGTTCCACCCAGACGACGCCCCGGCCGGTGGCATCGGTGGAGCCCCACTCGCAGCCCGACCGGAGGATGTCGAGCACCTCGGTCCACTGCGTGGACGAGGTATCAGCAGGCGCGGTCGTCGAGAGCCGAACGCGGCCCGCCCTCCCCTTGGTGATTCGCACGGGAGCCCCTGCCGCCTGACAGAGAGACGCCTTGAGCAAGCTTGTGCGCATGCCGATCTGCATCGACGTTCCCCATATCGATATAGTGGAATCGTATCGATAGAGTAGCGCTGCCAGCGCTACGGTGTCAGCCGCAGCGAACGATTCGAAGCGAGGAGGTCCGAGGCGTGAGCGACACCCCCTCCTACCTGCAGGTCGCGGATGCCCTGCGCGGTCAATTGACCTCCCGGCGCCTTCAGCCAGGCGATCGAATGCCGTCCATCAGTGCGCTCCAGCGCGAGCACAACGTCTCGACGGGCGTGATCCAGCGGGCCTACGCCCTGCTGATCGACGAGGGGCTCGTGCTCGCCCGCCCCGGGGCGGGCTACTACGTGAAGTCCCAGGAGCCACCGGCCGTTCTCGTCCGGCGCCAACGCGTGGCACCGGGCGACGGATCGCCGACCGAGGCCGCCCTCGCCCGGCAAGGCGTGGTCGGCACCTGGCGGCACGAGTCGCAGCCTCGTGCCGCCGACGCCCGGATCGCAGCCCGGCTGGAGATCCAGCCGGGCGATCCGGTGATGCACACCAGCTACGTGTATCTGGCAGACGGCGACCCGGCCCAGCTCGCCGAGAGCTGGGAACCCATGGCGATCACCGGCGGCAGCCTGATCGTCCTACCGGAGGCCGGCCCGCACGCGGGCATCGGCGTCGCCGACCGGATGGCTCTGATCGGTATCGAGGCCGGCACGCCGGTCGAACGCGTCACCGCCCGCCAGGCCAGCCGCGCCGAGGCCCAGGCCCTCGGCGCGGCACCCGCCGTCCCGGTGATGGCGATCGAGCGCACCTACTACGACCACGCCACCGGCCGTCCGGTCGAGACGGCCGACATCGTGCTGCTCGGTTCGCGCTGGGTCTCCGAGTACGGTCGACGCCCGCAGCACTGAGCCCCGCCGCCGGATGCTGCATCCGGCGGCGGGGCTCAACCCATTCAATTTCTCGGTCAGGCGTCGAGCTTCTCGCGCTCGGCCGCCCGGTCCTGCTTCTTCGAGGCCGTCAGGCTGGTCACCGTGGTGACGGCCAGCACCACCACGATGAAGCCCAGCGAGAACGGGATGCCGATCTCCGGCACGTGCACGCCGGCCTCGTGCAGCGCGTGCAGCACCAGCTTCACGCCGATGAAGCCGAGGATCACCGACAGGCCGTACGACAGGTGGACCAGCTTCTTCAGCAGGCCACCGATCAGGAAGTACAGCTGGCGCAGGCCCATCAGCGCGAAGGCGTTGGCGGTGAACACGATGTACGGGTCCTGGGTCAGACCGAAGATGGCCGGAATCGAGTCCAGCGCGAACAGCACGTCCGTGGTGCCGATCGCCAGCATGACGATCAGCATCGGGGTCATCAGCCGGCGGCCGTTCTCCCGGATGAAGAGCTTGGTGCCGTGGTACTTGTCGGTCGACGGGAAGCGCCGCTCGATCGACTTGAGCAGGCGGTTCTCCTCGAACTCCTCCTCTTCCTCGTCGGCCCGCGCCTCCTTGATCAGCTTCCAGGCGGTCCAGATCAGGAAGCCGCCGAAGATGAAGAACACCCAGGAGAACTGCGTCACGAGGGCCGCGCCGCCGGCGATGAACACCGCCCGCAGCACCAGCGCGATGATCACGCCGAACATCAGCACGCGCTGCTGGTAGACCCTGGGCACCGCGAACTTGCCCATGATCAGGATGAACACGAAGAGGTTGTCGACGCTGAGGGACTTCTCGGTGATGTAGCCGGCGAAGAACTCACCGGCCGGCTGCGCGCCGGAGTGCCACCAGAGGAAGCCGCCGAAGAGCACCGCCAGCACGACCCAGACCACGGTCCAGATCCCGGCCTCCTTGACCGAGACCTCGTGCGGCTTTCGCCCTCCGATGAAGAAGTCCGCCACGATCAGTGCGATCAGCACACCGACCGTGGTGGCCCACATGGCTACGGAAACGTCCATTACTGCTCCTCCGGCAGCTAGGCGAGACGGTCATCGTCACTGCCGGAGGTCTCTTCCGCCCGCCGGGACGCGCCCGGGCCGGACCAGTGCCCCGGGGCGCCGCGACGGGCGCCCGTGATGACGGGGCTACTGCTACGAGGAATACTCCCCTCCGCTGCCATCGAGAGTAACAGGAGCGGCAAGGAAGGGTAAAGAAGGTAAAGGCGCGGCCGGAGTCGGAAGGGTCAGAGGAACGGCTCGATCGCCGGGAGCAGGTCCTGGAAGGTCCGCCCGCGGGCCGGGGCGCCGATCGCCTGCATGGCCCAGCCGCCGGAGCCGTCGCGGAAGACCTTCGCCATGATCTGGCCGGTGTGCGGCCCTCCCCCGGCGAGCTCGTAGCGGGCCAGCTCCACCCCGGTCGTCTCGTCCACCAGGCGGCAGTGCGCGTTCCGGACCTCGGCGAAGGTCTGGCCGGTGTAGGAGCTCACCGTGAAGACGACCTGGGTGATGTGCGCCGGCACGCGCAGCAGGTCGACCAGGATCGCCTCGTCGTCGTCCGTGCCCGAGCCGCCCTCCAGGTTGTCCCCGGTGTGCCGGATCGAGCCGTCGGTGGACTCCAGGTGCTGGAAGAACACGACGTCGGAGGGCGTCCGCTCGGCGTACAGCAGGGCCGAGGCGTCCAGGTCGATCTTCCGGGTGCGGGTGCCGAACAGGCCCCGCTTGGGCGCGGCCTGCCAGCCGAGACCCATCCGGACCACGGTCAGCTCACCGCCCGAGCCCTTCTGGAGGCTGACCTTCTGGCCCTTGGCAAGACTCACCGACACGACGTTGTCCTCTCTGCCCGGCCGCGCGCCCGGTCCGCGCGCGGCTCCCTGCTGGAACACCCCGTCGCCGTCCCCCGGCTGAGGCCCCCTCGTCTTCCGGCCCGCCACTCCGTCCCGGGAGCGCGAATGCCGCAGGCCAGCCTAGGGCCTGCGGCACCCGCGAACCCCAAGCGTTCGCCGGTTTGTGGCAAGGCTGAGACACCGTCGGCGTTGACCGGTGCCGAACCGGCCAGGGCCGACGGTGCCCGGGCCGCGCCTCAGGCGACCCCGGCCTCCCGCATCTGGCGCAGCTCCCTCTTGAGCTCCTTGACCTCGTCGCGCAGCCGGGCCGCGACCTCGAACTGGAGGTCGGCCGCGGCCGCGTGCATCCGGTCGGTCATCTCCTGGATCAGCTCCGCCAGCTCGGCGGCCGGCAACGACTTGGCGGGCTTGCGCTCGCTGCCCAGCGCCGGCACCGGGGCCTTGCCCTTCCCCTGGCCCCGGTAGCCGCTGGAGAGCAGCTCGTCGGTGTCGACGTCCTCGCGGGCGAGGGTGTCGAGGATGTCGCCGATCTTCTTGCGCAGCGGCTGCGGGTCGATCCCGTGCTTCTTGTTGTAGGCCTGCTGGACGTCGCGGCGGCGGTTCGTCTCGTCGATGGCCTTCTCCATCGCGGGGGTGATCTTGTCCGCGTACATGTGCACCTGGCCCGAGACGTTCCGGGCGGCGCGCCCGATCGTCTGGATCAGCGAGGTGCCGGAGCGCAGGAAGCCCTCCTTGTCCGCGTCCAGGATCGCCACCAGGGACACCTCGGGCAGGTCGAGGCCCTCGCGGAGCAGGTTGATGCCGACCAGCACGTCGTACCGCCCGGCCCGCAGCTCGCGCAGCAGCTCGACGCGGCGCAGGGTGTCCACGTCGCTGTGCAGGTACCGGACCCGGATGTCCAGGCCGAGCATGTAGTCGGTGAGGTCCTCGGCCATCTTCTTGGTCAGCGTGGTGACCAGGACGCGCTCGTCGCGCTCGACCCGCTTGCGGACCTCGTGCACCAGGTCGTCGATCTGGCCCTCGGTCGGCTTGACGATCACCTCGGGGTCGATCAGGCCGGTCGGGCGGATGATCTGCTCGACCTGGCCGTCGCCGCGGGACAGCTCGTACGCGCCCGGGGTGGCCGACAGGTACACCGTCTGGCCGATCCGGCCGAGGAACTCCTCCCACTTCAGCGGGCGGTTGTCCATCGCGGACGGCAGGCGGAAGCCGTGTTCGACCAGCGTGCGCTTGCGCGAGGCGTCGCCCTCGTACATCGCGCCGATCTGCGGGACGGTGACGTGCGACTCGTCGATGACGAGGAGGAAGTCCTCGGGGAAGTAGTCCAGCAGCGTGTTCGGCGGGGAGCCGGGTTCGCGGCCGTCGAAGTGCATCGAGTAGTTCTCGACGCCCGAGCAGGTGCCGATCTGGCGCAGCATCTCGATGTCGTAGGTGGTGCGCATCCGCAGCCGCTGGGCCTCCAGCAGCTTGCCCTGCTTCTCCAGCCGGGCGAGCGTCTGCTCCAGCTCCGTCTCGATGCCGGCGACCGCCCGCTCCATGCGCTCGGGGCCGGCCACGTAGTGCGAGGCGGGGAAGACGTAGACCGAGTCGTCCTGGCTGATGATCTCGCCGGTGAGCGGGTGCAGGGTGTACAGCGCCTCGATCTCGTCGCCGAACATCTCGATCCGGACCGCGAGCTCCTCGTAGACCGGGAAGATCTCGATGGTGTCGCCGCGCACCCGGAAGGTGCCGCGGGTGAAGGCGACGTCGTTGCGCGCGTACTGGATGTCGACGAAGCGGCGCAGCAGCACGTCCCGGTCGATCTCCTGGCCGACCTTGAGCGGCACCATCCGGTCGACGTACTCCTGCGGCGTGCCGAGGCCGTAGATGCAGGAGACGGACGCGACCACGATCACGTCCCGGCGGGTGAGCAGCGAGTTCGTCGCGGAGTGCCGCAGCCGCTCGACCTCCTCGTTGATCGAGGAGTCCTTCTCGATGTAGGTGTCCGTCTGCGGGACGTACGCCTCGGGCTGGTAGTAGTCGTAGTACGAGACGAAGTACTCGACGGCGTTGTTCGGCAGCAGCTCGCGGAACTCGTTGGCCAGCTGGGCGGCCAGCGTCTTGTTCGGCGCCATCACCAGGGTGGGCCGCTGCAGCTTCTCGATCATCCAGGCCGTGGTGGCCGACTTGCCGGTGCCGGTGGCGCCGAGCAGGACGACGTCCTTCTCCCCGCCCGTGATCCGCCGCTCCAGCTCGGCGATCGCCGCCGGCTGGTCCCCGTTGGGCTGGAAGGGACTGACGACCTCGAAGGGCGCCACTGACCGCTCAATACTCGTGATGGGTCGCACGTGTCCACCGTACGACCCACCACCGACAAGCGGTGCCTACTTCGCGCTGTCCCGGGCGAGGGCGACGAGGCGGGAGACCGCTCGCAGGTACTTCTTGCGGTAGCCGCCGCGGAGCATGTCCTCGGGGAAGACCTGGTCGAAGGGCAGGCCGGAGGCCGTGATGGGCAGCTCGCGGTCGTACATGCGGTCGGCGAGGACGACCAGGCGCAGCGCCGTGGACTGGTCGTCGACCTGGTGCACGCCGCGCAGGCAGACCGCGGTGACGTCGTCCAGCAGGGCGCCGTAGCGGCTGGGGTGGACGGCGGAGAGGTGGGCGAGGAGGGCGTCGAAGTCGTCGAGGGAGGCGCCGGGGGTGCGCGCGGCGACGGCGTCGACGGTCTCGTCCGGGTAGGGCGGCGGGGCGTCCGGCAGGCCGCGGTGGCGGTAGTCCTGGCCGTCGATCCGCATCGGGCGGAAGTGCGCGGACAGGCCCTGGATCTCGCGCAGGAAGTCGGCGGCGGCGAAGCGGCCCTCGCCGAGCTTCTCCGGCAGCGTGTTCGAGGTGGCGCAGAGCTTGACGCCGTTGTCGACCAGGCGCCCGAGCAGGGTGGAGACCAGGACGGTGTCGCCCGGGTCGTCGAGCTCGAACTCGTCGATGCACAGCAGCGTGTGCCCGGAGAGGGTCCGGACGGCCTGCTGGAAGCCGAGCGCGCCGACCAGGTTGGTCAGCTCGACGAAGGTGCCGAAGGCCTTGGGGCCGGGGGCGGAGTGCCACAGCGAGGCGAGCAGGTGGGTCTTGCCGACGCCGTAGCCGCCGTCGAGGTAGACGCCGGCCGGGCCGGTGGGCGCGGGGGCGCTGCGGCGGAACCAGCCGCGCTTGGGCGCGGAACCGTTTCCCGCGCCGAGGGTGCCGGCGAACTGCTCCAGGACCTGGACGGCCTCGTACTGGCTCGGCTGGGTCTGGTCCGGGATGTACGTCCCGAAGCTCACCTCGGCGAACCGGGGCGGGGGGACCATCTCGGCGACCAGGCGCTCGGCGGGCACGACGGGGCGGCGGTCGGTCAGCGCGACCGGGGCGCCGGGCGCGGGCGCGGCGGCTATGGATTCGGTCGCGGTGGCGGGGCGGGGAGCTGCGGGCACGTTAGTAGAGGGTACGCCTGCTCCCGGGCCCCTCCGACCCCGCGCCGGGGGCGGCCGGTGGAACACTGGCGGTATGCACCTGTTGATCAGCCCGCTGACCGAGCCGGTCGCCGACCCGGGCTCGCTGGAGTCGCTCGCCGCCCTCTACGCGTACCCCGACCAGGTGAATCGGGGCCGGCCGTGGCTGCGCGCCAACATGGTGGCCGGACTGGACGGCGGCGCGAAGCTCGACGGCCTGTCCGAGGGCCTCTCCGGGGACGCCGACAAGCGGATCTTCGGGGTGCTGCGCGCGCTGTCGGACGTCGTGCTGGTGGGGGCCGAGACGGTCCGCGCGGAGGGCTACCGCCCGGCCCGGGCCCGGGCCGAGTTCGCGGCGGCGCGGGCGGCGGCCGGGCAGGCCCCGGCCCCGGCGATCGCGATCGTGAGCCGGTCGCTGGCGCTGGACCTGGACGCGCCGCTGTTCACCGAGCCACTGGTCCGGACGGTGGTGATCACCACCGAGGACGCCCCGGCCGAGCGCCGCCGGGCGGTGGCCGCGGTGGCCGACCTGGTGTCGGCCGGGCAGGGTTCGGTGGACCTGCGCGCGGGCGTGTCCGCCCTGGTGGAGCGGGGCTGGACGCGGCTGCTGACCGAGGGCGGCCCGCGCCTGCTGGGACAGCTGGCGGCGGCGGGCCTGCTGGACGAGTTGTGCCTGTCGCTGGCCCCGTTGATCACGGGCGGCGACGCGCCGCGCATCATCCACGATGCGGAAATGCCTGACGTGCGGACGATGCGGCTGGTCTCATTGATCGAGCAGAAAGGATTCCTCTTCACCCGCTACCTGCGTCACCTGCGTTCGGATGACCCCGTGACCCCCTGATCGCGATCCCGTTCCCCTTGGGGGCCTTTCGTCCGCGCGGCCCGCGTGCCGGGTGAGCAGCGAGCCGAAAGCTTCCGCCGGGCACTATGGGATGCGATGCCGGGGCCCGGGGGCCGGCCACTGGAAGGGACTCACGTGTTCAAGACGGTACTGATGATCGAAAAGGCGCTCTCCGACGCGGACGTGGAGCTCGTCACCACGCTCCACAGCGACGAGAAGGTCTCCTTCGTCGTCCTGATGCAGCCGCGCGGCCGGCAGGACGAGCTGCTGCGGGCGCTGGACGACGTCGCCCTCGGCCACCTGGACAAGGTGGTGCACGAGCACGACGAGTCCGAGAGCGGGCCGACGGTGGCGTCCGAGTCGCTCGAACACAGCCTGCGCCACCTGCGCCGGGCCGGCGCCGAGGCGGTCGGCGAGCTGGTCGAGGACAAGCCGCTGGAGCGCCTGAAGGCGGTGGTGCGCGACCAGGACGCCGACGAGGTCGTCGTGCTCACCTCCCCGCACTTCGTCGAGGAGTTCTTCCACCGGGACTGGGCCTCGCAGGCCCGGCACAAGGTCGGCGTCCCGGTGCTGCGGCTGTTCGCCAGCGACTCCTGAGCCGACCGACCCGACCCCGACCTTGGTGCAGAATCGTCCTTGCGGTCCGTCCGCGAGGACGATTCGCACGTCGCCCCCGCGGGCAGCGCCCGCCCGCCCACCCAGCCCCCGCCCCAACGGAGCCCCGCCTTGAACGACGCCGCGCACGACCTGCACGCCCCGCACTTCATCGGCATCGGCGGCGCCGGCATGTCCGGCCTGGCGAAGATCCTCGCGGTGCGCGGTGCCAGCGTCTCCGGCAGCGACTCCAAGGAGTCGGAGACCGTCCTCGCCCTGCGCGCCCTCGGCGCGACCGTCCACGTCGGCCACGCGGCCGAGCACGTGCCGGACGGCACCAGCAGCGTGGTCGTCTCCAGCGCGATCCGCGCCGACAACCCGGAGCTGGCCGCGGCCCGCGAGCGCGGCATCCCCGTGGTGCACCGCTCCGACGCGCTGGCCGCGCTGATGGGCGGGCGCCGCGCCCTGGCCGTCGCCGGCACCCACGGCAAGACCACCACCACCAGCATGCTCGCCGTCGCCCTCGGCGAGCTCGGCCTGGACCCGTCCTACGCGATCGGCGGCGACCTCGACGCGCCGGGCTCCAACGCCCACCACGGCACCGGCGAGATCTTCGTCGCCGAGGCCGACGAGAGCGACCGCAGCTTCCACAAGTACGCGCCCGAGGTGGCGATCGTGCTCAACGTGGAGCTCGACCACCACGCCAACTACGCGTCGATCGAGGAGATCCACGAGTCGTTCGAGACCTTCGTCGGCCGGATCACCCCGGGCGGCACCCTGGTCGTCTCGGCCGACCACGACGGCGCCCGCGAGCTCACCGCCCGGGTCGCCGCGCGCGAGGGCCTGAACGTCGTCACCGTCGGCGCCGCCGAGGACGCCGACCTGCGCGTCCTGTCGGTGGTCGCCCGCGGCATGACCAGCGAGGTCACCGTCCTGCTGGACGGCGCCGAGCTGACCTTCACGGTCTCGGTGCCCGGCCGCCACTACGCGCACAACGCCGTCGCCGCGCTGGCCGCGGGCGTCGCGCTCGGCGTGCCGGCCGCCGACCTGGCCAAGGCGCTCGGCGCCTACACCGGGGTGCGCCGCCGGCTCCAGCTCAAGGGCGAGGCGGGCGGCGTCCAGGTGATCGACTCCTACGCCCACCACCCGACCGAGATGGCCGCCGACCTGGAGGCGATCCGAGGCGCCGCCGAGGGCCGCGTCCTGGTGGTCTTCCAGCCGCACCTGTTCAGCCGCACCCAGCAGCTCGCCGAGGAGATGGGGCAGGCGCTCGCGCTGGCCGACGCCTCGGTCGTGCTGGACATCTACCCGGCCCGCGAGGACCCGATCCCGGGCGTGACCAGCGAGCTGATCATCGACGCGGCCCACCGGGCCGGCGCCGAGGTCACCGCCGAGCACGACTTCGCCGCCGCCCCCGCCGTGCTGGCCGGCCTCGCCCGCCCGGGCGACCTGGTGCTCACGATGGGCGCCGGGGACGTCACCAACCTCGGGCCCGAAATTCTGAAGCACCTCGCGAACGTTGCCTCCAACGTCTGACGCACGCCGACGGGAGCCGTGATGAGCTACGAGATCGAGAAGACCGAGGCCGAGTGGCGCGAGCAGCTCAGCCCCGAGGAGTACCACGTGCTCCGCGAAGCGGGCACCGAGCGCCCCTTCACCGGCGAGTACACCGACACCAAGACCGTCGGCGTCTACGCCTGCCGGGCCTGCGGCACCGAGCTGTTCAGTTCCACCACGAAGTTCGACAGCCACTGCGGCTGGCCCTCGTACTACGCGCCGCTGGCCGGGGACCGGGTCCAGTACATCGAGGACACCTCGCTCGGCATGCGCCGGGTCGAGGTGCGGTGCGCGCGCTGCGGCGGGCACCTCGGACACGTCTTCGAGGGCGAGGGCTACGGCACGCCGACGGACCAGCGGTACTGCATCAACAGCATCTCGCTGACGCTGCGCCCCGCCGAGTAACGCTCTGGATCACGCGTGGGGGCGGGCCCGTGGACACCACCACGGCCCCGCCCTCACACGTTTTGCCGGGTGTCGGCCGGCTGCGGGTTCCCCGTACGCTATGCGGATGGATCGGGCGGCGGCGGCTTCGTTTCGTGCGGTGATCTTCGACTTCTTCGGCGTTCTGACGTCGAACATGGTGGAGGTCATCACGTGGTTCGAGAACCGGGAGCGAATCGCCCCGGGGACGTTTCTTCGTGCCTGGTCGGACCCGCGTGGGCAGGATCTGTTCCGGTGCCTGGAGCTTGGCCGGATCAGCCAGGAGGACTGGAACACCGGGTTCGCGGCTCTGATGGGCGTGAAGCCGGACAACCTGCTGGCCAGGTACCTCCACGACGCCTTCCCGGCCTACACGGTCCTCCATGTCGCGCGACAGGCCCGTGCGGCGGGGGTGCGGACTGCGGTGCTTTCCAACAGCCTCGGCCGGCAGCCCTATGACCCGTACGCTGGTTTCGACCTGCACGAAACCTTCGACGCGGTGGTGCTGTCGGCGGATCATGGTGTCCGCAAGCCCGAACCCGAAGCGTTTCGGATCGCGCTGGACCACCTCGGTGTCAGCGCCGAGGAGTGCCTGTTCGTGGACGACAGCGAGGAGAACCTCGTCGCCGCCCAGCGGCTCGGCTTCACTCCGGTGCTCGGGCTGGACGAGGACGTGGTCGCGCGGCGGCTGCGCGAGCTACTGCGCCTGCCCGGCCTCTAGGAAGTCGCGGACCCCCGCGTGGGCGGTGTGCGGAGCCAGTTTCTCGCGCAGGCCCCGCAGTTGGGACATGGAGCGCGCGGAGTCGACCGATCCGAGGCAGGCTGCCGCGTGTCGGCCCGTGGCCACGGCAGCGTCCAGGTCGTGCAGTGCGAGGTGTGCTTCCGCAGCGCGGGCGAGGTAGATGGCGTGGCTGCGGGGATACTGCTCGTCACCCGGGTACGCCTGCATGCCGGCCTCGAACCGCCGCACGGCCTCGGCCGGGTCCCCCAGTTCCAGGGCGGAGGAACCGGCGATCATCTCGATCTCACCGTAGTCCACCCAGTAGAGGAAGCCCGGGTCCTCCTCGCGCCTCCCCTTGTCCAACGCGGCGCGTGCCAGGTGGAGCTGATGTTTGGTCTCCTCTTTCGCTCTGTCCTTCGACCATGCGCGGGCGGCGCGGGCGGCGAGCATCGCCTCCATCCGCGGCGTGCTCCGGCCGCGCGTTTGGGTTCGGGCCGTATCCACGAACGACACCGCCCGGCCGGCCAGGCCCGGGGAGGAGTAGCACTGAATGGCAGCGAAGGACAGGGTGTAGGCACCGGCGGTCACATCGCCGCACTCGGCAGAGGCACGCAAAGAGGCGTCGAAGTAGGACTGGGCGAGGCCGACGCGGCCCTGGTCGAAGGCTGCCCAGCCGACCTGTCGGGCAGCCTCGGTGGTGATCGCGTACAAACGTGACAGCTGATCGCCCTTGTAGCGCCGGGACTTGATCGCCGCCACCGCCAGGGCAAGGTCGCCGCGCGCAGCCGTGAGGACCTCGCCGCTGCCAAGCTCGTCGTCCACGTGGCGTAGGAGCTGGAGCCGGCCTTCCAAGCCCGCCAGCAGGGACGAGTGGTCGACAGGCGTGGCCCGTGGCTCCAGGAAAGTGCGTCCGATGGCCGTGACCCAGTTATTCGTTGATGCTGACAGGGCAACGCCGGCAGCCAGGAACCCTCGGCGATCCACTCGTCTTCCCTCCATGAGGCTCGTGAGAACCGCCAGAGTCGCCCCGGCTTGGTTCCAAGAGACGTCCACAGGCGCGGCATCGGCAAGAGCAGCGGCGAAGCCCCCACCGGTTTCGAGGACCCTGTCGTAGGCGGTGGCCACGGGCTCGGTCACCCGGCGGTTGCCGTTCTCCACGTTGCGCAGGTACGCCACGCCGAACCCGCTCGCACGAGCGAACTCGGCCCAGCCCATGCCGGAAGCCCGCCGGGCCTGCCTCAGATCGTGGCGCAGTTGATCGGGCATCAAGGTGCTCCTCGGGGATGGGATCGCTTCTGGATCGCGCCATAGCATTGTCGCCACGACGCTGGCGGTGTGTGATCGAGTCGGTACAGATCGCAGTCATCGTCGTCCGGCCAACCAGGAGCAGGCGCGTTGGCCCCGGCGTGCACCGGCCTGTCCGCGCCCGCCTAAGCCCACGTCAGCGTGGGCCCGGGGCGACCCTTCCCTTCCTTCCCGTTCCGAGGTCCTTCGCCATGCTCAAAACCTGCTGCCGCCCCAGCACGTTCGTCGCCCGTCTCGCCTCCTGCACGGAGTTCACGCCCCACGCCCGGCACCTCCTCCGGGCCTACCTCTCCGGCCTCCCGAGCGGGCCCCGCTACTCCGACATCGCCGAATTCCTCCTCGACGAGCTGTTCGCCAACGCGGTCCAGCACTCCGACGCCCCGGACGACCGCCACATCGAGGTCCGCTTCGCCCTCACCAACGACCTCCTCCGCATCGAGGTCCACGACGCGGGCACCGGCCGCCCCACCCTTCGACCCTCCAAGCCCGACGACGAACGCGGGCGCGGCCTCGTCCTCGTCAACGAACTCGCCGAACGCTGGGGCTGCTGCCCCCGGGTCGGCGGCATCGGCAAGTTCGTCTGGGTCACCATCGCCCCCGCCGCCTGAACAGGAACCCGCCACCCATGCGACTCACCCTCACCGCCCGGCACCTCTTCGACACCGGCTCCACCCCGGCGGAGGTGTACGCCAGCCTCGCCCGCCGCACTTGCAAACCCCTATGGTCGGCCCGCGCCGTGCGCGCGGCCCTCTCCATCCCGTCCGCCGAAGCCAACCGCCGCCTCGACGACTGCTACCCCGCCCTCCTCGTCAACGCCCGCCCGGGCTCCGAGCACGACACCGGCGAACTCCTCGAAGCCCTCGGCGTCTTCGACGTCCCAAGCAGCTCGACGATCGCGAACTCGCGATCGTCGAGCTCTTCCTCACCGCCGTCGACGCCCTCGGCGGCATCCGCGCCGGTCACCTGCACGGCCTCACCCGCTGGTTCACCACCGGCAACCTCACCACCGCCTACCTCTCCCTCGCGGCTACCTACCCCCACCCGGGCACCGGCGACCCCCATCACTACTGGACCACCCTCACCACCGCCGGCGAACTCCTCCACTCCACCCCCAGCCCCGACACCCGCATCAGCTACGCCCTCACCCAATGCCGCCTCCACGCAATCCGGGCGGCGAAAGCGTAGGGGGTCGGCCCCGCGACCCTGCCGGAACAGACCGGGCCCGCGCCTTCGGACGCGGGCCCGTCCAGTGCTGGTCCTCTCACCGAAGCAAGCTGCCACTTGCCCCGAAGGCCCGTCCCGGGTCTCCCCCAGTTCCCGGTTCTCGTTGGAGAAGGCACCCAGCTACCTCGGGACGGCCTTCAACGACATCCGGGTGCGGAATCTGCCCGGCACTATCGAACTCGCCGACCCCTCACCGGCCATCGCCCACCTGGCCTCCTACGCGGCATGGGCCGACCAGAGCGCCGCCCCCTTCTACGAATCCGTCCACCGGGCCGCCGAGATCGTCACCGCCACCATCGAGGCCCAGGGCTCGTCACATGCCTCGGCGGCGTACTGACCTGCCGCCTCTGATCCACCACAGCCTCATTTCCCGCCGCCCGCCGGAATCTTCCGGCGGGCGGCAAAAAGAGAAACTGCATCAATCCCAACAGCAAGCACCAACACCACAGCCACACTTATTTCTTCTGCGCAGGAAGTCGATCTGATCGGCTTCCTGCGCAGAAGAAGCGCAATGGGCGAGGAGGCCAGTTCTGGCTCCGGCGGCCGCCCAGCCCAAGCCCTGGCCGGGGCCGCCGGTGCCGTGCGTTTCCAGTGAGAGTGTTTGGGCGGGCCTGGGTGCTTGCACTCGGGCCCGCCCTACTGCGCTCGCGAAATGGGCTTCCGCTGTTTGGGTGGCCCCGCCGATTCGGCCGGGCCCCCCCCGCGCTTGTCGGTGTTCATTAGCCCGCTGCCCGCTCCCGCGGTGATCGCCCCCTCAGTCTCGTATAAACATAACCCAGA
>NZ_JBHYWI010000067.1:0-32910 GCF_042751525.1 Kitasatospora sp. NPDC059408
GGGCCCGGTTCGGTCGAACCGGGCCCTCCGCACGTCCGGGGGCGGGTCAGCCGTCGTGTCCGCCGGCGGCGGACACGGCCTCGGCGACCGTGGCGTTGCCGGCGACGAGTTCGAGGGTCTGCCCGGCGGTGCCGGGTTCGCGCAGCAGGGCGGCGAGGACGGCGGCCACGTCGGCCCGGTCCACCGCGCCGCGCCCGGTCCCGGGGGCGAGTCGGACCAGGCCGGTGCCGGGGCCGTCGGTGAGCCGGCCGGGGCGCAGCACCGTCCAGTCGAGGGTGGTGCGGGCCCGGACGGCGTCGTCGGCGGCGCCCTTGGCGCGCAGGTAGGTCTCGAAGACCTCGTCGGCGGGGTGGTGGGCGTGGGCGTCGGCGCCCATGGAGGAGACCATGAGGTAGCGGCGGACACCGGCGAGTTCGGCCGCGTCGGCGAGCAGCACGGCGGCGTCGCGGTCGACGGTGTTCTTGCGCTCGGCGCCGCTGCCCGGTCCGGCGCCGGCGGCGAAGACCACGGCGTCGGCGCCGTCGAGCAGGGCGGCGAGCTGCGGGGCGGTGGCGGCCTCCAGGTCGAGCAGCAGCGGCTCGGCGCCGGCGGCCACGAGGTCCTGGGCCTGTTCGGGGCGGCGGATGATCCCGGCCGGGCGGTCGCCGCGGGCGGCGAGCAGCCGTTCGAGGGCGAGCGCGATCTGTCCGTGGCCCCCGGCGATGACGGTACGCATGGCTCCGACGGTAGCCGCGGCGCGCGTCCCCGTCGTGCGGAGCGTGCTGCGGGGCGGACGCCCCGGGGCGGGCACGAGGAGGGCGCCGGGCAGGACACAATGGGCGCATGACTTCGCTCGCCCACCCGCAGCTGCGTTTCACGCCCACCGTGCAGGACCCGTCCGGCCCCCGGGAGCTGGTGATCCTCGGTTCCACCGGGTCGATCGGCACCCAGGCCATCGACGTGGTGCTCCGCAACCCGGACCGGTTCCGGGTGGTCGCCCTGTCGGCGGCCGGCGGCCGGGTGGAGCTGCTCGCCGAGCAGGCGCTGGAGCTGGGCGTGCACACCGTGGCCGTCGCCGACCCGGCGGCGGAACCGGCGCTGCGCGAGGCGCTGGCGGCGAAGGCGGCGGGCCGTGCGCTGCCGGCCGTGCTGGTGGGGCCGGACGCGGCGACCGAGCTGGCCGCGATGGAGTGCCACTCGGTGCTGAACGGCATCACCGGGTCGATCGGGCTGCGGCCGACGCTGGCCGCCCTGAAGGCGGGCCGGGTGCTGGTGCTGGCGAACAAGGAGTCGCTGATCGTCGGCGGTCCGCTGGTGAAGGCGGTGGCGAAGCCGGGCCAGATCGTGCCGGTGGACTCCGAGCACGCGGCGCTGTTCCAGGCGCTGGCCGGCGGCACCCGGGCCGAGGTCCGCAAGCTGGTGGTGACGGCGAGCGGCGGGCCGTTCCGCACCCGGACCCGGGAGCAGCTGGCCGGGGTGACCCCGCAGGACGCGCTGGCGCACCCGACCTGGGCGATGGGCCCGGTCGTCACGATCAACTCGGCCACCCTGGTCAACAAGGGCCTGGAGGTGATCGAGGCGCACCTGCTGTACGACGTGCCGTTCGAGCGGATCGAGGTCGTCGTCCATCCGCAGTCGGTGGTGCACTCGATGGTGGAGTTCACCGACGGTTCGACGCTGGCGCAGGCCAGCCCGCCGGACATGCGGATGCCGATCGCGCTGGGCCTGGGCTGGCCGGACCGGGTGCCGGACGCAGCGCCGGGCTGCGACTGGACCAAGGCCGCGACCTGGGAGTTCTTCCCGCTGGACAACGACGCGTTCCCGGCGGTCGAGCTGGCCCGCGAGGTGGGTTCGCTGGGCGGCACGGTGCCGGCGGTGTTCAACGCGGCGAACGAGGAGTGCGTGGAGGCCTTCCTGAAGGGCCGGCTCGCCTTCACGGGAATCGTGGACACTGTTGCCAAGGTCGTGGCCGAGCACGGACAGCACGACGGCGGGTCGGCTGCGGCGGGAACTTCCCTGACCGTCGAGGACGTCCTGCAAGCGGAGGACTGGGCCCGCGCCCGGGCCCGCGAGCTGGCGGCGGGCTGACCGGCCGACCGGGCCGACCGGGCCGACCGGGCCGACCGACCGACCGGGCCGACCGGGCCGACCGGGCCGACCGACCGACTGGGCTGACCGGGCGACCGGGCCGGCCCGATCCGGCCGGCCCGGTCGGCCGCGGCGGTTGAACCGTGGCTCCGGTCGCGGTAGGACGAGACGATGAGCGGAGCGGCATGACGGAGGAGTTGCGGTGGCAGCGGTTTTGACGGTGGTCGGCATCCTGGTCTTCGTGCTCGGGCTGCTGGTGTCGATCGCCTGGCACGAACTCGGCCACCTCTCCACGGCCAAGCTGTTCGGCATCCGGGTGCCGCAGTACATGGTCGGCTTCGGCCCGACCCTGTGGTCGCGCCGCAGGGGCGAGACCGAGTACGGCATCAAGGCGATCCCGTTCGGCGGGTACATCCGGATGATCGGGATGTTCCCGCCGGGCGACGACGGGCGGATCACCAAGCGCAGCAGCTCGCCCTGGCGGAGCATGATCGAGGACGCCCGGGAGGCCTCCTACGAGGAGCTCCAGGAGGGGGACGAGCACCGGCTGTTCTACACCCGCAAGCCGTGGAAGCGCGTCATCGTCATGTTCGCCGGGCCGTTCATGAACCTGATCCTGGCGTTCGGGCTCTTCCTGACGGTCATGATGGGCTTCGGCGTCTCCATGAACGTGCCGACGGTGAGCACCGTCGCCCAGTGCATCGTCAAGGCGGGCCAGCCCACCGACGCCTGCCCGGCGGGCGCCCCGCAGACCCCCGCCGCGACGGCCGGGCTGAAGGCCGGGGACCGGATCCTGTCCTTCGACGGGGACCACATCCACACCTACGACCAGCTCCAGGCGGACATCCGCAGGTCGGCGGGGAAGACCGTGCCGGTGGTGGTCGACCGGGGCGGGCAGCAGCTGACCCTCAGCCCGACGATCGCGGTCAACGACGTCCAGAAGTACGACGCGAACGACATCCCGATCAAGGGGCAGACCGTCCAGGCCGGGTTCCTCGGATTCACCCCGGCGAGTGGCGTCGTCCAGCTGGGTTTCGGGCAGTCGCTCGGACGGATGACGGACATGGCCGAGAACGGCGTGAAGTCCCTGGTCGCCCTGCCCGGCAAGATCCCCGGGCTGTGGAACGCCGTCGTCGGTGACGCCCCCCGCGACCCGGACTCGCCGATCGGGATGGTCGGCGCGGCCCGGGTGAGCGGCGAGGTCTTCTCGCTCGACATCCCCGGCACCCAGCGGATCGCGTTCTTCGTGAACCTGCTGGCCGGCATCAACCTGTCGCTGTTCCTGTTCAACATGCTGCCGCTGCTGCCGCTCGACGGCGGCCACGTCGCGGGCGCGGTCTGGGAATCGGTCCGGCGCCGCCTCGCACAGCTGTTCAAGCGGCCGGACCCGGGCCCGTTCGACGTCGCCAAGCTGATGCCCCTGGCGTACGTGGTGGCCAGCATCTTCATCGGGTTCACCCTGCTGGTCCTGGTGGCCGACCTGGTGAACCCGGTCAAGATCAGCTAGTGCGTCCGGGTACGGCGGGTGTGCTCGGCTCCACCCCCGTGCCGTACCGTGGAGGCCGGGTGCGCGATCGTGGCGCGCCCGGCCCCGGCCGTTTCCTTCGGCCGGGCGGTCGACCACACCTCCACCCTGGGGAACCCTGCGCACATGACCGCGATCTCGCTCGGTATTCCGTCCCTGCCGCTCAAGCCGCTCGCCAAGCGCCGAGTATCCCGGCAGATCATGGTCGGCAACGTTCCGGTCGGTGGTGACGCCCCCGTCTCGGTGCAGTCGATGACCACCACCGTGACCTCGGACATCAACGCCACGCTGCAGCAGATCGCGCAGCTCACCGCGTCCGGCTGCCAGATCGTCCGGGTCGCCGTCCCGTCCCAGGACGACGCCGACGCGCTGCCGATCATCGCGAAGAAGTCGCAGATCCCGGTCATCGCCGACATCCACTTCCAGCCGAAGTACGTGTTCGCCGCGATCGACGCCGGCTGCGCCGCGGTGCGCGTCAACCCCGGCAACATCAAGGCCTTCGACGACAAGGTCGGCGAGATCGCCAAGGCGGCCAAGGACGCGGGCGTGCCGATCCGGATCGGCGTCAACGCCGGTTCGCTCGACAAGCGCCTGCTGGAGAAGTACGGCCGGGCCACCCCCGAGGCGCTGGTGGAGTCCGCGCTGTGGGAGTGCTCGCTGTTCGAGGAGCACGACTTCCGCGACATCAAGATCTCGGTCAAGCACAACGACCCGGTCGTGATGATCCAGGCCTACCGCCAGCTCGCGGCGGCCTGCGACTACCCGCTGCACCTCGGCGTCACCGAGGCCGGGCCGGCCTTCCAGGGCACCATCAAGTCCGCGGTCGCCTTCGGCGCGCTGCTCGCCGAGGGCATCGGCGACACCATCCGGGTCTCGCTGTCGGCCCCGCCGGCCGAGGAGATCAAGGTCGGCAACCAGATCCTGGAGTCGCTCGGCCTGCGCCAGCGCGGCCTGGAGATCGTGTCCTGCCCGTCCTGCGGCCGCGCCCAGGTGGACGTCTACAAGCTCGCCGAGGAGGTCACCGCCGGCCTGGAGGGCATGGAGGTGCCGCTGCGCGTCGCGGTCATGGGCTGCGTCGTGAACGGCCCGGGCGAGGCCCGCGAGGCCGACCTCGGGGTCGCCTCCGGCAACGGCAAGGGCCAGATCTTCGTCAAGGGCGAGGTCATCAAGACCGTCCCCGAGTCGAAGATCGTCGAGACCCTCATCGAGGAGGCGCTCAAGCTCGCCGAGCAGATGCAGGCCGAGGGCGTCGAGGCCGGGGCACCGACGGTCGTCGCCGGCGAGTGACCGGGGTGTAGTTCCCCCGCGGCCCCCGCGCGGTCGTCCGCCCCGGGCCCGTGCGGAGCGCTGTTCTGTTTTTCCGGAAGCGGGGCCGTCCGTTCGCGGACGGCCCCGCGGCCGTAGCCGGGTGGGGCCACGGAGTAGGGTGCGGCCAGAGTCGTCTCAGTGAGGTGCTGTCTCGATGCTCGATCGAGGTGTGATGCTCCCCAGCTCGTTCCAGGCCGCCCGCGCCCTGGCCACCACCCGCGTGCTGGAGCCGCCCGACCTCGCCGACGCCCTGGAGATCCTCCACCGGGACCCGGTCGCCAACGCCTTCGTCGCCACCCGCGTCGAGTCGGTCGGCCTCGACCCCTGGCGGCTCGGCGGCGAGATGTGGGGCTGGTACGACGAGGACGGCGTCCTCGACGCGCTCTGCTACGCCGGGGCCAACCTGGTCCTGGTCAACGCCGGTCCGCCGGCGGTCCAGGCCTTCGCGGAGCGGGCGCGGCGCCAGGGGCGCCGGTGCTCCTCGATCGTCGGTCCGGCCGGACCGACGGCGGCCTTCTGGGCGCTCCTGGAACGGAGTTGGGGACCGGCCCGGGACGTGCGCGCCCACCAGCCGCTGATGGCCACGACGGTGTCCTCGGCGGAGATCGCCCCCGATCCGCTGGTCCGGCGGGTGCGGCGGAACGAGGTCGAGGCACTGATGCCGGCCTGCGTGGCGATGTTCACCGAGGAGGTCGGGGTGTCGCCGCTGGCCGGGGACGGCGGGCTGCTGTACCAGGCCCGGGTCGCCGAACTCGTCTCCACGGGACGGTCGTTCGCGCGGTTCGGGGACGACGGCGAGGTGGTCTTCAAGGCCGAGGTCGGCGCGGTGACCGAAGGGGCGTGCCAGATCCAGGGGGTGTGGGTCGCGCCGGAGCACCGGGGGCGGGGGCTCTCGGAGACCGGGATGGCGGCGGTGCTGGACATCGCGCTGCGGGAGGTCGCCCCGGTGGTCTCGCTCTACGTCAACGACTTCAACGTGCGCGCCCGGGCCGCCTATCGACGCGTGGGCTTCCGCGAGGTCGGGGCGTTCATGAGCGTGCTCTTCTGACGGGGACGTCCGCCCGCCCGTTGTTTTCACATCGGGCTTCCTCACGTTGGGCTTCCTCAAGTGGGGCCTCCCCAGGGGGGATTCCTCCGGCGGCTCGGCCGGGTCGGCGGCGCTGATCTGCGGCTCCGCCCGCGTCGGCGCGGCGCGGGTAGTAACGTCCGGGGCATGGATCAGCTGACCGGGGTGACGATCGAGGCCATCGACCTCGCGGCCTGGGCGCCGCAGGCGCTCGACGTCCAGGCCGTGGCGTTCGGGCTGACGCCCGAGGAGGTCGCCGTCCGGCTGCACATCGTCGGCCGGCACGCCCAGCAGCCCGGGGTGATCGCCCTCGGCGCGATGAGCGGCGGGCGGCTCGTCGGCTTCGGGTACGGGATGCCCAACCGGCGCGAGCACTGGTGGAGCACCGTCATCGAGCCCTACCTGGTCTCCCGCGGGCACGGGGACTGGCTGGACGGGGTGTTCGCCATCACCGAGCTGCACGTGCTGCCCGAGTGGCAGGGCCGGGGCGTCGGTTCGCGGCTGATCCGGGGACTGTGCGAGCGCTCGGGCCTCGACCGGAGCATCCTGTCGGCGATCGACGCCGAGACGCCGGCCCGGCGGCTGTACCGCTCCCTGGGGTACCAGGACCTCGCGCGGGCGGTGCGCTTCCCGGCCACGGACCGGCTGTACGCGGTGATGGGGGCCCCGCTGCCGCTGCGGCGGCCCGGCGCGGGCGCGGTTCAGAGCGCGCCGGCGAACTCCAGGTAGAGCTCGGCGTCCTCCCGGCGCTGCGCGGCGAGGGCGCGCAGGCCGAGGTCGACGGCGCGGTGGAGCGTCCAGCCGCGCAGGCGTTCCTGGTCCACCTCCAGGGCCTCGGAGAGCTGGTGGAGCCTCCTGCGGATCGTGCCGGGCGCACCGGCCGAGCCGACCACGGTGTCCGCGCGGTCGAGGACGAGGCGGGCCAGGTCGTAGGCGCGCTCCCCGGCGAGGGGGCGGGGGTCGACGGCCAGCCAGGGGGCGCGGTCGGCGGCGAGGACGTTGCCGTGGTGGAAGTCGCCGTGCAGCAGGAACGTCTCGGTGGCGGAGGCCGCGAGGGCGGTCCCGGTCTCCAGGGCCTCGGCGACGAGGGCGGCCGCCTCGGGCGGGGGCGCGACGGCGGGGGCCCCGGCGGCGACGCGGTCGGCGAGGGTGGGGTAGGCGTGCTCCTCGGGCAGCGGCACCCACAGGCGGTGGAGGAGGCTGGTCGCCTCCAGCATGGCCTTGGGCTCGGCGAGCGACCGCAGGGGGATGTCGCCGTGCAGACGCTCCAGGAGCAGGACCCCCTCGGCGGGCACGGCGTCCAGGAGGAGGACGGCGCCGCGGCCGGCCCATGCGGTCAGCGCGGCGTGCTCGGTGGCCGTCTCGGGCGTGACCAGGCCGACCTTGAGCACGGCGGGGGAGAGGTCGTCGCGGTGGACGTAGGCGACGAGGCTCAGGCTGCCCCCCGGGTCGAGGACGCGCTCCAGGGTGAGGTCCCAGTGGTCCAGGTGGGCGGCCACCCGCTCCGGGAGGCCCGCCAGCCAGGCCCCGGCCGCGTCGCCGCCGGGGCTCGCGGCGATGCTGCGCGCCAGCCATGCCGGCACGGTGATCTGTGCTGCTGCTCCCGACATGCCGGCCTTCCGGTTGGTGTTCCCCCGTGGTGCTACCCGTCCATTGTCGGTGATCGGGGCGAAAGCGCAGGTCAGTGTCGCGCGGAGGGTGCCGGGCTCAGGAAGTCGCGGACGGGGTCGGGGCCGGGGTCGGCGACGCGGTCGGGGACGCCGTGGCCTGGTCGTCGATGCCCGGGAACGCGCGCTGGGGCGCGCCCCAGCGGCGGGCGTGGAGGGCGGCCTCGCGCAGGGCGTCGGCCGCGGCGGTGCGCTGCTGGGCGGGGACGGCGGCGACCAGGTCGGCGTAGATCACGGTGAGCCGGGTCTCGATGTGGGCGGCGAGGCGGGTGGCCGCGGCCGCGTCGGTGACGGCGAACGGCAGCTGGTAGCCGGCGGCCGCCGCGCCCGGGGTCGCCCCCACGCCGGTGAGGAGGCGCTGCCACGCGTCCCGGCGGGCCTGGTGGTCGGCGTAGGCCGTCCGCGCGTCGGCGCGCTGCTGGTCGTCGGGGAGCTTCGCGCCGACCACGCCGTAGCCGTATATGGCGGCGTGTTCGGCGTTCAGGGCGCCCTGGAGCGCGGTGACGGCCTCGGGGGTGAGCGCCGCGCCCGGGGTCGCGGAGGGCGAGGAGGGCGCGGAGGGTGAGGAGTCCGGCGCGGCCGGGGGCGCGGTGTCGCCGAGCGCGGTGGCGTGCACGGCGGCCGACGCGGCGACGGAGGCCAGGAGCCGGCCGAGTTGCGGGGACGCGGCGCCCAGGTCGGCCAGGTGGGCCTGGGCGGTCCGGCGTTCGAGGGCGGCCAGCTCGGCGGTGGTGGTCACGGGGGACGGAGTGGCCGTGGGGGCCGGCGCGGTGGCGCCCGGTGTGGTGGTGGAGGGCGCGGGCGGTGTCGGAGGCGTGAGGGTCTGCGCCAGCGCCGCCCGGTGCTCCGCGACCTCGGCGCGCAGGGGCTGGAGCTGGGCCGTCGGCAGGCCGTCGTAGGCCGCGAGCAGCACGTCGGTGGCGGTCACGGCGCGTCGGCGGAGGGGCTCGTCCGGGTCGGGCCGGCGGGCGTCGGCGGGCGCCTCCCGGTCGGGGCCGGTGGTGCAGGCGGCGGCGGTCAAGAGCAGTCCGAGGGCCAGGAAGGTCCGTCGGCTGGGCGGCTGCATGCGTGTCACTCCGGGGCGTGTACGGGAGGACGGCCTCCCCGCCTGCCCTCGTAGGCGTGAATGATTACAGAATCCCCACGATTTCGGCCCGGATCCGGGGCAGGAGGAGGCCAGGGGGCGGGTGTGACCTTGCTCGCAGTGGGTGGCGGACGGCCTGGGCGGTGTGGTCCGGAATCGGTGGTTCGCGGCATCACCGGCTAGGCTTTGGGCCGAGCTGCCGCGACCCGTCGGGACGCGGAGCGACCTTCTGACAACAGCAGACGCGGCCGAGGAGTCCACCCGGATGAGCACCACCACCAACGACCGGCTGCGCGCGTTGCTGGAGCCGCTGGCCGCGCGGGCGGGCCTGGACCTGGAGGACGTCAGGGTCACTCAGGCCGGCAGCCGCCGCCAGGTGCAGATCGACGTCGACACCGACGACGGCGTGGACATGGACGCCATCGCCGACTTCAGCCGCGTTGTCGGCGAGGCCCTGGACGAGTCGGACGTGATGGGCGACGGCGCGTACCTGCTGGAGGTCGGATCCCCCGGTGCCGAGCGTCCGCTGGTGCTGCCCCGGCACTGGCAGCGCGCCGAGGGCCGGCTGGCCAAGATCCACCTGGCCGACGGCGGGGAGGTCGTCGCGCGGGTGCTGGAGGCGGACGAGGACGGCGCACTGGTCGAGGTGCAGCCGGTGAAGGGCCGCGGCCGTCCGAAGGAGCGCCGCCTGGAGTACTCCGAGGTGGCCCGGGCGCGCGTCCAGGTCGAGTTCAACCGCAAGGACGACGAGCTCCTCGACGAGGGGGACGACGGTGCGGAGTGACGGCCGCACGCACTGGACCATGATGAACGTGACGAAAGACGAGGAGGCGTAGCCGTGGACATCGACATGAGTGCCCTGCGCACGCTGGTCAACGAGAAGAACATCCCCTTCGACCTGCTGGTCGAGTCGATCGAGTCGGCCCTCCTCACCGCGTACCACCGCACCGAGGGCTCGCGCCGCCGGGCCCGGGTGCACCTGGACCGCAAGTCCGGGCACGTCACCGTGTGGGCGATGGAGGACCCGGCGGAGCTGGACGAGGGCGTCGAGCCCAAGGAGTTCGACGACACCCCGAACGGTTTCGGCCGGATCGCGTCCAGCATCGGCATCCAGGTGATGATGCAGCGCCTGCGCGACGCCGCCGACGACCAGACCTTCGGCGAGTACGCGGGCAAGGAGGGCGACATCGTCACCGGTGTCGTCCAGCAGGGCAACGACCCGAAGAACGTGCTGGTCGACATCGGCAAGCTGGAGGCCATCCTGCCGCCGCAGGAGCAGGTCCCGGGCGAGGACTACCGGCACGGCACCCGGCTGAAGTGCTACGTCGTGGCCGTGCGCCGCGGTGTCCGCGGGGCGTCGGTGACGCTGTCGCGCACGCACCCGAGCCTGGTGAAGAAGCTGTTCGCGCTGGAGGTCCCGGAGATCGCGGACGGCAGCGTGGAGATCGCGGCGATCGCCCGCGAGGCCGGCCACCGCACCAAGATCGCGGTCTGGTCGCGCCGCGCCGGGCTGAACGCCAAGGGCGCCTGCATCGGCCCGATGGGCGCCCGCGTGCGCGCCGTGATGGGCGAGCTGCACGGCGAGAAGATCGACATCGTGGACTGGTCGGAGGACCCCCGCGAGATGGTCGCCGCCGCGCTGTCCCCCGCGCGGGTGACCAGCGTGGAGATCGTCGACGCGGCCCAGCGCTCCGCCCGGGTGATCGTGCCGGACTACCAGCTGTCGCTGGCGATCGGCAAGGAGGGCCAGAACGCCCGCCTCGCGGCCCGTCTGACCGGGTGGCGGATCGACATCCGGCCGGACACCGAGGACGCCGGCCAGGAATCCGCGGAGCGGTAGTCAGTGTTGTAGCGGGCTCCCCGCCGGTCCTCCGGGACTGGCGGGGCGGCGCCATGTCCCTTCGGAGGGGTAGACTTGCCTTCGTCTGGCCGGACGCATGTCCGAGCACGCCCGGAACGCACCTGCGTGGGCTGCCGCAAGCGCGCGGCCAAGCACCAGCTGTTGCGTGTCACGGCGGTCGAGGGCGTCTGCGTCCCCGATCCCCGTGGCGCACTGCCGGGCCGGGGCGCACACCTGCACCCCGATCCGGCCTGCCTCGACCTCGCGGTCCGCCGTCGGGCGTTCCCCCGGGCCTTCCGGCTCCAGGGCGCGCTCGACACGGAGCGGCTCCGCGGGTTCATCGAGGGGCGGGCGGGCGGCAACCCGGAGTCCTGATTTCTCCCGGGCCCCCCGCTTCGGAGAACCACCGCAACAAGTACGGCGGGCGGGCAGCCGCGCGCCGTGCCACCAGTCAGGTACCTCGCGATGTGGAAGTAGGTCGAGATTGCGATGAGCACTCGATGAGTACGCGATGAGTACGCGATGGGTACGCCCATGAAGTAGCGACGGTCCGGCGGACGAGACACCCCGGACTCATAGACAGGAGTGAAGTGGCTAAGGTCCGGGTTTACGAACTCGCCAAGGAGCTTGGCTTGGAGAGCAAGGCCGTCATGGCCAAGCTCACCGAGCTCGGCGAGTTTGTCCGTTCGGCGTCCTCGACGATCGAGGCGCCGGTCGTGCGCAAGCTGACTGACGCGCTTGGTGTGGCCCCCACCGGTGGTGGCGCTGCCAAGCCGGGCCCGCGGAAGTCCGCGGCGCCCTCTCCCTCCGGGGCCCCCAAGCCGGGTGCCCCGACCCCGGGGCCGCGCCCGAGCGCGACCCCTGGTCCCCGTCCCACCCCGGCCGCCGCGGCTCCCGCCGCCCCGGCCGCCCCCGCTGCCCCGAAGCCGGCCGGCGCGCCGACTCCGGGTCCGCGTCCGGCCGCACGTCCCGCCGCTCCGGCGGCCCCGGCCGCGCCCGCGGCCGAGTTCTCCTCG
The DNA here is from genome assembly GCF_042751525.1 of Kitasatospora sp. NPDC059408. Taxonomy (NCBI): domain Bacteria; kingdom Bacillati; phylum Actinomycetota; class Actinomycetes; order Kitasatosporales; family Streptomycetaceae; genus Kitasatospora; species Kitasatospora sp. NPDC059408. The sequence goes on from NZ_JBHYWI010000067.1 coordinate 11,574, forward strand.
CCGGCTCCGGCCGGTGACGCCCCGCGTCCGGCCGCCCAGGCCCCGCGTCCGGCGGCGCAGGCCTCCGGCGGCGCCCGTCCGGGCCCGCGTCCGGCCGGCCCGCGTCCGGGCAACAACCCGTTCACCTCGGGCAGTGCCACCGGCATGGCCCGTCCCGGCGACCGCCGTCCCGGCGCGCCGGGCGGCCGTCCGGGTGCTCCGGGTGCGCAGGGCGGCGACCGCCCGCGTCCCGGTGGCGACCGTCCGCGTCCGGCCGGTGCTCCCGGTGCCGACCGTGGCGCCCCGCGTCCCGGTGGCGACCGTCCGCGTCCCGACGGCATGCCCCGTCCGGCCGGTCCGCGCCCCGGCGCGCCGAGCCCGTCCGGCATGCCGCGCCCGAACCCGGGCATGATGCCGCAGCGTCCGGCTCCGGGCCCGCGTCCGGGTCCCGGCGGCCGTGGCCCCGGTGGCCCCGGCGGCCGTCCGGGTGGTCCGGGTGCCGGCGGCGCCCGTCCCGGCTTCCAGGGCCGTCCGGCCGGTCCGGGCTCGCGTCCGGCCGGTGGCGGCGGCTTCGGCGGCCCGCGTCCGGGTGGCGGTGCCCCCGGTGGTGGCGGTGGCGGCTTCGGCGGCGCCCGTCCGGGTGGCTTCGGCGGTCGTCCCGGTGGCCCGGGTGCCCGTGGTGGCACGCAGGGTGCCTTCGGCCGTGGCCCCGGTGGCCGTCCGGCCCGTGGCCGCAAGTCGAAGCGGGCGAAGCGCCAGGAGTACGAGGCCATGCAGGCCCCGTCCGTCGGCGGTGTGATGCTGCCCCGCGGCAACGGCCAGACCGTTCGCCTGTCCAGCGGCGCCTCGCTGATGGACTTCGCGGAGAAGATCAACGCCAACCCGGCCGCGCTCGTCTCCGTCATGTTCAACCTCGGTGAGATGGTCACCGCGACCCAGTCGGTCTCCGACGCGACCCTCGAGCTGCTGGCCGGCGAGATGGGCTTCCAGCTGGAGATCGTCAGCCGGGACGACGAGGACCGCGAGCTGCTGGAGTCGTTCGACATCGACTTCGGCGCCGACGAGGGCGACGAGGACCAGCTGGCCCCGCGCCCGCCGGTCGTCACCGTCATGGGTCACGTCGACCACGGTAAGACCCGCCTGCTGGACGCGATCCGCAAGTCCAACGTGGTGGCCGGCGAGGCCGGTGGCATCACCCAGCACATCGGTGCCTACCAGGTCGTCACCGAGGTGAACGGCGAGCAGCGTCCGATCACCTTCCTCGACACCCCGGGTCACGAGGCGTTCTCCGCCATGCGTGCCCGTGGTGCCAAGTCCACCGACATCGCGATCCTGGTGGTCGCGGCCAACGACGGTGTCATGCCGCAGACGGTCGAGGCGCTCAACCACGCCAAGGCCGCGGGCGTGCCGATCGTGGTCGCCGTCAACAAGATCGACGTCGAGGGCGCCGACCCGACCAAGGTGCGCGGTCAGCTGACCGAGTTCGGTCTGGTGGCCGAGGAGTACGGCGGCGACACCATGTTCGTCGACATCTCCGCGCGCCAGGGCCTGAACATCGAGCAGCTGCTCGAGGCCGTGGTCCTGACCGCCGACGCCTCGCTCGACCTGCGGGCCAACCCGGAGCAGGACGCGCAGGGTATTGCGATCGAGGCCCACCTCGACAAGGGCCGCGGCGCCATGGCGACCGTGCTCGTCCAGCGCGGTACGCTCCGCGTCGGCGACTCGATCGTCGTGGGCGACGCCTACGGCCGCGTCCGCGCGATGCTGGACGAGAACGGCAACAGCCTCACCGAGGCCGGCCCGTCCCGTCCGGTGCTGCTGCTCGGTCTGACCTCGGTGCCCCGCGCCGGCGACAGCTTCATCGTCGTCGACGAGGACCGCACCGCCCGTCAGATCGCCGAGAAGCGCTCGGCCCGCGACCGCAACGCCGCCTTCGCGCAGCGTCGGGTCCGGGTGTCCCTGGAGGACCTGGACAAGGCCATCGCCGCCGGCGAGATCGAGCAGCTCAACCTCATCATCAAGGGTGACGTCTCCGGTTCGGTCGAGGCCCTCGAGGACGCCCTCGTCAAGCTCGACGTGGGCGAGGAGGTCGAGCTCCGCATCCTGCACCGCGGCGTGGGTGCGATCACCGAGTCCGACGTCAACCTGGCGATGGGTTCGGACGCCATCATCATCGGCTTCAACGTGCGCGCCGAAGGCCGTGCGCGTACCGCGGCCGACAAGGAAGGCGTGGACGTCCGGTACTACTCGGTCATCTACCAGGCGATCGAGGAGATCGAGAACGCCCTCAAGGGCATGCTCAAGCCGGAGTACGAGGAGGTGCGCCTCGGCGCCGCGGAGATCCGCGAGGTCTTCCGCTCCTCCAAGTTCGGCAACATCGCCGGTGTCCTGGTCCGCGACGGCATCATCCGCCGCAACGCCAAGGCCCGCCTGCTGCGCGACGGCAAGGTCGTGGCGGAGAACCTCTCGATCGAGGGCCTGCGCCGCTTCAAGGACGACGCGACCGAGGTCCGCGAGGGCTTCGAGGCCGGTGTGACCCTGGGGTCGTTCAACGACATCAAGGTCGAGGACATCATCGAGACCTACGAGATGCGCGAGAAGCCGCGCGCGTAGTCGCTGGTCACCGGGGCCGGTCGACGGGTGGTATTTCCGTCGACCGGCCCCGGTCTCGCTGTGTAGGGTCCGGGGTAGTCAACAGACGCGGTGCCGGCCCGAGTCCGGGCCGTCCCCCCGAGGCCTTCCAGGTCGGCGAGACCTGTCACACATGTTCGTGGGAACACTCACCTTCGACCTGCTGCTGGGCGACGTCCACTCGCTCAAGGAGAAGCGTTCGATCGTGCGGCCCATCGTGGCCGAACTGCAGCGCAAGTACAGCGTGTGCGCTGCCGAGACCGGGAACCAGGATCTGCACCGCCGGGCCGAGATCGGTCTGGCGGTGGTGTCCGGCGAAGCCGGGTACGTCACCGAGATCCTGGACAGCTGTGAGCGGTTGGTCGCCGGCCGCCCCGAGGTGCAGCTCCTCGCCGCGAGGAGGCGCTACCACAACGACGACGACGAATGACCCCTGTGGAGCGCGCCGGCGGAAGTCGCCGTTCTCACACAGATCAGGACCCAGAGCGCCCGCAAGGCCGGGCGCGGGCCGGTACTTTGGGGCGTGGGCCCCGACGGGCAGGCAGCTCGCCCGGGTACCGGGCCCAATGCACGAGGAGGCAACGTGACCGACACCGCAAGGGCGCGCAAGCTCGCCGACCGCATCCAGGTGGTCGTCGCCCAGACCCTGGAGCGGCGGATCAAGGACCCGAGGCTCGGGTTCGTGACCATCACCGACACCCGGGTGACCGGGGACCTGCGCGAGGCCACCGTCTTCTACACCGTCTTCGGTGACGACACCGAGCGCGAGGCCACCGCGGCCGCGCTGGAGAGCGCCAAGGGCGTGCTCCGCTCGGAGGTCGGCAAGCAGACCGGGGTGCGCTTCACCCCGTCGCTGACCTTCGTCGCGGACGCCCTGCCGGAGAACGCCCGGAACATCGACGACCTGCTCGACCGGGCCCGCAACTCCGACGCGGCCGTGCGCACGCAGGCCGCGGGCGCGACCTACGCCGGCGACGCGGACCCGTACAAGGTCCCGGCGTCCGAGCGTGACGACGAGGACGAGTAGTCATGACGGGTGAGCCGGCGCAGGCCGGTTCGGCGGCCGGTTCGACCACGGGGGCGTCCTCCACCAGCGCGGTGGAGGGTGCCCTCGCGGTGCTTCCGGGGTCGGCGCTCGCGGGCTCCGCGCTCCAGGGGCCGGTGCTCCCCGGGCCGCGGGCCGAGGAGAGCGGCTTCGAGCTGGTCTGGCAGGCCGTGGTGGCCGAGATCGGGCGGGCCCGCACGATCGACCTGATCTGCCACATCTGCCCGGACGGCGACGCCCTGGGCTCCGCCCTGGCGGCGGGGCTGGCGCTGCGCGGGCTCGGTCACGACGTGCGGGTCTCCTTCGGCGACGATCCGCAGGTGGTGCCCGAGTCGCTCGCGTTCCTGCCCGGCCAGGAGCTGATCGTGCCGGCCGCCGAGGTGCCGGACACCCCCGAGCTGGTGCTCTGCTTCGACGTGGCCGCCGAGAGCCGGCTCGGCCTGCTGCACGCCAAGGCCTTCGCCGCGCCCGTGCTGGTGGTCCTCGACCACCACGCCTCCAACCCGGGCTTCGGCACCCACCAGCTGATCGACCCGACCGCGCCGGCCACCGCCGTGCTGGTCGACGAACTGCTGCGGCGGCTCGGCGTCGAGCTCGACCAGGACCTGGCCGCCTGCCTCTACACCGGCGTCGCCACCGACACCGGCTCGTTCAAGTACCGGGCCACCACGCCCGCCACCCACGAACTCGCCGGGCGGCTGCTGGCCACCGGCATCCGGCACGACCTGATCTCCCGGCAGCTGTGGGACACCTCCTCCTTCGGCTACCTCAAGGTGCTCGCGGGCGCCCTCGACCGGGCGGTCTACGAGCCGGACGCCGCGGGCGGACTGGGACTCGTGTGGACCTGGGTGCCCTACCAGGACCTCGTGCTGTTCAGCGTCACGATCGAGGAGATCGAGGGGCTCATCGACATCCTGCGCCGCCCGGCCGAGGCCGAGGTGGCGCTGGTGCTCAAGCAGGACCCGGACGGGACGCTGCGCGGCTCCTCGCGCTCCAAGGGCGCCGTGGACGTCGCCGCGGCCTGCGCCGAACTCGGCGGCGGGGGGCACGTCTACGCGGCCGGGTTCAGCGCCCGGGCGGACGTGACCGCCGTGGTCGGGCGGTTCCGGGACGCCCTGCGGCCGATGCGCTGAACGTCCCGCGTGTGATCATGCTGTGACCGTTGTTTGAGAGAAAGAACCCGATGAAGCGCAAAGGCACCGGCCCCGACGGCCTGGTGATCGTCGACAAGCCGGAGGGCATCACCTCGCACGGGGTGGTCGCCAAGCTGCGGTGGCTGGCCGGGACGCGGAAGGTCGGCCACGCCGGCACGCTCGACCCGATGGCCACCGGCGTGCTGGTGATCGGAGTCGAGCGGGCCACCCGGCTGCTCGGCCACCTGATGCTCACCGCCAAGACGTACGAGGCGACGATCCGCCTCGGCCAGACCACGATCACCGACGACCGGGAGGGCGAGGTCACCTCCTCCACCCCGGCGGACGGGGTGGAGCGGGCGGCGATCGACACCGGGATCGCGGCGCTGACCGGCGAGATCATGCAGGTGCCGTCCAAGGTCAGCGCGATCAAGATCGACGGCAAGCGGTCGTACGCGCGCGTGCGCGAGGGCGAGGAGTTCGAGCTCGCGGCCCGGCCGACGACGATCCACTCCTTCACCGTGCACGACCAGCGCGCCGCGGTCGCCGAGGACGGCACGCCGGTGATCGATCTGGACGTGACCGTCGAGTGCTCCTCCGGCACCTACATCCGGGCGCTGGCCCGGGACCTCGGCGCCGGGCTCGGCGTCGGCGGGCACCTGACCGCGCTGCGGCGCACCAAGGTGGGGCCGTACTCGGTGGAGTCGGCACGGACCCTGGAGCAGTTGGAGGCCGCGGTCACCGGCGAGGCCGCCGCGGGGCTGGAGGTCATGCCGATCGCGGACGCGGCGGCGGCCGCCTTCCCGCGCTGGGACCTCGACGCCCCGCAGGCCGAGAAGCTGTCGCACGGCGCCCGGCTCAAGGCGCCCGGCATGGGCGTGGACGGGCCGATCGCCGTGTTCGGGCCGGACGGGCGCTTCCTCGCGCTGGTCGAGGAGCAGGGCGGGCAGGCGAAGCCCGTGGCGGTGTTCGTCGGCTGACGCCCCCTTCTCGAACCGAAACCCCCGTCGGAGCCTTCCGGCGGGGGTTCATTCGTCCGTGGGAGCGCGCGAGGTGAAAGCCGGTGGTGAGCGGCGCGTGGGCGGTCGGGCCGTCCCCGGGACGGGCAGGTCTCCGGGCGTCGGACGAGGGACGCTTTCACGGGGGAGGACAGGCGCATGCCGGGATTCCTGGACGGCGACACGGCGGGCGATCCGGGGCGGTACCTGCTGCGGATCCGCGACCTCAACGGGCGGCTGCACGGCTTAGGGTTCGTCGCCGACCCGCAGGGCACCGTGCTGACCTCCCACGAGTGCGTCGCGGGCCTGGACCGGGTGGTGCTGCACACCCCCGGCGGGCAGACCCGGGTGCTCGGCCCGGACAGCGTGCTGCCGCTGCCGGGGCACGGGCTGGCGCTGCTGCGCACCGACGCGGTCGGCGGCCTGCCGGTGCCGCCGCTGCCGGTCGCCGCCGCGGGGGCCGGGTGCCAGGTGCTGCTGCCCGCGCTCGCCGGCGAGGACGGACGGGTGGTGGGCCTGCGCTGCGGCGTGCTCGGGGTGACGGGCGCGGGGTACGCGGCGCCGGACCGCGTCCACCTGCTGCGCGGGGTGCTGCTGCTCGACGTCCCCGTGGTCGGGGGCGTCGCCGTGCCGGCCGGGTCGCCGGTGCTGGACGCCCGCAGCGGCGCGGTGGTCGGGCTCGCCGCGCCCGCGCTGGGCGGTCCGTGGCACGGCGGCGCGCTGCCGGCGGTGCCGGCCGCCGGCGGGGTGGCGCCCGCGCCGGAGCTGGCCGGGCTGACGGCGCGCAACGCGGCGGCGGTGCCCGCGTACGGGCCCGCGCTCAACCTCGCCGGGGTGCTGCGGCTGGCCGGCGTCCAGCTGGGCTCCGCCGGGGCCGGTCCCGGCCGGGTGGCCGGGCTCGCCGCCGACCGGGTCGACCGGCCGGACGGCCTCGCCGGGGCCGCGCCGACGGCCACCGTCACCGTCCTCGTCGGCGCGCCGGGCAGCGGTCGCAGCACCGAGCTCGCCGCCCTCGCCGTGCGCCGCACCGACGGCGCCCGCCCGCTGCCCACGCTCTGGCTGCGCGGCGCGGACCTGCGGGCCGGGGACCGGTCGCTCGCCGAGCCGCTGGAGCGGGCACTGGCCGGGGCGGCGGCCGAACTGGGCGTCGCGGCGCCCGCGCCGGAGCCCGTCGCAGCCCTGTGCGCGGCGGCGGGGCGGCCGCTGCTGGTCGTCCTGGACGGGCCGGAGGAGGCCCCCGTGGCGCCGGGCGCGGCCTGGCTGCGGGCCGCGGGGGAGTGGCTGACGGGCTGCGGGGCCCGGCTGCTGACGGCGTGCGGGGAGGAGAACTGGCAGACCCCGGCCGCGGGGGAGTGGAGCGAGCCGGGCGACGACGGCCCCGCCGACGACCGGCACCGCGATGAAGCGCACCAGGAGGCCGCGAACGGCGACCTGGCCAGCGCCCCGACCGTACGGGTGGTCCGCCCGGCGCCGCCCAGCCTCGCCGTGCACCGCCTCGGGCCGCTGCCGGCCGAGGCGGCGGCGCGCGTCCGGCGCCGGTACGGGCTGCCGCCGGGCCGGCCGGGCGCCGCCGACGCGCGGCACCCGCTGGCGGTGCGACTGGCCGGCGAGCTGTGGGCGCTGGAGCTGGCGGGGGAGCCCGCGGACCGGGGCGAACTGTTCGGCGCGTACCTCGACCTGCGCTGCCTGCGGGTGGCGCAGCAGCTGGCGCTGTGGCCGGCCGGCGAGGGCCGGACGCGCCGCCCCGGGGCGCACCGCAAGGGCGCGGTGCGCCCGGCCGGGCCGTCCGCCGGGCGGGTGCGGCGGACGGCCGCGGCGGTGGCCGGGCGGGTGCACGAGGCGGCCCGGCGGATGCTCGGCGCGGACCAGGGCGGGCTGGACCGGGCCGGGTTCGAGGAGCTGTTCCCGGTGGCGGGCGGCTGGGCGGGGGCGGTGCTCGCGGAGGGCCTGTTCGTGCCGGCCGGGCCCGGGGTCCGGTTCGCGCACGGGGAGTTCGGGGACTGGCTGCAGGGACTGCACCTCGACCTGGACGCGGCGCTGCGGCTGCTGCTCGGGGAGGACCGGGAGGACCGGGAGGACGAGGACGCCCGCCCGGCGGCCGGGGCGCGCGCGGTGGCCCGGCACCGGATCGGCCCGGTGGCGGCGGCGCTGCGCCGGGTGGCCGACACGTGGGGCGCGCCGGCCCTCGACCCGTGGCTGCACCGGCTGTGGCGGGCGCTGGACCTGCGCCCACCGGGCGGCGAACCGGCCTGGTGGGCGGGCCGGCTGCTCGCGGCCGGGCTGGCGGCCAGTCCGGACGTCGCCGAACACCGCGCGCTGCTGGAGCAGTTGGCCGGCCGGATCGCCGAGCGCGCCGTGCGGGACGGCGGGTTCGACGCGCTCCCGGCGGACGGGCTGGGCCGGTTCGGCGCGGCGTTCTGGACCGGGCTCGGGCTGTCCGTCGAGGACGAACTCGCCCTGCTGCGGCGCCTGGTGGTCGCGGACGGTCCCGGGCAGCCGTTCCTCGCGGCGGTCGCCGGGCGGCTGCGCGCGGACCCGGCGGCCGTGTTCCCGCTGCTCTGCGCGTGGTTCGACGACCGGCGCGGCCTGCCCGGTGCCCCCGGCAGGTCCGTCGCGGACCTCACCCACGACCTGCTCCACGCCCACCGCAGGCTCGCCCTGGACGAGCTGGCCGACGCGCTGGCCGACGCCGCCCACCCCGGGGCGGACGCGCTGCTCACCGTGCTCGCCGCCGAGGAGCCGTCGGCGCTGTGCCGCGCGGTGGACCGCTGGAGCCACGACCGGCGGCCCGAGCGGCACGTCGCCGCCGCCGTGCACGCGCTGCGCGTCGCCCCGCACGCGTCCGGGGCCGGGCCCGAGCTGCTGCACCACACCGCGCTGGCCCTGCTCGCCCGCGAGGACGAACCCGCGCTGCACGGCGCCGCGCTGGCGCTTCTGGTCGGCGATCCGCGGAGCCGGGCCGGGTACCTCCCGGCCGCGCTGGAGCTCCACCGGGCGGGCACCGACGGGTTCCTGACCCCGCGGGCGCTGGCCCCGGCCCTGGAGAGCGACCCGGAGCCGGTCCTGGCCGCGCTCGCCGACCGCCTGGCGGAGCCGCGCGCGCCCGTCGCCGAGACCCTGCGGGTGCTCGCCGACGCCGGCGCCCCGGTCGCCACCCGGCGGGGCGCCGAGCTGGCCGCCCGGCTGCTGCGGGAGCGCCCCGCGCTGGCCGGGCCGGTCGCCGCCGACTACCTGGGCCGCCGGCTGGAGCGCGCCGCCGTCACGGGCCCGGCCGCCCGGCTGGAGCTGCGGCTGCTGCTGGGCGGTGCGCTGGCCGCGCGGGCGGCGGCGGTCCGGCAGCCGTTCGCCGAGGTGCTGTCGGTGCCGGTGGCCGATCCGGCCGCCGACGCGCTGCGCTGCGAGCTGCTCGACACCCTGCTGGCCGCCGAGAACGACCCGGCGGTGCTGACCGCCGCCGTCGAGCGGCTGGCCGACCACTGCGCGGCCGAGAAGCCGGCCCGCGCCCGTGCGGTGCTGGCCCGGGCGACCCCCGGGCTGCCGGCCGCGGACGACCTGCTGGTGCGCTGCGCGGGCCGTTCGGCGGCGTTCGCCCAGCTGCTGGCGCAGTGGCCGCAGGACGCCGCCCCGACTCCGCCGGACGGCCCCCGGCTGGCCCGGATGCGGGCCCTGGTGACGGCCGGGCGGGACCCGCAGTACGCCGCCGCGGAGGCGGAGCGGGCACCGTTCGAACGTGTGGTGCGCTCAACCCGCATTCCGGTGCCTGAGCAGGGGCAGGCGCATGGCACGCTATAGGGGTTCGGGTTTTGAGCGTTTGAGCGTACAGAAGGTACGCGCCGTAGGGAACAAGGAGCGGTCAGGGTGCAGCGCTGGCGTGGCCTGGAGGAGATCCCCGGTGACTGGGGACGCAGCGTCGTCACCATCGGCTCGTTCGACGGGGTGCACCGCGGACATCAGCTGATCATCGGACGGGCGGTCGAGCGGGCCCGCGAGCTCGGCGTCCCGTCCGTCGTCGTCACGTTCGACCCGCACCCGCGCGAGGTCATCCGCCCGGGCAGCCACCCCGCGCTGCTCGCCCCGCAGGCCCGGCGCGCCGAGCTGATCGCGGGCCTCGGCGTGGACGCCGTGCTGGTGCTGCCGTTCACCCCGGAGCTGTCGCAGGAGTCGCCGGAGACGTTCGTCCGGCAGGTGCTGGTGGACGCGCTGCACGCGCGCGTCGTCATCGAGGGCCCCAACTTCCGGTTCGGGCACCGGGCCGCCGGTGACGTGGCGCTGCTCACCGAGCTGGGCCGGGCGGCCGGGTTCGACGTCGAGGTGGTCGACCTCCAGGTGAGCGGTGCGGCCGGCGCGGGCGAGCCGTTCTCGTCCACGCTGACCCGCCGCCTGGTCGAGACGGGCGACATGGCCGGGGCCGGCGAGGTGCTCGGCCGTCCGCACCGGGTCGAGGGCGTCGTGGTGCGCGGGGCGCAGCGCGGGCGTGAGCTCGGCTACCCGACCGCCAACGTGGAGACGGTGGCGCACAGCGCGATCCCGGCCGACGGCGTGTACGCGGGCTGGCTGACCGCCGACGGCGAGAGGATGCCGGCCGCGATCTCGGTGGGCACCAACCCGACGTTCGACGGCACGGCGCGCACCGTCGAGGCGTACGCCATCGACCGGGTCGGCCTGGACCTGTACGGGCTGCACGTGGCCGTCGACTTCCTGGCGTACCTGCGCGGGATGGAGAAGTTCGACTCGATCGAGGCGCTGCTGGTCCGCATGGCCGACGACGTCAAGCAGGCCCGCGAGCTGACCGACGGCGCCTGAGCCGCGCCGCCCGGCCGGTACGAAAGACCCGGCCCGTGCGTAGGGCCCGGCCCGTGCGTAGGGCCCGGCCTGTGCGAGAAGGGCCCGCCGACCTGGTCGGCGGGCCCTTCGGCGTCACTGCGGGGGCTGCGGCGGGTAGCCGTAGCCGGGGGGCGGCTGGTACCCGTCCGGCTCCGCCGGCGGGGCCGGGTGCGGGGCGGCGGGCTGGGGCCACGCCGGCGCGGGCGGCTGCGCGCCGCCGGGGTGGGGCTGCGGGTAGCCGTACCCGGCGGGGGGCGGCGTCTGGCCCGGCTGCGGGTAGCCGTAGGTCCCCGGCGGCGGGGTCTGGCCGGGCTGCGGGTAGCCGTAGGTCCCCGGCGGCGGGGTCTGGCCGGGCTGCGGCGCCCACGGCGTGCCCGGGGCCGGCTGGGCGGCCGGTGCCGGATACGGCTGGGCGGGGGCCTGGTAGGGCTGCGGCTGGCCGGGCTGCTGCTGCGCGTACGGCTGCTGCGGCGCCTGCTGCTGGGCCTGTTGCTGCCAGCCGCCCTGCTGCTGGGCGGCCTGCTGGGCCCGGATGATGTCCTCGCCGACCAGGGTGGCCAGCTCGAAGTACGCCTCGCGGACCTTGGGGCGCATCATGTCGAGGTCGACCTCGGCGCCGGCCGCCAGGCTCTCGTCGAACGGCACCACGATGACGCCGCGGCAGCGCGTCCGGAAGTGCGCCACGATGTCCTCGACCTTGATCAGCTTGGCGGTCTCGCGCACCCCGGAGACCACCGTGATGCTGCGCTGGACGAGGTCCGCGTAGCCGTGCGCGGAGAGCCAGTCGAGCGTGGTGGAGGCGCTGGAGGCACCGTCCACGCTGGGCGTCGAGACGATGATCAGCTGGTCGGCCAGGTCGAGCACCCCGCGCATCGCGCTGTACAGCAGGCCGGTGCCGGAGTCGGTCAGGATGATCGGGTACTGGCGGCCCAGCACGTCGATGACCTGGCGGTAGTCCGAGTCGTTGAAGGTGGTCGAGACGGCCGGGTCGACGTCGTTCGCCAGGATCTCCAGGCCCGAGTGCAGGTCCTGCGAGGTGAACTGACGGATGTCCATGTAGCTGCGCAGGTGCGGGATGGCCGTCACCAGGTCGCGGATGGTCGCGCCGGTCTGGCGCTTGACCCGGCGGCCGAGGGTGCCGGCGTCCGGGTTGGCGTCGATCGCGATCACCTTGTCCTGGCGCTCGCTGGCCAGCGTCGCACCGAGCGCGGTGGTGGTCGTGGTCTTGCCGACGCCGCCCTTGAGGCTGATCACGGCGATCTTGTAGCAGCTCATCACCGGCGTGCGGATGATCTCCAGCTTGCGGCCCTTCTCGGCCGCCGCGGCCTTGCCGCCGAACTGGAACCGCGGCTGCTGGCGCTGCTGCTTGGGCTGGCTGCGCAGCAGGCGGTCCGAGGACAGCTCGACGGCGGCCGTGTAGCCGAGCGGGGCGCCGTGCGCGGCCTGCTGCGGGGCGGGGCCCTGCGGGAACCCGGCGGGCGCCGGGGCGCCGGCCTGCTGCGGCCAGGGCTGCGCGGGGCCGGGCTGGGCCGGCGGGGCGGGCTGCTGGTAGGCGGCGGGTTGCGGCCAGCCGCCCTGGCGCGGGTCGACCGGCGCGGTCGGCGGAGCGGGCTGTGCCGGGGCGGGCTGTGCCGGTGCGGGCTGCGGCTGCGGCTGGACGGGCTGCTGCGGCTGGACGGGCTGCGCCTGGGCCGCGGCCTGCTGGGCGGCCCACGCGGCGGCCTGCAGGTCCTGCGGGTCCTGCGGGGCTGCGGGCGGCTGCGCGAACGACGGCGGCGGGGCCGGCGGGCCGGGCTGCACCGGCGGCATGGCGGCCTGCGGGTCCGGGAACGGCTGCGGGTCCGCGTACGGCTGCGGCGCGGCCGGGCCAGGCTGCTGGTGCGCGACCGGGGCCGCCGGGGGCCAGCCCGGGGCGACGGCCGGCGGCTGCTCGTGCCGGACCGGGGCCGGCGGGGGGAAGGCGGCGTGCGGGGCCTCGGCCGGGGCGGGCGCCGGCCCGGGCGCGGCCACCGGGATCGGGGCGGGTGCGGGCGGCTGCTCGGCGACGGGGGCGTGCGCGTGGGCGGGTGCGGGCTCGCTCACCGGAGCGGGGAAGGACAGCGGGGCCGGAGCCGGAGCCGGCGGCGGCACGACGGCCTGGGCCTGGGCCTGGGCCGGGCCCTCCGGATCAGGGGCGCCCTGAGCCGCCGGCTCGGCCGGGCCCGCCGCGCCGTCCGTCCGCACGTACCAGGACGGGGGAGTGTAGTCGGGGGCGTCGGACCAGTCGTCGTCGTCCTCCGCCGCGTTGTGGCCGACGTAGACGCCGTCCCGATCGCTGCTCACTAGGGCTCCCTCGTGTTCGCCGCCGCTTGTTCAGCGGTGCCGTTACCGCCTCAAGACTAGGCCGTACGGCCGACGTCGTTGTAGGCGGACTCCGATCCCGGCCGGTCGGCCGCACGGCTCAGGCGGGCGGGTCCACCCGGCGCGGCGCGCCCAGGAGCTGCAGCTCCGCCTGCCCGGCCACGGCCCGAACGTACTGACGGTGCATCCGCGTCGTCCAGAGCGTCAGGTCGTCGCCGAGGGCGGGCAGCGCGGCGACGTCCTCCGGTGGCAGCGACAGCGCGTGCCGCAGGATCCCGGCCTCCTCCGGCTGGACCCGCTGCACCCCGACGAGGTCGGCGGCGCCGACCAGCCGGGCGGCCTCCGGGAGCAGCCACGGCAGCACCGTCAGCGTGGTCTGCCAGGGCGTGGCGGACAGCCGGCTGCGCGGCGGGCGGGCGGTGAGGTCGCGCACCACCAGCACCGGCGAGGTGACGGACGCGCCCTGCGGGCCGAGCCGGCCGGCCTGGTGGACGGTCACGCAGGGCTGCCCGCCGCCCGCGGCCCGCGCCAGCGCGCTCCAGGCCTGCGGGCGGGCGGTCTCCACCGCGACGCGCGCGCCGGTCGAGGCGGCCCGCAGGGCGATCAGCCGGGCCGTCCACAGGCCGCCGACGAGCACCAGGTCGTGGGCGCCGGGCCGGAAGAGCCCCAGCACCGAGGGCCGGCCCTGGACGTCCACGCCGATCGGCACGCCGTCGTCGCCGACGGGGAGGGCCAGCGCGCCCAGGTCCGCGGCGGCCAGCACGTGCTTGTCCCGGCGGGGGCCGCGGAGGCCGAAGCCGGGCAGGATCCGCGGCCGGGGGCGCGGCCGCGCGGTGGCGGGGAGCGGACGGGTCGGGTGGGCCATCAGGCGGTTCCTCCCAGCGGCAGGGTGGCGAGGACGCCGGGCGCCTGTTCCAGGTCGAGCCGGCTCAGGCCGAGGCCGGCGTCCCGGGCGCGGGACTCCACCTCGCGGCAGGTGGCGGCGAGTTCGGCCTCGTCGCGTCCGGTCAGCCGCAGGTGGCCGGCGAGGGTGACGGAGCCGCCGCTGGCGTGCCCGAGGGTGAGGCTGAGGGTGCCGGCCAGTGCGGGGGCGCCGGTGAGCCGGTTGACCAGCTCGGGCAGGGGCGGCTCGCCGGGGTGGCCGAGGCGGGGCCAGCGGGAGATCCAGTAGGTGCAGTGCCAGCGGTCGTCGATCCGCCAGTGGCGGCGGCCCTCCCGGGTCCGGCGGGTGGCGCCGGTGCCGCCGCCGCTGCCCTGGAGCCCGGCCGCCGCGAGCGGGTTGGCGCACGCGGCGGTGGCGAGGGCGGTGATCAGCTCGCGTTCGTCCAGCACCGTCGCGCGGAACCCGGCGCCGTCGAGCCGCCCGGCGAGCTGGTCGGTCACCCGCTGGAGCGCCCTGCGGGCGCCCTCCTCGCCGCCGCCGCGGGCCCGGACGGCGGTGGCGGCGCGCTCCGGGTCGAGCTTGAGCGCCACCCAGGTGAGCCGCAGCGCGGGGGTCGTGGCGCCGCCGGGCAGCTCGCGGTGGGCGCGGGCGGCGAGCGACTGCCCGGGCAGGTGCGGGGCGGGGGCGGGCTGGGTGTACTGCACCAGCTGGACGGATTCCAGGGTGATGTCGTCGACCCGCAGCGCCGAGCACAGGACGTCCAGCGGGAGCGGCCGGTCGCCGCGCGCCGGGCGCAGCGGCCGGTCCCTGGACCGGACCAGCAGCACCGAGCCGAGGTAGGTGCCGTCGCCGATCATGCCGGTCTCGCGGCGCACCGTCCGTCCGCCGAAGTCGGCCTCGGCGGCGTGGGTGTACGTGCGCAGGGCCGGTTCGAGTTCCAGCACCGGGGCGAGCGTCGGGTCGGCGCCCGGCGGCGGCAGGGTCGAACTGGCCACCCTGAGCCGGGACCTGAGCGCGGATCGGTCCGAGATGAGCTCCGGGAGGGTCCGGCCGCGCAGCGGGACGAGGCCGGCCAGGACCAGGGCGAGGCCGAGTGCGCCGAGTACGGCGGTGGCCGTCCGGCCGATCGTCCAGCCGATCGCGACGAGGGCCAGGGCGGCCTCGACCAGCACGAGTCGACGGAGCAGCCGGCGGCCGCCGGGCAGTGCGGACGACGGGTGGACGCGGACCGCGGCGGGTCGTCCGCCGTCGGCGGGCGGCTGCCCGCCCGATGCCGTGCCACGTCGTCCCGGAGCGGTCTGGCTTGGCATCCCCCGGCTGACCCCCACTGCTCGGTTGACAGGCCGCTGGCTCGTCAACGGACCGTGCCCGTACGGTACTCATCGTCCGCTGCCGCATCGTAGAGGGTTCGAGCGCGTTCTCGCCCGCGATGGCGGACTCGGGGGCAGGGCCGGTCGGACAGGGGAGACGACGAGGATGGCATCGCGGCGGGACGAGCTGAACGCGTACACCTTCGCCCGCAGGCGGATGGTGGGCGCCTTCCTGCTGCCGGGTGGCGGGGGCGGCGAAGAGGACGCGCCGCGTCCGCTGCGGGCGGTGCTGCCGGGTCTGGTCGTCGGGGCGGTGGTGGTGGCCGGGTTCGGGGTGTGGGGGGTGTTCCGCCCGAGCGCCCCGCTGCACTGGGACGACGGGCGGAACGTGGTCCAGGGCAAGGGGTCGACCACCCGGTACGTGGTGCTGACGGACCCGGACGGGCGGACGAAGCGCCTGCACCAGGTGCTGAACATGTCCTCGGCGCGGCTGGTGCTGCCGGCCGGCGCGAAGGTGGTGGTCGTCGACGACGACGTGCTCGACCGCTACCCGAACCACGGTCCGACGATCGGCATCCCGTACGCCCCGGACAAGCTGCCCGGCAAGGAGAACGTGAGCCGGGCGATGAAGTGGTCGGTGTGCGACCGCCCCGGTTCGGACGCGAGGCAGGAGACCGTCGACCAGGCGCTGTTCGTGGCGGCGGGCGCGGACGCCGCGACGCTGGGCGCCAAGGGCCGGGTGCTCGGGCCGGACCAGTTGCTGCTGGTCCGGCAGGCGGCGGACCAGCAGGTCACCGCCGCGGCCGGGGCCGGGCCGGGGGACGCGGGGGTCTACCTGGTCGACGCGCAGGGCCGCCGGCACCGGATCGGTTCCCCGCAGGCGGACGACCGCGAGCGGAAGTCGCTGATCACCGCGGTCTTCGGGCCGAACGCGGTGCCGCAGCCGGTCAAGCGCGAGTGGCTGGACACCCTGCTGCCCGGCAGCGCCGTCGTCTTCCCGCGGGTCGACGGGGCCGCGGACAGCCAGGGCGCCAACTCCACGGTGGCGCTGGAGAACCAGGCCGACCGCAGGATCGGCCGGCTGGTGCACTACCGGGACCGCAACTACGTCGTCGGCCGGGACCGGCTGTTCCTGGTGACGCCGTTCCAGGCGGAGCTGATCCGGCAGAACCCGGCGTACCAGATGCTGTACCGGTACGACCCGGACAAGCAGCCCCGCAACGACGAGATGACCCCGTCCGACCAGGCGAGCTTCGGCACGGCCACCCCGCTGCCGAACGCGGGGGACGGCGACTGGCCGCTCAAGTCCGGTGCGCCGGTGAACGACCGGCAGGACCGGCAGGACGCGCGCACCGTCGTGTGCAGCACCTTCGACGGCGTCGCCGAGGACGGCCGCACCCCGAAGCGCAGCGTGTGGGCGGGCCCGGAGTACCCGGCGCAGTACGACAACGGCGCGGGTGCGGCCCACGTGACGCCCGGCCACGGGCTGTTCTACCGCGCGACGGACAACGGCGCGGGCGGCTCCGGCACCGACTTCCTGATCACCGAGACGGGCCTGCGCTACTCGGTGCCCGCCAACGGCGACGGCGGCCGGGGTCCGTCGGCCCCGCCGGGAGCCCAACCGGGCCGGGGCGGTGCCCCCGCGTCGTCCCCGCCCCGGCCGAGTACGGCGGGCCCGGCGGCTCCGGACCGGACGGAGGCGCCGCAACAGCCGGACGAGCCCGGCGGCAACCAGGCGCGCCTCGGCTACCAGGGGGTCCAGCCGCTGCCGGTCCCCCGCGAGTGGTCGGACCTGGTGCCGGCCGGCCCGCCGCTCAGCGCGAAGGCCGCGGCGCAGCAGCAGAACGCGTGATCGGCCGTGTGCCCAGCGGGAGTTGTGGGCCCGCCGGGGCCGCTGTCACGGTCCGATGACTACTCTCCGTTCGGAGTTGGGTGAGCTGCGTATGCCGACTACAGTGCTCCTGGACATCACAGGGGTGATGACCCGTCGGGTCGGACGGCCCGTCGGTCATGGAGTGTCTGTCTGTTGGGGGACGGTGGAGCATTGAGTGCCAACCAGTTCACGATGACCGCGCAGGAGATGCAGGCTTTCGCGAGGCACATCGAGGAGGTCATCGGCAAGATCGGCCAGGAGCGCACCAAGCTCAACAACACGGTGGAGCACGTCGGTGCCGGCTGGGCAGGCCAGGCGGCCGAGGCCTACAAGGCGCTCCAGCACCGGTTCAACGAGGACATCGACGCCCTCAACGGGTCGCTGAAGGCGATCAAGGACGCGATCGAGCTGACGACCAAGTACTACGCGGAGACCGAGGCCCAGCAGCAGCAGCAGTTCAGCGGCGCCCAGGGCTGATCGCCGCCCCCGGCCCGCCTTCCGGGCCGGACACCGATCACCGCACCGCGAACTGCCCGCATCCTCGATTGGGAGACATCGTGACCGACCGGATCCTCGTCAACTTCGACGCCGTCCACAGCGCCGCCGAGCAGGTCAAGGCCTCGGCCGCCCAGATCGACCACCTGCTGCAGGAGCTCAGGCAGGGCGTCACCAAGATCTCCGCGAGCTGGGAGGGCGCGGCCCAGCAGGGCTACCGGGCCCACCAGGCGAAGTGGGACGCCAAGGCCGCCGACCTCCAGCAGGCCTGCGCGCAGATCGCGGCCGCGCTGGAGTCCGCCGCGCACGGCTACCGCGCCACCGAGACCAAGAACACCAACGCCTGGACCTGACCGCTCCTCCCGGCGGGAGGGACGGACGCGCGGGGCGGGTGCCCGGATCCCGGGCGCCCGCCCCTGCGCGCGGGTGCGGCCGGACGACGTGAGGGGAGGCAGGGTGTCCGCACGCGGGTACCGCAGGACGGCCGCGGCCCTGGCCGCGTTCGCGGTGCTGGCCGGTCCGGCCGCCGCCCCGGCGCGCGCCGACGGCCCCGGCGTGGCCGCCGCCGGGGACTGCCCGTCCCCCGCGCCCGACGTGCAGGTCGTGCCGTGGGCGCTGCAGCGGCTGCTGCTCGACGAACTGTGGCAGCACGGCCGCACGACCGGCGAGGGCGTCACCGTCGCGGTCGTCGACACCGGCGTGGACGACCGCAACCCGCAGCTGGCCGGCCGGGTCGCGGACGGCGGCAGCCTGCTGGTCGACCGGGAGAGCGGCAAGCGGGTCGAGGGCGGCGGCAAGGACGACCAGGTCGGCCACGGCACCAAGGTGGCGGGCATCATCGCCGCCGCCCGCTCCGACCGGACCGGCTTCGTCGGACTCGCCCCGGGCGCGAGGATCCTGTCGATCCGGCAGAACGACAGCGCGGGCAACGGCGACGTCGCCACCCTCGCCGCCGCCGTCACCCAGGCCGTCCGGGCCGGCGCGCGCGTCGTCAACATCTCGCAGGACGTCCGCGGCGCGGACACCACCGGCTTCACCGGCTACGCCGAGCTGAAGACCGCCGTCGAGTACGCCGAGGCGAACCGCGCCGTGGTGGTCGCCTCCACCGGCAACGACGGCCGGGAGGGCGACACCTACCCGGGCGCCTTCCCCACCGTCCTCGCCGTCGGCGCCTCCGACCGCAACGACGAGCGCGCCTCCTTCTCCCAGTACGGCGACTTCGTGAAGGTCGCCGCGCCCGGCGTCGGCGTGCTCTCCACCGTCCCGGGCGGCGGCCAGTGCGCCGACAGCGGCACCAGCTTCGCCGCCCCGTACGTCTCCGGGCTGGCCGCGCTGCTGATCGGCGCCCACCCCGGCTGGAGCGCCGCCCAGGTGCGGGCCTGGATCGAGCAGACCGCGCAGCGCACCGAGCACGGCCCGAACCGCTTCATCGGCTGGGGCGTGGTGGACCCGGTGCGGGCCGTCACCAAGGCCCCGGACGACCCGCCCGCGCAGGCCTCGCCGGACGCGCCCGTGCGCCTCGCCGCCGTCCCGGTCGTGCCCCGCCCGGCCGGCCTCGGCGAGACCCGGGCCGACCGCGACCGCCGCACCGCGACCTACGTGCTCGGCGCGGGCGCGCTGCTCGTCGCGCTGCTGATCGGCGGCGGCGTCGTCCTGCGCGACCACCGGCGCCGCACCGCCGGCTGACCCGGCCGCCCGCCCCCGCCCGGCCACCCTCACGGAGCCGCCCCCCAGACCGTGCTCCCCCAAAGTCGCCCCGACCCGGCTGTAACATCCCGCGCCGGTCGCCGCATCCAAGAGGTGTCAGCGACCACGAGCCATGGGGGACAGCGCAGATGAGGCGGATCGGGGCGGGCCGGGAGGCCAAGGACGCGGAGTTCCTGGAGCTCGTGTCCAGCCGGACCGGTCAGCTGTACCGCTCGGCCTGCCTGCTGACCAGCGGCGACACCCACCACGCCGAGGACCTCGTGCAGGAGGCCCTCGGCCGGATGTACGTCCTCTGGCGGCGCAGCGCCTGGACGGGCGGGTGGCACCGGATCGACAACCCGGCGGCCTACGTCCACACCGTCATGGTGCGGACCTTCCTGGCCCAGCAGCGCCGCCGCTCCAGCACCGAGCGCCCCACCGGCGACCTGCCCGAGCCCGAGGGCCGGGAGGCCGACAGCACGCTGCGGCTGACCCTCCTCGACGCGCTCGGCCGGATGCCGGCCAAGGACCGGGCGGTGCTGGTCCTGCGCTACTGGGAGGACCGCAGCGTCGAGGAGACCGCCGAGGTGCTGCGCGCCTCCTCCGGCGCGGTCCGCACCCGCACGACCCGGGCCCTGGCCCGGCTGCGCACCCTGCTCGGCGACTCCCTGGCCGAACTGGCCACCCGCTGAGCCCCGTTCGACACCCGACCGACGACATCCGAACCGAAGAGACGGTGATCAACCATGTCCGAACCGGACACGTTCGAGGACGACCTGCTCTACGCGATGAGCCGCACCGGCGAGGCCTTCCGCTCCGAGCGCGCGGGCCTGGCGGCCGGCGGCCTGGACCTCGGCCGCCGCCGCTGGCGCCGCCGGTCCGCCGCCGCCGTGGTGAGCGGCGCCGCCGCGCTGGCCCTGGTCGGCACCGGCGCGTTCTACCTCTCCGGCGCCACCGGCGGCTCCCCGGTCGCCGCCCCGGCCGAGGCCGCGGCCGCCCCGGCGACGAGCGGCGCGGGCGCCGCCCCCCTGACCGCGACCCCGGCCGCCACCGCGGCCGCGACCAAGGCGGCGGCGCCGGCCGCCCCCGTCACCGACAAGGAGATGCTGGCCGCCTTCCAGGCGCTGCTGCCCAAGGGCGAGGTGACGGAGGCCAAGGGCGAGGGCACCGAGAAGAGCACGACCCCGTACGCCCAGCTGGTCTTCGACGACGGCCAGGGCAAGTCCCTGATGAGCGTCTCGGTCCAGAAGTTCTACAAGGGCCAGGAGCAGCAGCGCTCCTGCCCGACGGACCTCAGGCTCGCCAACCTGGACTCCTGCAGCGTCACCACGCTGCCGGACGGCTCCACGCTCATGCTCTCCCAGGGCTACGAGTACCCGGACCACCGCGCCACGACCAAGGAGTGGTGGGCGACGGTGAGCCGCCCGGACGGCGGCCAGGTCTCCTTCAACGAGTGGAACGCGGCGCAGGAGAAGGGCGCGCCCGACAGCCGCCCCAACCCGCCGATCACCCTGGAGCAGGCCAAGGCGATCGTCACCGACAAGGTCTGGGACAGGGCCGTCGCGGCGGTCCGCTACAACGGCATCGACCCGGCGGTCGAGGATCCGGGCGTCACGCCGGACGAGAAGCAGGCGATCCTGGCCGGGCTGCTGCCCGCCGGCTTCGCGGTCCAGAGCCGCACCACCCACCTCGTCACGGACATGTACCAGCTGACCGGTCCGGACGGGGCCAAGGGCTCGATCTCCGTCCGGCTCGCGAACTGGTCGCGCCCGTTCGACGACCCGCAGACCCAGCAGTCGATGGACCGGGGCCGCGCCTCGCAGCTCAAGGACGCCACCGTCCTGCCCGACGGCACCAAGGTCGTCGTGAACGAGCCCGGCAGCGGGTCCAACCCGAAGTTCCCCTACACGCGGGCCGCGGAGCTGCACCCGGACGGGACGTACATCGAGGTCGACGCCACCGAGGGCAAGGACCTGCTCACCCTCGACCAGTTGAAGGCGATCGCGGCGAGCCCGAAGTGGCAGGTCAGGAAGTAGGGACCCGACGACACGGCGGTGCCCCCCACGCGGGCGGCGCCACGGGCCCCGCGGGGGGGGGGGGCGGGGGGGGTCAGCCGGGGAGGAGGGGCGACGGGCGGGTG
>NZ_JBHYWI010000067.1:32920-50500 GCF_042751525.1 Kitasatospora sp. NPDC059408
ACGTGCGCCTTCTTCACCGTCGCGTTGGTCTGCTCGCCGCGCTTGATGTCGCGGATGTCGCGCTGCGTCATGATCTTCTGGGAGATCGGGTAGAGCTCGTTGCCCTCGGAGTCCCGCGCGGTGGGGGAGGGGTGGGGGTCAGGCCTGCTGCTGGTCCTCGGGGAGGCTGATCACCCAGCGGGAGTCCTGCCGGGGGCGCAGGTAGAACAGCCAGTAGAGGGTCGCGGCGGCGGTGATGCCGCCGGTCCAGAGCAGGGGCTCGGTGTCCAGCTGGGTCATGACGTAGACCAGGACGGCGATCAGGACCACCGGGACGCCCGGCCACAGCGGCATCCGCCAGGCGGCGGCGTGCTTGTGGTGGCCGCGGCGGGAGAGCAGCGCGGCGACCGCGACCAGCAGGTACATCGCGGTGACGGCGACGCCGGTGATGTTGCTGAGCAACTGGCCCTTGACGAAGCAGAGCGCGGCGCCCGGCAGGCCGACGGCCAGGGTGGCGATCCACGGGGAGCCGAAGCGCCCGAGGGTGCCGAAGGCCTTGTTGACCGGCCCGGGCCAGGCCTTGTCGCGGGCGGAGGCGAACAGCACGCGGGAGTTCTGGATGACCATGACGATGCCGGCGTTGATGATGGCCAGCGCGATGCAGAGGCTGATGAAGGTGCCGACCGCCGAGTTGCTCCAGGCGGTGACCATGCCCGAGATGTCGCCGGCGGCCAGGGTCTGCAGGTCGGGGGCGCCCATGGTGATGGCGGCGACCGGGATCAGGATGATGGCGCTGGAGAGGCCGAGCGTCCAGAGCACGGTGCGCGAGACGGTGCGGCGGGGGTTCTCCAGCTCCTCGGAGAGGTAGACGGCGGTGGAGAAGCCCTGGGTGACGAAGAGGGCGATGCCGAGCGCGCCGATGATGGCGCCGATGCCGACGGTGGTGGTGGCGCCGTTGTCCCCGGCGACCACGCCGTGCAGCAGGCTCGGGTGGTCCGGGTTGGTGTGGGCGAAGCCGAGCACCGACACGACGCCGGCTGCGACGACCTCCAGCACCAGGAAGACGCCGGTGATCCAGGCGTTGGCGCGCAGGTCCAGCAGGCCGGCCAGGGTGGCGGCCAGCATGACCGCGGCGCCCGCGATGGGCTTGTCGACGTGCAGGACGGGCGCCAGGTAGTCGGCGGTGCCGAGCGCGATGACCGAGGGGACGATCATCACCACGATCAGCGACTGGATGAAGACCAGCCAGCCGGCCAGCCGTCCGGCCAGCGTGCCGACCATCGCGTACTCGCCGCCGGCGCTGGGGATCAGCGTGCCGAGCTCGGAGTAGCAGAACGCGACGGCGACGCAGAGCACCGAGCCGATCGCGATGGTGAGGGCGGTGGCGCTGCCGATGCTGGAGAACAGCTCCGGCACGATCACGAAGAGCGTGGAGGCCGGGGTGACGCAGGACAGCGTGAGCAGCGTGCCGCCCACGACGCCGATGGAGCGCTTGAGCTGCTGGGGGGCGACTGTCTCGTGCGTAGTGGGGGCTACGTCGAGTGGCTGGCGAAGCGTGTCGGTCATGTGGCTTCCGATCGGCTCTGTGCGGTCCTGGGATGGGAGCGGTATCGCCTCCGCTGGCTGGTTGCTCGGGTCTTGGTCCGGTCGCTCCCGGGCCGCAATGGAACCTTGGGCGTAATGATTGCGTCAACGCCGGAACTGCTTCGGAATCCGTTGCGCGGAACGGCATAAACATGCGATCCGATGATCACGTACGGTCATTGCGAGGATTGTCCGACTTGTTACCTCTGCCGCATTGCACTTGAATCCAAGGTAAACAGGATGTTGAAAGCATCCTTTCGAAGGCTGCACTCCGATCCGATGCCGGTACGCCCAGGCGCCCCGAAGCGGCCCCGCAAGCCCCGCGCGGGGTGCGGGAACCGCAGCCCCGCGCCGGAAAGATCTAGGTAACGTTTCAACACCTGGGACGCCGGGGTGCGCCGAGGGGCCGGACCCGAGCGGGCCCGACCCCTTTGGTCACCGTCCGTCACTACTCGGCGGGCAGCCACCCCGTCTGGACCAGCTGTCCGCCGGTCGCCCGCCGCGACACGTACAGCCCGCGGCCCGGCGGCAGCGCCTGCGGCTTGACCGTCCCCAGCAGCGCCCCCTCGTCCCGGTTGCCGGAGAGGACCACGCCCTGCCCGCCGAGCTCGCGCAACCGCTGGAGCACCGGCTCGTACAGTGACCGGCCCGCGCCGCCCGCGCTGCGCGCCACGATCACCCGCAGCCCGATGTCCCGGGCGAACGGCAGGAACTCGGCCAGCGGCGTCAGCGGGTTGCCCGAGCCCGTCGCGACGAGGTCGTAGTCGTCGACGATCACGAACATGTCCTTGCCGCGGTACCAGCTGCGGTCGCGCAGCTGCTCGGCGGTGACGTCCGGCCCCGGCAGGCGGCGCGAGCAGGCGCCGCGCAGCATGTCGACGACCTTCGTCAGCGCGGGCTGCGTCGCCGCGTACTCCACCTGGTACTCGCGGGGGACGGTCCCCAGCAGCGCGCGCCGGTAGTCGGCGACGACGATGCCGGCCTGTTCCGCCGTGTACCGCTCGGTGATCTGCTTGACCAGCATCCGCAGCAGCGCGGACTTCCCGGACCGGGTGTCGCCGAACACGATGAACAGCGGGTCCGTCTCGAAGTCGACGAAGACCGGCGCCAGTTCCGCCTCGTCCACGCCGAAGGCCACCCCGCGCTCGGGGTGCTCGAAGCCCTTCGGCAGTCCGTACCCGTCGAGGACGGCCGGCAGCATCCGCACCCGCGGCGCGTGCGGGCCGGTCCAGGCGCCGGCGACGGCGGCGACGAGTGCGGCCACGCCGTCCTGGAGGTCGTCCACCGCGGACGAGCCGTCGATCCGGGGCAGTCCGGCCAGGAAGTGCAGCCGTTCCGGGGTGACGCCGCGCCCGGCAAGCGCGGGGACGTTCTGCGCGGTCCGGCGGTCCACCTCCGACTCCATCGGGTCGCCGAGCTTGAGCTCGGTGCGGTTCTGCAGCAGGTCCTTGAGCGCCGGGCGCACCTCCGCGTAGCGGGCCGCCGTGATGACGAGGTGCACGCCGTAGCCGAGGCCGCGCTGGGCGATGTCGGCGATCACCGGCTCCAGCGCCTCGAACTCCTGCTTGAAGGTGTTCCAGCCGTCGATCACGAGGAACACGTCACCGAAGGCCTCGTCCGGGAGCCGCCCGGCCGCCCGGCGGGCCCGGTAGGCCGCGATGGTGTCGATCCCGGCGGCCCGGAACAGCTCCTCGCGCCGGTTCAGCACGCCGTGCACCTCGGAGACCGTCCGGCGCACCTCGTCGACGTCGAGCCGCCCGGCCACCCCGCCGACGTGCGGCAGCCCGGCCAGTGCGCGGAAGCCGCCCGCGCCGAGGTCCAGCAGGTAGAACTGCACCTCCAGCGGGGTGTGGGTGAGCGCGAACGCGGCCACCGCGGTGCGCACGGCCGTCGACTTGCCCGAGAGCGGGCCGCCGACCACCAGGCCGTGCCCGGCCGCCCCGGCGAAGTCGAGCTCCAGGACGTCCGTCCGCTGCTCGCGCGGCCGGTCGACCACGCCGATCGGCACCCGCAGCCGGCCCGCCGGGTACCCGGGCGCGCCCAGCCCGCGCTCCGGCACGGCCTGCAGCGGCGGCAGCAGCCGGTCGAGGCCCGGCGCCGCGCCCAGCGGCGGCAGCCACACCTGGTGCGCGGCCGGGCCCTGGCCGGCCATCCGCCGCACGAAGACGTCGAGCACGGTGTCGGCCAGGGCGTCGTCCTGCTCGGGGGCCCGCGCCTCCTCCTGCCCGGCGGGCTCCGGCAGCTCCACCTCGGCCGCGGTGAACAGGACCGGCCGCGTGCCGGCCCGCTGCTCGCCGGCCGCGTGCTGCTGCCCCGGCGCCCGGTAGGGGCCCGAGACGTACGCGGCCTTGAACCGCTCCATCGCGTCCTCGCCGAACTTGAGGTAGCCGACGCCCGGCACCGGCGGCAGGTGGTAGGCGTCCGGCGCGCCGATCGCCGCCCGCGACTCGGCCGCGGAGAAGGTCCGCAGACCGATCCGGTAGGAGAGGTAGGTGTCCAGGCCGCGCAGCTTGCCCTCCTCCAGACGCTGCGAGGCCAGCAGCAGGTGCACCCCCAGCGAGCGGCCGATCCGGCCGATCTGGATGAACATCTCGATGAAGTCCGGCTTGGCGGTGAGGAGTTCGGAGAACTCGTCGATGATCAGCACCAGCGAGGGCAGCGGGTCCAGGGCCGCCCCGGCCGCGCGCGCCCGCTCGTACTCGTGGATGTTGACGTAGTTGCCGGCCCGGTGCAGCAGCTCCTGGCGGCGGTGCAGCTCGCCCTCGATCGCGTCCCGCATGCGGTCGACCAGGGTGAGCTCGCCCTCCAGGTTGGTGATGACGGCCGAGGTGTGCGGCAGCTCGGCCATGCCGGCGAACGTCGCGCCGCCCTTGAAGTCGGCGAGGACGAAGTTCAGCTCCTCCGAGGAGTGCGTCATCGCGAGCGCCAGCACCAGCGTGCGCAGCAGCTCCGACTTGCCCGAGCCCGTCGCGCCGACGCACAGGCCGTGCGGGCCCATGCCCTCCAGCGCGGCCTCCTTGATGTCCAGGAACACGTGCTCGCCGCCCGCGCCGACGCCGATCGGCACCCGCATCCGCTCGTGCCGGCCGCGCGGGCGCCAGCCCCGGGAGACGTCGAAGGAGCCCGGGTCGCCGGAGTTCATCAGGTCGGTGAAGTCGAGGTCGGACAGCAGCGGCTCCTCGTCGCCGCCGGCCGGCATCCGGTACGGCGCCAACTGCCGCGCCAGCGCCTCGGCCTGCCGGGCCGAGAGCAGGTCGGGCGTGCCGGTGTAGGCGGCCCCGGAGGCCGAGCGCAGCTCGATGGCGGTGGGCCGGACGGTCGCCATCAGGTGCCCGCTCGGCTCGTCGAGCTCGCCCGGGACGACCTCGATGACGGTCACCCCCTGCACGCCCTCCGGGCTCGCGAGCAGCGAGTCGTGCGGCACGCCGGCGCCGTCCATCACGACGACGACGTGCGGCTGGTCCGGCGGGGCGGCGGCGTCCCGGTCGAACCGCTGGCGCCCGGCGAGCTCGTCCTGGAGCAGCAGCTCCAGCTCGCCGAGCCCGGTGGCGGTCAGCCGGCGCGAGCCGGCGCCGTCGGTCTCCTTGCGGTGCTGGTTGTGCGGGAGCCACTTCGTCCACTCCCACTCCCCGGCCGCGCCGGGCGCCGCGGCGACCGCCACCAGCAGGTCCTCCGGCGAGTGCAGGGTGGTCAGCTGGGCGATCATCGCCCGCACGCTGCCGTACACCGAGTCCGGGTCGCCGCACACCGTGACGTGGTAGAAGGCGCGCAGCGACACCGCGAGCGGGAGGTCCTGGAGCGTGCCGTGCGCGTTCAGGAAGGACTTCATGGCCGCCGCCGACAGCGGTTCCAGCTCGTCCGCCGGCGCGGTCCGCGGTGCCACCAGGGGAGTGGACAGCTGCACCGGCCCGAGGCCGACCCGGATCTGCGCGAAGTCCGCGTCCCCCGAGCGGCGTTCCCACAGCCGGCGCCCGCCCGCGACGACCGCCCACAGCTGGTCCGGCGCCGGGTTGAGGAACAGCAGCGCGCCGCGCTGGCGCTCGGCGGTGCGGCGCACCGCGCGCCGCGTCTGCTGGAGGTACTTGAGGTAGTCGCGCCGGGCGTCGGACGTCGCGGTGGAACCGCCCCGGCGGGCCCGGACGATCTGCGCGAGCACCATGCCGACCGTCGAGGCGATCATCAGCCCGCCCATGATCCGCATCGGCCCCTGGGAGCCCGGCGCGAAGAAGAACACCGCAGAGCCGCCCATGCCCAGCATCGGCAGGACGCTCGACACCCAGTCCTCGCCGCCCTGGCGCGGCAGTTCGGGCGGAGCGACCAGCTCCACCGGCTCGTCCGGCACCGGGGGCGGATAAGCCCTGGCCGCACGCCGCACCGTGATCACACCCATGTGCCCCCCCACCCCTAGGCGCCGGTACACCGGAGGCGGCCGCCCGGCACGTCCGCCGGGCGCGGCGTCAGGGCGCCCGACGGTACCGGTCGCACCCGTACTCTCGGCACGGGTAGGGTAGCGCCGCGTCAACTCGTGTGTACGCCGGGTAGGTTCGCCCCGGCGTCGGGACAGGGGGGAACGTCCAGTGCGTGGAACGACCGGGGTGGTCGCATGAGCGAGCCCCGCGAGCTCATCAGGAGCAGGTGCACGTGGGTGAATGCCCCTGCCGGGCGAAGCGAGGCGGGTGCGTGAACGCCGTAGCGACGGGTTTCGCCCGGGTCACCGTCGTCACCCCGGACCGCCGGATCGACGTCGCCCTGCCGGAGGACCTCCCCCTCGCCGACCTCTACCCCGACGTCCTGCGCCTGGCCCGCGCCACCCAGCCCGACGGCGTCCCCACCGGCTTCCACCTGGTCCGCCGGGACGGCGCCGTCCTCGACGGCGGCCTGTCGCTGGCCGCCCAGCAGGTCCGCGACGGCGACCTGCTCACGCTGCGTCCGTTCGCCGAGTCCCTCCCGCCGGCCGTCTACGACGACGTCGCCGACGCCATCGCGGGCGCCGTCCCGGCCGACCACCGCTTCTGGAGCCCCGAACTCACCCGGGCCTTCGGCCTCACCGGCGCCACCGTCCTGCTCGCGCTGCTCGGCCTCGCCCTGTGGTCCGCCGGCCCGCACCACGACGCGCACGGCCTGCCCGGCGTCCTCGCCGGCGTCACCGCCGTCGTCCTCACCGCCCTGGCCGGCGTCCGCGCCCGGGTCTACGGGGACGCCCCGGCGGCGGTCGCGCTCGGCCTCGGCGCGTTGCCGCACGCCCTGATCGCCGGGACCGGCCTGCTCGCCGCCGCCCGGCCCGGGGACGGCCCCGGCCGGCTGCACTTCCTGGCCGGCTGCGTCGCCGTCCTCGTCACCGCCGTCCTGCTGGCCGCACTGCTCCCCGAACGCGACGCGGTGTTCGTCGCCGCCGCCCTCGCCGCCGCCGCGGGCGCCCTCGCCGCCTTCGCCGCCGTGCTGCTGCCCGGCACCCCGGCCCACCGCATCGCCGCCGTCACCGGCGTGGCCGCCGTCGCCGCCATCGGCTTCCTGCCCGGCCTCGCCGCCCGCTTCGCCCGCCTGCCCGTCGGCTACGCCGCCCCCGGCCAGGCCCGCGGCGGCGAGGCGGACGACGAGGACCGGGCCGAGACCGTCCGGTACGAGCGCATCGCCCGGCAGGCCCGGCGCGGCCACGAGGTCCTCGTCGGCCTGGTCGGCGGCTGCGCCGCGGTCGTCGCCGGCGCCTGCGCGCTGCTCGGCTTCACCGACGCGGCCTTCCCCGAACTGCTCGCGCTCGCGCTCGGCCTCGCCGTCCTGCTCCGCGCCCGGCTGTTCCGCTACACCGCCCAGGTCCTCGCGCTCACCTCGGCCGGCCTGCTCGGCCTCGCCCTGCTGATCGCGGGCCTGTCGCTGCACGCCCGGCAGTTCGCCGAGGGCGCCGCCCCCGCCGACGCCGACCTGCGCACCGTCTGGCTGACCGCCGCCGTCGCCCTCGGCGCCGCCGTGCTCACCGCGACCGCGCTCGTCGTGCCCCGGCTCGGCGTCTCCCCCTTCTGGGGGCGCGTCCTCGACCTCGTCGACGGCCTCGCCCTGCTCTCCCTCGTCCCGCTCGCGCTCGCCGTCCTCGACGTCTACCGCCTGGTGCGCGGGGCCACCGGCTGACCCGCCCCGGCCCCGCCGGCCGCCCGCGTGGGCGGCGCTGGTACGCTTGGCCTTCGAGCGCAGCCGTGTGTCCGCCCCCAGGGTGCGGAGGAAGCGGCCGGCGCCCGCGTTACGACACCGAGTTCTCGATGAGTCCTGTGCCGTAGACCAGGACCGCTCGGTTCACCTCGTTAAGGAGTTGCAGTGGCTCTCGCCTCTGACATCAAGAAGCAGATCATCGCCGAGTTCGGCCAGAAGGAGGGCGACACCGGCTCCCCCGAGGTTCAGGTGGCCATGCTCTCCCGCCGCATCTCGGACCTGACCGAGCACCTCAAGACCCACAAGCACGACCACCACTCGCGCCGTGGCCTGCTCATCCTGGTCGGCCAGCGCCGCCGCCTGCTGCAGTACCTGGCCAAGAAGGACATCGAGCGCTTCCGTACGCTCGTCGACCGCCTGGGCATCCGTCGCGGTGCCGCCGGCGGCGCCCGCTAAGACCGCCGCTCGGGGCGGCTCCCCACACCGGGGAGCCGCCCCTCGCGCGTATGCCGCGGTCGTTCGGCCGCGGCGCCCGGACATAACAACTCGCGCGCACCTCCCCAGGTGGCCGAGGATTGCACCGTAGGGTTGTGGGCATGCCGGGTGATGGCGCACGAGACGCCATCCAGGCAGAAGGACCCCAACCCCCCGCGGGCCGAAGGCTTCAAACGGAAGCCGCCCGCATCCGAGAGAGCGTCCAGACGCGGACCGCCCGCGCGGCCCGGCAGCCGTGAGGCGCCGGTCCTCGGTAGTGGCCCCCGGAAGCCCCGCAGTCGAGCGGGACCCGCCGGAGGCTTCGATCGAAGACCGGCCCGACTGCCGCCCCTCCTGACAGGAGGGCACAGGGCCCACCGGCAGGCAGGACGCGGGGACGCTCTCCCGGAGACGTACGAAAGAGGAGATCTTCCAGGTGGAAGAGAACGTGTTCTACGCCGAGGCCGTCATCGACAACGGCTCCTTCGGCACCCGTACCATCCGCTTCGAGACCGGCCGCCTGGCCCGTCAGGCCGCCGGCTCCGCCGTGGCCTACCTGGACGACGACACCATGGTGCTGTCGGCCACCAGCGCGTCCAAGCAGCCGAAGGAGCACTTCGACTTCTTCCCGCTGACCGTGGACGTCGAGGAGCGGATGTACGCCGCGGGCCGCATCCCCGGCTCGTTCTTCCGTCGCGAGGGCCGGCCCTCCGAGGACGCGATCCTCACCTGCCGCCTGATCGACCGCCCGCTGCGCCCGTCCTTCGTCAAGGGCCTGCGCAACGAGGTCCAGGTCGTCGTCACCGTGATGGCGCTCAACCCCGACCACCTGTACGACGTGGTCGCGATCAACGCCGCCTCCGCCTCCACCCAGCTGGCCGGCCTGCCGTTCTCCGGCCCCATCGGCGGCGTGCGCGTCGCGCTGATCAACGGCCAGTGGGTGGCCTTCCCGACCCACAGCGAGCTGGAGTCGGCCGTCTTCGACATGGTCGTCGCCGGTCGCGTCCTGCCGGACGGCGACGTCGCGATCATGATGGTCGAGGCCGAGGCCACCGACAAGACCATCAAGCTGGTCGAGGGCGGCGCCGAGGCTCCGACCGAGGAGGTCGTCGCCTCCGGTCTGGACGCCGCCAAGCCGTTCATCAAGGTCCTGTGCGCCGCCCAGGCCCAGCTGGCCGCCCAGGCCGCCAAGCCCACCGGCGAGTTCCCGGTCTTCCTGGACTACCAGGACGACGTGCTCGCCGCGCTGACCGCCGCCGTCAAGGACGAGCTGGCCCAGGCCCTCACCATCGCGGGCAAGCAGGAGCGCAACAACGAGCTCGACCGCGTCAAGGCGCTCGCCGCCGAGAAGCTGCTCCCCGAGTTCGAGGGCCGCGAGAAGGAGATCAGCGCCGCCTACAACGCGCTGACCAAGAAGATCGTCCGCGAGCGCGTCATCAAGGACAAGGTCCGCATCGACGGCCGCGGCGTCACCGACATCCGCACCCTGGCCGCCGAGGTCGAGGCCATCCCGCGCGTCCACGGCTCCGCCCTGTTCGAGCGCGGCGAGACCCAGATCCTGGGTGTCACCACGCTGAACATGCTCCGCATGGAGCAGCAGCTCGACACGCTCTCCCCGGAGACGCGTCGCCGCTACATGCACAACTACAACTTCCCGCCGTACTCGGTCGGCGAGACCGGCCGCGTGGGCTCGCCCAAGCGCCGCGAGATCGGCCACGGCGCCCTGGCCGAGCGGGCCATCCTGCCGGTGCTCCCCACCCGCGAGGAGTTCCCGTACGCCATCCGCCAGGTCTCCGAGGCGCTCGGCTCCAACGGCTCCACCTCGATGGGCTCGGTCTGCGCCTCCACCATGTCGCTGCTGAACGCCGGTGTGCCGCTGAAGGCCGCCGTCGCCGGCATCGCCATGGGCCTGATCTCCCAGGAGATCGACGGTGAGACCCACTACGTCGCGCTGACCGACATCCTCGGTGCCGAGGACGCGTACGGCGACATGGACTTCAAGGTCGCCGGTACCCGCAACTTCATCACCGCCCTCCAGCTCGACACCAAGCTGAACGGCATCCCGGCGTCGGTCCTGGCCGCCGCCCTGAAGCAGGCCCGCGACGCCCGCCTGCACATCCTCGACGTGATGAACGAGGCCATCGACTCCCCGGACGAGATGTCCCCGAACGCGCCGCGCATCATCACCATCAAGATCCCGGTGGACAAGATCGGCGAGGTCATCGGCCCCAAGGGCAAGATGATCAACCAGATCCAGGAGGACACCGGCGCCGAGATCACGATCGAGGACGACGGCACCATCTACATCGGTGCCGCCGACGGCCCGGCCGCCGAGGCCGCCCGCACCACGATCAACCAGATCGCCAACCCGACCATGCCGGAGGTCGGCGAGCGCTACCTGGGCACCGTGGTCAAGACCACGACCTTCGGTGCGTTCGTGTCGCTCATGCCGGGCAAGGACGGCCTGCTGCACATCTCGCAGATCCGCAAGCTCGCCGGTGGCAAGCGCGTGGAGAACGTCGAGGACGTGCTCGGCGTCGGCGCCAAGGTGCAGGTCGAGATCGCCGAGATCGACCCGCGCGGCAAGCTCTCCCTGATCCCGGTCATCGAGGGCGAGGAGGCCGGCGAGGCCGCTTCCGAGTGAAGCGCCGCTAGCTGACCCCTTGCGGCCCGTACGCCTCCCGGCGTGCGGGCCGCACCCTGTTGTCCCCCCGCGTTCGTACGCGTGTCCTCAGAACGCGCGTTTCCTCTGGAGGTACCCCCCGTGGCCCAGGCCCCGGCCGCGAAGCAGCGCCCCGGCACCACCCGGACCCTGCTCAAGGGCGCCGACGGCGCCGGCACCGTGCGCCGCACCGTGCTCCCCGGCGGCCTGCGGGTCGTCACCGAGACCCTGCCGACGGTGCGCTCCGCCACCTTCGGCATCTGGGTCGGCGTCGGCTCGCGGGACGAGACCCCGCAGCTCAACGGCGCCACCCACTACCTGGAGCACCTGCTCTTCAAGGGCACCGAGCGGCGCAGCGCGCTGGACATCTCGGCCGCCCTGGACGCGGTCGGCGGCGAGATGAACGCCTTCACCGCGAAGGAGAACACCTGCTACTACGCCCGGGTCCTCGACACCGACCTGCCGCTCGCCATCGACGTGGTCTGCGACATGCTCACCGGCTCGCTCATCCGCGCCGAGGACGTCGAGGCCGAGCGCGGCGTCATCCTCGAAGAGATGGCGATGGCCGAGGACGACCCGGGCGACGTCGTCCACGACCTGTTCGCCAAGGTGATCTTCGGCAGCGGCCCGCTCGGCCGCCCGATCCTCGGCACCCAGGAGACGATCAGGACGCTCACCCGGGACCAGGTCGCCGGCTTCTACCGCCGCCGCTACCGGCCCGAGAACCTCGTCGTCGCCGCGGCCGGCAACCTCGACCACCGCAAGGTGGTCAAGCAGGTCGAGGAGGCCTTCGCGCCGGTGCTCGCGGCCTCCGCCGCCGCTCCCGCCGAGGCCCGGCGCGGCGTCAAGGCGCTGCGCACGGCCGGCCGGGTCGAGGTGCTCAACCGCTCCACCGAGCAGGCCCACCTGGTGCTGGGCGTGCCCGGGGTGCCGCGGCACGACGAGCGCCGCTGGGCGATGGGCGTGCTCAACGCGGCCCTGGGCGGCGGGATGAGCTCCCGGCTGTTCCAGGAGGTCCGGGAGAAGCGCGGGCTCGCGTACTCGGTGTACTCCTACTCCTCGTCCTACGCGGACAGCGGCCTGTTCGGCATCTACGCCGGCTGCCAGCCCAAGCGGGTCGAGGAGGTGCTGCGGATCTGCCGCGCCGAGCTGGCCAAGGTGGTCGCCGAGGGCATCACCGAGGAGGAGCTGCAGCGCGCGATCGGCCAGATCTCCGGCTCCACCGTGCTCGGCATGGAGGACACCGGCTCGCTGATGAACCGGATCGGCAAGGCCGAGCTCAGCTACGGCCACCACCTGTCGGTGGACGACATGCTGGCACGGATCGCCGCGGTGACCCTGGACGACGTCCAGGCCGTCGCCCGTGATGTGCTGGGCGCGTACCGGCCGTCGCTGGCGCTGATCGGCCCGGTCAACGACAAGCGGGCCGCCAAGCTCGCCGATCTGCTGGTCTGAGACCGGCTGGTGTGAGAGGAACTTCGCTATGACGCTGCGTGTCGCCGTGATCGGCGCCAAGGGCCGGATCGGCTCCGAGGCCGTCAAGGCCGTCGAGGCCGCGCCGGACCTGGAGCTGGTGGCCGCGCTCGGGCGCGACTCCGAGCTGGAGGAGCTGACCGGGGCGGGAGCCCAGGTGGCGGTCGAACTGACCCACCCCGACTCGGTGATGGGCAACCTCGACTTCTGCCTGCACCACGGCATCCACGTGGTCACCGGCACCACCGGCTGGACCGAGGAGCGCCTCGCCACCGTCCGCGGCTGGCTGGCCGAGGCCCCGGAGCTCGGCCTGCTGATCGCGCCGAACTTCTCCATCGGCGCGATCCTCGGCATGAAGTTCGCCCAGACGGCGGCCCGCTACTTCGAGTCCGTCGAGGTCGTCGAGCTGCACCACGACCGCAAGGCCGACGCGCCCAGCGGCACCGCGACCCGCACCGCCCAGCTGATCGCCGCCGCCCGCGCCGAGGCCGGCCGCCCGCCGCAGCAGGACCCGACCACCCACAGCCTGCCCGGCGCGCGCGGCGCCGACGTCGACGGGGTGCCGGTGCACGCCGTCCGGCTGCGCGGCCTGCTCGCCCACCAGCAGGTGATGTTCGGCGACACCGGCGAGACGCTCACCATCCGGCACGACTCGCTGCACCACAGCAGCTTCATGCCGGGCATCCTGCTGGGCGCCCGCCAGGTGGCCGACCACCCGGGGCTGACCTTCGGCCTCGAACACTTCCTGGACCTGTGACCGTGCCGACCCCCGGGAGTGTGCGATGACCTCGCGTACCGGCTTCTTCGTCCTCGCCGGCGTGCTGCTGCTGGTCGCGCTGATCTGCATCGGCGAGGGCGTCCAGCTGGTCGCCACCGGCAAGCCGCTCGGCATCGGCATCGGGCTGTGCGCCTTCGTCATCCCGGTGATCGGCGTCTGGTTCCTGCGCCAGACCGTCCGCTTCGGCCGGGACAGCGAGCGGCTCGCCCGCGAGCTGGAGGCCGAGGGCGGCCTGCCGGTGGACGAGCTGGAGCGCACCAAGGGCGGCCGGATCGACCGCGCCTCGGCCGACGCGGTGTTCGCCCGCCGCCAGGCCGAGGCCGAGGCCGCGCCGGGCGACTGGCGGGTCTGGTTCCGGCTGGCGGTGGCGTACGCCGACGCCGGGGACACCCCGCGCGCCCGCAAGACCATGCAGCACGCCATCCGGCTGCACCACCAGCACGACCGGCACGACAGCACCGAACCCGTGAGGAGCAACGCGTGAGCGACGAAACGACGGCCCCCCGGTTCCGCAGCGACGTCACGGTGGAGCTGGTCCGCAGCGCCGCCGCCGACTCGGACGTCATCTGGGCGGCCCGCGTCTCGACCGCGGGGGAGCAGTCCCTGGAGGCGCTCCAGCAGGACCCGGAGAAGTCGAAGGGCCTGATCAACTTCCTGATGCGCGACCGGCACGGCACGCCGTTCGAGCACAACTCGATGACCTTCTTCATCAGCGCGCCGATCTTCGTCTTCCGCGAGTTCCACCGCCACCGCAGCGGCTGGTCCTACAACGAGGAGTCCGGCCGCTACCGCGAGCTGGAGCCGGTCTTCTACGTCCCCGCCGAGGAGCGCAAGCTCGTCCAGCAGGGCCGCCCCGGGCGCTACGAGTTCGTCGAGGGCACCCCGGAGCAGCACAAGACCGTCACCGAGTCGATGGAGGCGGCCTACCGGGAGGCCTACGACCGCTACCAGGAGATGCTGGCGGCCGGCGTGGCCCGCGAGGTGGCCCGCGCGGTGCTGCCGGTCGGCCTGTTCTCCTCGATGTACGCGACCTGCAACTCCCGTTCGCTGATGCACTTCCTGTCGCTGCGCACCAAGCGGGAGAACTCGGCCGTGCCGTCCTTCCCGCAGCGCGAGATCGAGATGGTCGCCGAGCGGATGGAGGCGCAGTGGGCGCAGCTCATGCCGCTCACCCATGCGGCCTTCGAGAAGCACGGCCGGGTCGCGCCCTGACCTGCGGCGATGAGCATATGGGCAGAGTGTCGGGCATGTCTGGATTGCGGCTTTTCTGGTCGCTCCCTACATTCGTGAACACGGATTCCGGTGCTGCCTGAACCCCCGAGCACGCAGCACCGGAATCCCATGTCACCGCCGTGTCGCCGCCCGTTCCGGCCGCCCAGCGCCGCCGGACACCTGTCCGAACCCTGGACCGGTGTGGTAGCCGCCCCACCGCCTACGAGTAGCTTTGGACGCATGGCTCCGACCTCCACCCCCCAGACGCCGTTCGGCCGGGTCCTGACCGCGATGGTCACCCCGTTCACCGCCGACGGCGGACTCGACCTCGACGGCGCCCAGCGCCTCGCCACGCACCTCGTCGACTCCGGCAACGACGGCCTCGTCGTCAACGGCACCACCGGTGAGTCCCCGACCACCAGCGACGCCGAGAAGGCCCAGCTCGTCCGTGCCGTGGTCGAGGCGGTGGGGGACCGCGCCCACGTCGTCGCCGGCGTCGGCACCAACGACACCCACCACAGCACCGAACTGGCCCGCCAGGCCGAGTCGGCCGGAGCGCACGGCCTGCTCGTCGTCACGCCGTACTACAGCAAGCCCCCGCAGGAGGGCCTGTACCGGCACACCGTGCACATCGCCGACGCCACCGGGCTGCCGGTCATGCTGTACGACATCCCGGGCCGCAGCGGGGTGGCCCTGGGCCACGAGACGCTGGTGCGCCTCGGCGAGCACCCGCGGATCGTCGCCAACAAGGACGCCAAGGGCGACCTCGGCGCCGCCGCCTGGGCCATCGCCCGCTCGGACCTCGCCTGGTACTCCGGCGACGACATCCTCAACCTGCCGCTGCTGTCGGTCGGCGCCGCCGGCGTGGTGAGCGTCGTCGGGCACGTGGTGTCCGGCGAACTGCGTGCGATGATCGACGCGTACCTGACCGGCGATGTGGCCAAGGCCACGGCGATCCACCAGGGTCTGCTCCCGGTCTTCAGCGGTATCTTCCGCACCCAGGGCGTCATCCTCACCAAGGCCGCGCTGGGCCTCCAGGGCCTGCCCGCCGGCCCGCTGCGGCTGCCGCTGATCGGCGCGACGCCCGAGGAGATCGCGCAATTGAAGAAGGATCTCGCCGCAGGCGGGGTACACCTGTAACAGACAAAGACGTGCGCGCCCCGGCTCGCCGGACCCTCACGGGACCGCCGCTGGACCGGACCGAAGGCGCGAGAGCACAGACCCAGTAGGAACACACGACACTGAGTACGCACGCCATATGTCTCCGGGGGAGGACCCCGGGCATATGGCGTGCGTCGTGAGGAGAGTCTTTTGAGTCACCCGCACCCCGAACTCGGCGCGCCGCCCGCCCTGAAGGAGGGCGCCCTCCGTATCACTCCGCTCGGCGGCCTCGGCGAGATCGGCCGCAACATGACGGTCCTCGAATTCGGGGACCGCATCCTGATCGTCGACTGCGGCGTCCTCTTCCCCGAGGACGAGCAGCCCGGCGTGGACCTGATCCTCCCGGACTTCAGCTACATCCGGGACCGGCTCGACAAGGTCGACGGCATCGTCCTCACCCACGGGCACGAGGACCACATCGGCGCCGTCCCCTTCCTGCTCCGGGAGAACCCGGACATCCCGCTGATCGGCTCCAAGCTCACCCTCGCCCTGATCGAGGCCAAGCTCGCCGAGCACCGCATCCGGCCGTACGTGCTGGAGGTCAAGGAGGGCGAGCGCGAGCGCATCGGCCCCTTCGACTGCGAGTTCATCGCCGTCAACCACTCCATCCCGGACGCCCTCGCGGTGGCCGTGCGCACCCCGGCCGGCATGGTCGTCGCCACCGGCGACTTCAAGATGGACCAGCTGCCGCTCGACGGCCGCCTGACCGACCTGCCGACCTTCGCCAAGCTGGCGGAGGAGGGCATGGACCTGCTGCTGGTGGACTCCACCAACGCCGAGGTCCCCGGCTTCATCCCGCACGAGCGGGACATCTCGGCCGCCCTGCGCAACGTCTTCGCCAACGCCGACAAGCGCATCATCGTCGCCTCCTTCGCGAGCCACGTGCACCGCATCCAGCAGGTGCTGGACGCCGCGCACGAGTACAAGCGCAAGGTGGCCTTCGTCGGCCGCTCGATGGTCCGCAACATGGGCATCGCCCGCGACCTCGGGTACCTCAAGGTCCCCGGCAACATGGTCGTCGACGTCAAGCAGCTCGACGACCTGCCGGACAAGGAGGTCGTGCTGATCTGCACCGGCTCGCAGGGCGAGCCGATGGCCGCGCTGTCCCGGATGGCCAACCGCGACCACCAGATCCGCATCGTCGAGGGCGACACCGTCGTCCTGGCCTCGTCGCTCATCCCGGGCAACGAGAACGCCGTCTACCGCGTGATCAACGGCCTGACCCGCTGGGGCGCCAAGGTCGTGCACAAGGGCAACGCCAAGGTGCACGTCTCCGGCCACGCCTCGGCCGGCGAGCTGCTGTACTTCTTCAACATCTGCAAGCCGCGCAACCTGATGCCGGTCCACGGCGAGTGGCGCCACCTGCGGGCGGCCGCCGACCTGGGCATCGCCACCGGCGTGCCGCGCAACCGCGTGGTCATCGCCGAGGACGGCGTCTGCGTCGACCTGGAGAACGGCGTCGCCCGGATCGTCGGCAAGGTGCAGGCCGGGTACGTCTACGTGGACGGCGCCTCGGTGGGCGACATCACCGAGGCCTCGCTCAAGGACCGCAAGATCCTCGGCGAGGAGGGCTTCATCTCGGTCTTCGTCGCCGTCGACTCGGCCAACGGCAAGATCGTGGGCGGCCCGACCATCCAGGCCCGCGGCTCCGGCATCGAGGACAACGCGTTCGGGCCGGTCGTCGCCAAGCTCCAGGAGGCCCTGGACCGCTCGGCGAGCGACGGCGTGATCGAACCCCGCCAGGTGCAGCAGCTCGTCCGCCGCACCATCGGCAAGTGGGTGGCGGACAACTACCGCCGCCGGCCGATGATCCTGCCGGTCGTCGTCGAGGTCTGAGCCCCCTGAGGCTGGTTTGACGTGGGGCGGCCCGGTGCGTAATGTTCTCCGGGTTGCCCCACGGGACGGCCCCAAGGAAGCCCTCGAATTCGAATTCGAGAAGGACCGAGGAAAACGGCCCGAGAAACTCTGGTAGAGTTCGGGAGCGCCGAAAGGCAAAAGCCGATTGGATGAAAGAAACTCCGGGAAAACGGAGCGGAAAACATCTGATAAGCTGGAAACACGAAAGAACGAAGCGCCCGGAGGGCCCGCTGGAAGGCGGCTCGAAGGAAGCGTCCGT
>NZ_JBHYWI010000068.1:0-13825 GCF_042751525.1 Kitasatospora sp. NPDC059408
GGGTGGGGTCGGGGGTGGCCTGGGCGGGGGTGGGGGGCGGGCTGTCGTCGTCGCTGGTGGTGGTGGGGCGGGGGGTGGTGGTGGTCATGGTGGTGATGTGTTCCTTTCTTTGTGTTTCCGGGGTTGTTGCGGGCCCGGGGGCCGGGGGCGGGGGGCGGGCCGGCGGCTGGGGTGGCTCGTGTGTTGTTCCGGGGCCGTTTCGTGGGCTGGTTGCCGGTGTTGTTCGTGGGGCCGGTGTCCGGGTGGCCTTCTGTGGTGTCGTGTGGCCGTTTTGGGCCGGCTCGGTTCCGTTGTGTCCGTGCGGGCTGCGTGCCGGGGTTTTGTGCCGGCTTGGTGTCTGTCCGGGTTGTTTCCGGTGTTGTTGGTGCTGTTCCCGGGGTGTTCCTGGTGCCGGCCGTGTGTTTCTCGGGGTCGGCTGTCCCGGGGTTTTGCGTGTTGTTCCCGGTGTGGGTTCGGGTTTCGGGTTGTTGGTGTGGGCTGCCGCGGTCCGGCGGGCACGGCACCGCCCGCAACTAGCGCTCGGGGGACGGCACTTGGTCTGTTCCGGCGGCGGCCCGGCACCGCGGCACTTGGGCTGTTCCGGCGGCCCGGCGCCGCGGCACCGGGGTACCGCGGCGGCCCCGGCATCGCGGTGCCGCGGGAGTCTGGCGATCCGGTGTCTGGGTCCCGGTGTGGTCGCCGCGGGGCGCCGGGGCCGGGGGGCGGGGCCGGTGGTTGGTGCTGGGGGTGGGGGGGGGTTAGGGGCGGCGGGTGAGGGTGATGCGGAAGTTGTTGAAGATGTGGTCTTCGAGGGTGTAGGCGAAGATGTCGAGGTAGCGTTCGAAGCGGGCGATGGTGGTTTCGTCGGCGTGGGTGAGGGCTTCGGTGCGGTGGGTGGCGAGGTGGTGGAGCCAGGCGCGGCAGGCGCGGGCGAAGGATTCGGGTTCGTTGCGGATTTCGGTGACTTCGAAGAGTCCGTCGAGGCCGGTGGCGAGTTCGGGCAGGCGGGGGATGTGGCAGCCTTCGAATTCTTCGCGCTGGAGGAATTTGAGGTCGTCGAGGAGCTGGCGGCGCAGGGGCGGGTTTTCGACGGTCATGGTGTGGAGGACGAAGCGGGCGCCGGGCTTGAGGAGGGAGTGGACCTGCTTGAAGAAGACGCGGTAGCGCTGGGTGCGTTCTTTGGGGGTGAGGGAGGACAGGACGAAGTGTTCGAGGGCGTTGATGCAGAATGCGGCGTCGTAGGGCTGGCCGTCGTGCTGGTGGTCTTCCCAGGAT
Source organism: Kitasatospora sp. NPDC059408 (assembly GCF_042751525.1). Classification (NCBI taxonomy): domain Bacteria; kingdom Bacillati; phylum Actinomycetota; class Actinomycetes; order Kitasatosporales; family Streptomycetaceae; genus Kitasatospora; species Kitasatospora sp. NPDC059408. The sequence continues at coordinate 1,255 of NZ_JBHYWI010000068.1, forward strand.
TCGACGCGGGCTTCGATGGCGGGGTTGTCGAGTGCGGTGATGAAGTCGGCCTGGGTGCGGGAGAGGGTGACGCCGACGGCGCGGGTGACGCCGTGGACGGTGGTGAGGCGGTTGAGCATGGTGCCCCAGCCGCAGCCGATGTCGAGGACTTTGGCGGTGTGGGCGGCGTGGGCGAGGTCGGTGAAGACGTCGAGCTTGCGTTCCTGGGCTTCGTCGAGGGTGGCGACGAGGTCTTCGCCGTCTTCCCAGTAGCCGCCGGAGTACATCATGGTGGGGCCCAGGATGAGGCGGTAGAGGTCGTTGCCGACTTCGTAGTGGTGGCGGATGGCTTCGACGTCGGGGTTGATGGAGCGGGCGTCGATGGTGGTCATCGGGGGTGTCCTGTTCTGTCGGGGGTGGGTTGTGGTGTGGTTGCGGGCCGGGGCCGCCGGGTGGCGGTCGTCGGGGCCCGGTGGTGGGGGTGCGGGGGCCGGCGTGCGGTGACGGTCGGTCCGTGGCGGGTGCCGGTGGCCCGGGTGTTGTGCCGGGCGTGAGGCGTGCGGTGTGCGGCCGTGGGGGGCCGGTGGCCGTGGTGCGTGGACCAGGGTGCGGTGGTGCCGGGTGGTGCGGCGCCGGTGGTCGGTGGTGCTTCGGTACGTGTGACGCCGGGTTGTTCGGTTCCTGGTGCGGGCGGGCCGGTTCCGGGTCGGGCCCGGTGGCGGCTGGTGCCGGTTCCCGTCCGGTGGTGCGGTGAGGCCTGGAGCCGGGTGGCGCCTGGCCGTTCAGTGCCGGTTGCCCGTTGTCCGGCGGTGCATTGGTCGTGGTGCGGGTGACCAGGCCGGCGTGCGGTCCGGGCGGTGCGGGGTTGTGCGGTGATGGTCTGTCCGGGCGGGTGCCGGTGGCCCGGGTGTTGTGCCGGGGTGAGGCGTGCGGTGTGCGGCCGTTGGGGGGCCGGTCACCGCGGTGGCGATGGTGATGCGGGCGCCGTGAGGCGTGGGCCTTGCGGCGGTGGTGCCCGGCGGTCCGGCGCCGGTGGCCGGTGGCGCTTCGGTACTTGTGACATTGCTCTGTTCGGTTCCTGGCGCGGGCGGGCTGGCTCCGGGTCGGGCCCGGTGGTGGCTGGTGCCGGTTCCCGTCCGGTGGTGCGGTGAGGCCTGGAGCCGGGTGGCGCCTGGCCGTTCAGTGCCGGTTGCCGGTTGCCGGTTGCCGGTTGCCCGTTGTCCGGCGGTGCATTGGTCGTGGTGCGGGTGACCAGGCCGGCGTGCGGTCCGGGCGGTGCGGGGTTGTGCGGTGATGGTCTGTCCGGGCGGGTGCCGGTGGCCCGGGTGTTGTGCCGGGGTGAGGCGTGCGGTGTGCGGCCGTTGGGGGGCCGGTCACCGCGGTGGCGATGGTGATGCGGGCGCCGTGAGGCGTGGGCCTTGCGGCGGTGGTGCCCGGCGGTCCGGCGCCGGTGGCCGGTGGCGCTTCGGTACTTGTGACATTGCTCTGTTCGGTTCCTGGTGCGGGCGGGCCGGTTACGGGTGGGGCCCGGTGGTGGCTGGTGCCGGTTCCCGTCCGGTGGCGCGGTGGGCCTGGGGGCGGGTGGTGTCCGGCTGTTGAGGGTGGTTGCCGGTTGCCCGGTTTTGCTCCGGGTGTGAGGCGTGGGTGCGGGGTGCCGGCCGGTGGCGGTGTTCCGTGTGGTGCTGGTGACCGGTCGAGCGGTGGTGCCTGGTGGTGCGGTGGCCGTTCAGCGTGTTCTGACGGTTGCCCGGTTTCCCGGTGGGGCGTTGGGCGGTGGTGCGGGGTCCTTTACCCGGGCGGTGGTGCCTGGTGGTGCGAGGCTGGTCGCCGGTGGTTCTTCGGAGGTTGTGGCGCTTGGCTGTTCAGGGCCTGGCGCCGGTGGGTCGGCGGTGGGGCGGTGCCCGCGCGGTGGCGGGCGGTGGTGCTTGTGGTGCCTGGTGGTTCGGTGCCGGTTCCCGTCCGGTGGGGCGGTGGGGCGGTGGGGCCTGGTGGTTGGGTGGCGCCTGGCCGTTCGGCACCGGTGTCCGGTGTCCGGTGGTGGGTCGGGTGGTGGTTCTTCGGTGCGGGTGGCGCTGTTCCTGGTGTGCCCGGGGCCCGGTGCTGGCTGCCCGTTGCCCGTTGCCTGGTGCCTGGTGCCTGGTGCCTGGTGCCTGGTGTGTGGTGCCGGCTTGTTGGCGGGTGGGTGTGCGGGGGGGGGGGGGTGTTGGGTGGTGCGGTCGTGGGTCAGGTAAGCGTGGTCCTCGCAAGTGGTGCGCAACAGGGGTGGTTGTGGGGGGTGGTTGCGGGGTTTTTGCGTGGGGGCGGGTTTTATGCGGTTGTCGAAAGCGACACGGTTGCGGCGTCTGCCCGGTTCCGTCGTCCCCGGGGGGTTTTCCTGGGGGGCTGGCTGGGGTGGGTGTGGCCGGTGGTCCGCGTTTCCAGCGCGGGCGGCCGGTCTGGTCGGGTCCGGGTCGTGTTCGTGTGAACGGCCTGGCGGGACCGGCTGGTTGGCCGGTCTGGCGGTCCGGCACCGTTGTGCCCGGCTCCGTCTTCTCCGGGGGGATCTCTTCCCCGGGAGGGCTGGGGGTGGGTGCGGCCCGCGGTCCGCGTTTCCAGCGCGGCCGGTCCGGTCTGCTCTGGCCCGGGCCCTGTTCGGTCCGGTCCGGCCCAGCCTGGTCTGGTCCGGCTCGGGTCGGTCTGGCCCTGTCTGGTTTGGTCCGGGTTCGGGCCTGTGTTGTGTGTGGACGGCCCTGTCAGGGGTTGTGGTTCGGCGTCCTTTGTTCCGGCGCGTGGTGTGCCGGGGGGCGCGTGTGTGTGGAAGGGATGGTTGTGTGATGTCGGGGATTCCTTCGGTTGAGGATCTGGCGGCGCAGTTGCAGGCGGTGTCGGGTGCGCGGGAGATCGATGCGGATGCGGCGTTGCAGCACATCGCGGATGTGGATTCGCTGGATCTGATGGAGTGGCTGTACGGGTTCCAGAACGCGTATCCGCATATCGGGGCGGATGAGTCGTTGTTCGCGGATATCGATGACACGACGACGTTGCGGGTGGTGCACGGGCGGATCGTGGCGCTGGCCGGCGGCGCGGGTTCGGGTTCCTGAAAGGGGGCGGGGAGGCAGGGGAGAGGGGGCGGGTGGTGAGCGGTTTCGATGTCGCCGGGTGGGGGATGTGGGTTCCCGGCCGGGTGGTGACCAGTGCGCAGCTGGCGGAGCGGTTCGGTGTGGATGAGCACTGGATCGTCTCCAGGTGCGGGATCCGTGAGCGGCGGGCGGTGTCGGCGGGTGAGACGACGGCGTCGATGGCGGTGGAGGCGGGGCGGCGGGCGCTGGAGCGGGCGGGGTTGTCGGGGTCGGATGTGGCGCATCTGATCGTGGCGACGGCGACGCCGGAGCAGCCGTCGCCGGCGACGTCGGCGTTCGTACACGAGGCGCTGGGGATCGCGGGCAGTGCGCATGACGTGAACGCGGAGTGTGCGGGGTTCGTGTATGCGTTGGTGACGGCGGCGGGTCTGATGCGGATGGATCCGCGGCCGGTGCTGGTGGTGGGTTCGGACACGCACACGCTGACGGCCAATCCGGCGGACCGGGATCTGTCGATCCTGGTGGGGGATGGTGCGGGGGCGGTGGTGCTGGTGCCGGGGCCGGTGGACCGGGTGCGGGCGTGGAATCTGGGTGCGGACGGCTCGTGCAAGGACTCGTTGAAGGTCCTGGCGGGTGGTTCGCGGATGCCGGTCAGTGAGGAGACGGTGCGTGCCGGTCTGCATTATGCGCAGATCAACGGTAACGAGATCTATCTGAACGCGGTGCGGTACACGGTGCGTACGATCCGCGAGACGCTGGAGCAGGCGAAGGTGAGTGCGCTGGATGTGGATCATGTGGTGCCGCATCAGGCGAACATCCGGATCATCAATTCGGTGCTGAATCACACGGGGATTCCCGCGGACCGGCTGGTGGCGAATCTGGACCGGTATGGCAATACGGCGTCGGGTTCGGTGCCGATCGCGCTGGCGGAGGCGCTGGACGCGGGGCGGATCAAGGATGGTGACACGGTGTTACTGGCCGGTTTCGGTGCGGGGATGACGTGGGGTTCGATGCTGCTGACCTGGGGAGGTGCGGCGTGAGCGGCCAGGACACGGGCGCCCGGGACACGGGCGGCCGGGACGCGGGCGGCCGGGACGTGAGTGCCCGGGACACGGGCCGGGACGTGAGTGCCCGGGAGACGCGCCGGGATGCCGGCCGGGACGTGAGTGCCCGGGATGCGGCCGGCCGGGACGCGGGCCGGGATGTGAGTGCCCGGGAGGCGGGTGGCCGGGGTGGTGTGGGCCGGCGGCCGGTGTCGCCGGTGGCGTTGGTGACGGGTGCCTCGGGCGGGTTGGGGCGGGAGCTGGCGCTGGAGCTGGATGCGGCGGGGTGCCGGGTCGCGGTGCATTTCAACTCCTCGCGCCAGGCGGCCGAGGAGGTGGCGGGCAAGCTGGTGAACGACCATGTGGTGGTGGGCGGGGACGTGGCCGATCACGGCGCGGTGCTGGCGATGGCCGCGGAGATCGAGGCGGTGCTGGGTCCGGTGGACGTGCTGGTCAACAACGGCGGGATCCGCAGGGACGCGCTGATGGCGATGCAGTCGCCGGCGGACTGGCGGCGGGTGGTCGACACGAATCTGGTCGGTTCGTTCCACACGGCGCGGGTGTGTGTGCCGGGGATGCTGCGGGCGCGGTGGGGGCGGGTGGTGAACATCGTGTCGCCGTCGGCGCTGATCGCGACCGCGGGGCAGACGGCGTATTCGGCGTCGAAGGCGGGGCTGGTCGGGATGACGCGGACGCTGGCGGCGGAGTGCGGTCGGCGGGGGGTGACGGTCAACGCGCTGTCGCCCGGGTTCATGATCACGGGGATGACGGACACGCTGCCGCAGAAGGTGATCGAGGCGATGCGGGACAAGGCGCCGATCCCGCGGTTCGTGACTCCGCAGGAGGTCGCGCGGGCGATCCACCTGTTCCTGGACCAGGACTGCATGACCGGTCAGGTCATCAGCATCGACTCGGGCGCCTCGATCACCTGACCCCCCCGCAACCCCGGCCCGGGAGCGTCCCCGGCCTCGCACCGTCCGCGCAGGGCCCGCCCCCGGGCCCGCCCCCGGGCCCGCTGCCTTGCGGCCGGTGCTGCCATGGCCCCGCCCCCCGCTCTCCCCGCCCCCCCGGGAGAGCGTGGGGGGCGGGGCCATGGCCGTTTGCGGGCCCGGACAGGACCGGCCGGTCCCGGGCCTGCTGCGTGAGGGGTGCCGGCTGGCGGTTCGGGCTGTCCGGGCTCTGGGCGGGGTCTCTTCTCTCGGCCCCCGGCCCTCGGCCCTCGGCCCCCGGGCACCGCGTCCCCGGGCCCGGTCTTGCAGTGCGGGCACCGCGTCCCCGGCCGCCGCCCGGGCCGGTCCCCGGCTGGCGCGGCGCGGCCGGCGTCCCGCGCGTGGCACGGTGGCGGGACGGGGCTGGGGCGTTGGTGCCTGGGTGTTCATGGAACGTGTGGCCCGGTAGGCCGGTTACGGCGTGGCCGCCTGCTCCGGCTCTGGCTCCCGCCTTCGCCGGCGTGGCCGCCTGCTCCGGCTCTGGCTCCCGCCTTCGCCGGCGTGGCCCGGGCGTGCGGATCCGCTGTGGGCGGGGGCCGGGGAACGCCTTGGTGCGGGCGGCGGCCCGCGTGTCGCCGGGCGGTTGCGTTGCGGGGTGGTCCGCCGGGGCCTGGAGCGGGGGTTGCTGTTGGGGGGGGAAGGAATCCGTGACCCGCCGGCGTGCGGTGTCGAAGGGTGGCACTGACTGCGCGTGGAGGCGTCTGGGCCCCGCTCCGGCTCGGGTTGTGCCGGCCCTGGCTGTGCCGTGCGGGGTGGCCCGGTTCGGTGGCCGGGCCGCCGTGCCCCCGGTCCGGTGGCCTGTGGCCGGGCCGTGGGGCCTGTTGGCCCCCGGTGTGGGGTGCGGGGTGCGGGGTGCGGGGTTACTGCGTGGTGGTGGCGGTGACGGTCCATGTGCCGGGCGGGGTGTCGTCCAGGCGCAGGTCGAAGGTGAAGGTGATGGGTCTGCGCTGGTGCGGGTCGCCGTGCAGGACCTGTTCGCTGTGGCGGTCGACTTCGTAGTAGACGCCCTGGGCGTCGACCGTGAGGCGGAAGACGATGGGGGTGCGGGACAGGAGCGAGGTGACCTTGACGGCTGTGATGTCGGCCTGGCGCAGGACGGTGCGGCGGGGGGTGCGGACGGGGGTGAAGTCGAGGCTGCCGTCGTTCATGGCCCATTCCTCGAGGAACCGTTCGACGGCGACTTCCAGGACCGCCCTGTCGAAGCGGGCGTCCAGGACGCTCAGGTCGCCGGCGGCGGTGTCGGCGTCGGTGGTCCACGAGATGTTGGTGAGCGACAGGATGTCGCCGGCCCCGGTGAGCGAGGTCTTGCCGGCGACTTCGAGCACGGCCTGGCGGGCGACGTCCTTCTGGTCCCAGCCGTCGGTCTCGATGGCGGCGCTCAGGTGGTGGGCGCCTTCGGCGGCCTGTTCCAGCGACGACACGATCCACTCGCCGGCCGCGTTCTTGCGCAGGGTCCAGTACTCGACCGGGCGGGTCGAGCCGTCCTTGCGCACGCCCTGTCCGCCGTCGGCGCGGCGCACGTAGTCGTGGAGGGTCGCGGTGATCCGGAAGGTGACGGTGTCGTTCACCTCGCCCGCGCGGTTGGCGACGTCGACCAGCTCGACGGCCGGGCCGGAGACGATCTCCACGACGTTGACCTCGCCGCGCGCGGCGTAGTCCTGGAGTTCCTCGGCCCACTTGCCGTACAGCACCGGGGACAGGATCCGCCGCAGCGTGGCGAGGTCGTGCCCGGTCCAGGCGCGCTGGGCGCTCTCGTACAGCCACACGGCGCGCTGTTCGAGCGCGGCGCGGTCGAAGGTCGCATCGGTGTCGGCGATGGCGTCCACGCGGGCCGAGACGTGGGCGGCGCGTTCGCGCGCCTGCGCGTCGGCGCGGTGGGCGGTGCGGTCGGAGACGGTGTTCAGGCCGTCCGCGAGCTTTGCCTTGCGGCGCCGGGACCACAGCCACAGGATCAGCAGGATCACGGCCACGATCACCAGCAGGGTGACGATCCCGCCGCCACCGCCGCCGGCCCCGAAACCGGTGCCGAAGCCGGTGCCGAAACCGCCGCCGCCCGACCCGTGGAAGCCGCTGCCGTGGCCGCCCCCGCCGCTGCCCCCGCTGCTGCCGTGGCCGCCGCCGAAGCCGTGGCCGCCGCCCCCGCCGCGGGCGTAGGCGGCCGTCGGGCTGCTCAGCGCGACGGCTCCCGCGAGCACGCATATCCACCGGCGGACGCGCACCGGGCCCTCCCTCAACGAACCGAGATGTTCCGGCAAGCCTACAAGCCGGGGGTGTCCGGGAGGTGTGGCGGGCGGCCGGCGGCCCGGCAGCGGGGCGGCGGGCGGCCCGGCAGGGGGGCGGCGGGGCCTTCCCGGGGCGGGCCTCCCGGGGCGGGCCGGCGGGTCTTCCGGGGCGGGGGTCCTGGGCCTGCATGACGTCCGGGCTCCCGTGCCCGCCCCGAACGCCGGGGCCGCCGGCCGCGGGTCTGTCGTGGGCCGGCCGGGGGTCGGCCGCGGGCTGGTCGTGGGCTGGCCGTGGGCTGGTCGTGGGTCGGTCGTCGGCTGGCCGTGGGCTGGTCGTGGGCCGAGGCCGGGGTCTTTGAGGCGGGTTCCTGTCCGGGATCACCGGTCGTCACCGGGTTGCGGGGACGTACGCCGGGGGACGCCGGGGCTCTTTGCGACCGTGTGCCAGGCGCCGGGCCTGGCACACGGTCGCGGCGGGGCCCTGAGGGCTGCGCGGGGTGTTCGGGGCAGGGCGCCGGCCGGGCGGGCGGGTGGTGCGCCCGTCGAGTGCGCCTGCCGCCGGCCACCGTCACGGTGCGCGGTGCGAAGAGCGGCCGGATCCGCGGGATCGTGCCGATGCGGGGTGGAGCATGCGGCGCGGTGGGTGGCGGTGGCCTCGCAGGGGTGGTTTCCCGCGTCATCCGCTCCGGTACTGCGGTCCGAAGCCCGATCCGCACCCGGCTCTCTCCAGGACGGCCCCGGGCACCCGGGCATGACGGCCCGTGAGGCCACCGGGCCGGGGGCGGGAGCGGGCCTGCTGGTGGCGGTGGGTGGTTGCTGGGTGTCCGCCGTGCGCCGGACAGCGGGAGGAGACCGGGGTTCCCCGAGCCCCGGGCCCCGGGCCCCGGGCCCCGGGGACCGGGCCGGGCCGGTGAAGGCCCTGGGCCAGGCGTGGGGCCGGGCGCGGGACCGGGCGCGCGGGGCATGATGTGCCCGGTCCGGCGGGGTGCCGGCGTCGTCAGGGTCCCGGGGACGCCTGGGCCGGGGCGGGCGGGGGTGTCTCGCCGCGGGCGGCGAGGCGCCGGTGGAGCAGGGTGCGCAGGCGGGCGGACGCACCGGGCAGGGCGCCGAGCCTGCGGACTTCGTCCGCTTCGAGTTCGCTGCGCCCGGCCAGGGCTGCGGCGGCGGCGTAGGGCCGTCGGCCTTGCGTGAGTTTGGCCGCGGTGGCGTTCAGGACGGCGTGCAGGACGGTGCGGTCCGCCGCGGGGTGCCCGGCCAGCAGGTGAAGGAGCCGGTTGTCGTTCCAGGGGCTGTGGCGGGCCGCGGCCAGTTCCAGCAGGGCTTCGGGCGGGGTGTGGGGGTTGGCGGCGAGCTCGTGCCAGACGAAGGGGTAGGGGCAGCGGGCGAGCCGGTGCAGGACGCGGCCGTCGTCGCAGGCGCGCGCCAGGTCGCGGTAGTGGGCGGGCGTGTGCATGCGGGGCGGCTCCTGGGTGTCGGCGCCTGGGGGCCGTCATCCTTCCGTCCGGGCGCGGGCGGGAGGGGATTGTGTCCGGCCGGGGCGCGGTTGCGGGCGGGCGTCGGTGCGGCCGGGTGGTGGCGGCTGGTACATCGGGGCGGGAGCGGGGGCGGCCGGTGCCGGGCTGCAGGAGGGCGGTGGGGCCGTCGGGGGCGGGGTCGGTCGGTGCCGGGTCGCAGGAGGGCGGTGGGGCCGTCGGGGGTGGGGTCGGTCGGTGCCGGGCTGTAGGAGGGCGGTGGGGCCGTCGGGGGCGGTCACGGGCTCCAGGCCTCGTCGGCTTCTATGTGCCGCGGCCCCATCGCGTGTAGACCCGTTCGATCTCGGTCAGGTACTGGGCCGCGTCGAAGCGGACTTCCTCGATGATGCGGTCCCTGGCGTCGGGGTACATCAGGCCGTCCCACACCACCGTCCGGCCCCGGAGCCGGATGCGGATGCCGACGGCCGGGGCGGCGTCGGGGCCCTGACCGTGCGTCGCGACGTGCACCTGCCGGGCTTGATCGCTCGGGTAGAGGGGGCCCGCGGGTCTGAGCAGCCGGCCCGGATGGCCGCCGGTGGCGCCGTCGTGGGTGCGCGCGATCAGGTCGAGGCCGTCGACGAAGAGGTACGTGTGCACGGCGCTGCACGTGGGCGGCCCGGGGCAGGCCGTGATCAGCAGTGTGCCGACCGGGCCGTGCCCCTGACGGCCGGCCGGGCCGGCGCGCACCGGGCGCGGGGACCTACGCGGCATCGGCTCTCGGTGGCATCACGGAGCCGATGATAGGCGGCCGGTGGCCTGTGGGGCGGGTGCTTTTCCTGCCGGGGCACGGATCGTGGCCGCTGTCGCCCCGTGTGCCGCCGGTAGGCGGGGCGGCGCCGGGGCCGGGGAGCGGCCGGTGCCGGGGTGGGGCGGGGCCGGTCGGTCGGAGTTGGACCACGGCGGGACGGCGGGACGGCGGGACGGCAGGACGGCAGGACGGCGGGACGGCGGGACGGCGGGACGGCGGGGCCGTCGGGGGTGGCCACGGGGATCCGGGCCTCGTCGGCTTCGTGGAGGCGGGTGTCGTCCGGGCGCAGCGGGTGGGGGGTTTCCGTGCTGCCGTCGCGGGCCCGGAAGCGGATGCCGGTGACCGCTTCGCGCGGGGCGGTTTGTTGCGCGGTGCTCAAGGGGCGGCCGTGTGTGCCGGCGCCGCGGAAGGCCTGCTCGAAGAGGCGGCGCAGTGCGTGGAGGGCGGCGGGGCGTGGAGGGGGACGAGGTGGCCTTCGGCGTGGCCCTGGCGGCAGGCCAGGCCGCCGTACTGGCTCTGGCGGACGATGCCGGTGGGCGCGTGCACGAGCGCGTACAGCCAGGATCGGCCGCCGGTGGCGTCGGGGTCGAGGAAGACGAAGCGCGGGCGGTCCACGGGGCCGGTGTCCCCAGGCCGGGGAGGGGGGTTCAACCGGGTTTCGCCCCACCGGGCCGGGGCGCCAGGGCCGGGGCGCCGGGGCCGGGGCGCTGGGGGCGGGCCGGCTGGTGCGGGTGTCCGTGCGAGGACGCGGGCCGGTGGACGGGGCCGTGCGGGCGAGGACGCGGGCCGTGGCGGGGAAACGGGGGGCTGAGGGTGTTCGCCGGGGGCGTGCGGCTGGTGGTCGGCAACGATGGTGATGCGCCGCTGGAGCCGGCGGTGGAGCCGTGGGCCGGTACCCACCGGATCCTGCCGGGGCAGACCTGTGTCGTGGTCACCCACTCGCCGGCCGGTGACGGTTCCTGGTCGGGAACGTCGCGGGGGGGGGAGCCTTTCCGGGGCGGCCATCGGCGGGATTCGATCACGGTGTGGGCCTGTGGCGGCTGCTTCCACATCGACGACATGCAGGGCCGGGAGATCGGCGCGGCCGGCTGGAACTGCCCCGCCCGGTAAGCGGATTCCTGAGGGCGGGCGAGACCGTGGCGCGACCGCGGGCCGCCGTCGTTCACCGGCGCGGCAGGCGGCAGGCGGCAGGCGGCAGGCGGCAGGCGGCAGGCGGCAGGCGGTGGGCGGTGGGTGTGATGGTGGCAGGCGGTGGGTGTGGTGGCGGGCGGTGCGGGTCGGGTCGTTTCGGGTGGCCAGGCCCTGTGCGGGCCCGCCCTGTGCCGTTGTCATGCCGCGGGGCGGGCCCCGGTGACGGTGAACCATCCCGGCCGTACCTCGGCCAGCAGCGGCTTCAGTGATTCCACCGCGGAGCGCAGGTCCTGTTCCGCGGGGTCGCGAGGTTCGGGCAGGGTCTGCGCGTAGCGGCGCAGCCGCCAGAGATCGAAGATCTCCCGGCCGTCGCCCGTGAAGTCCGTGTCGATCTCGGTGCCGTCCTCACGGGTGAACAGGCAGCCCGCGCCGTGGACTTGGTAGGAGTAGGTGCCGATCCTGCCGCGGCCGGCGATGATCCGCCGGGAACGGACCAGGCCGAGCACGTCTGCCGGCCGTTCGAGCGGGACGGACGCCGCTCTCATGGCCGCGCCGACCGCGCCGAGGGCGTCGATGTAGCCGGTCACGAGATCACGAGCCGTCACCGCGTGTGACCCTGAAGCCGTGTTCCGTTCCATGCGTCCTGCCGTGTCCGTCCGGAAGGTCCGGGTTGATACCGGGTGGGGCCAGTGTTCCTGCGCGCGGGCAGGAGGTCAACGGGGTTCCGGCTCACCGGCAGGGGCCGGGGCCGGCGGTGTGGACGGCGGCCGACGGCCGGTGTGCCGTCACGTGCCGTCAGGCGCCGGGGCGGGGCGGGCAGGATGTTCCCGGTCCGCTCGCTTGCCGGTGTCCTGCGCCGGGGCCTCGTCGCGGTGAGCGCCGGCTTCGCCCCCGGACGGGGTTGCGGCAGGGCCGGGGCACCGCCGGCCGGGCCGGGGCGCTTCGGCCGGGCGTGGACGGCCGGGTCTTCTGCGGGCGATGGCGGCGCCTGCCGAAAGCCCGGCCGTCACGGCCGTTCGCACGGGCCTCGTCCGGCAGGCGATGATCGGGCGCGAGGACGCGATCGGGTATCCGGAAAAAAAAGGGGGTGGTGCGGGTGGCGCTGGCGGGGAAGGGCTCGCGGGTGATCGTCGTCGGCGGGGACCGTTACCGATGGACGGTGGCACCCGACGACGAGCCGGGGCTGGCCGTCGTGGTGGCGCACGCGCAGGGTGACGGGCAGCGCCTGGTGGTGTGGGTGGAGCACGGCGTGGTGATCGCGCCGGGACTGGTGGCCGGCCTGATCCGGGAGGCGCTGGTTGGCCACGGCTGGACGCCCCGAAGCCGCCGGCGCCAGCTGACGCTGCGCAGCCCGGACGCGAACCCGGACCCCGCCCGCCCGGCCCTGGCGCCCTGGCCGCCCGCGCAGTGAACACACCGCGCGGCCACCCGGCTGCTCCCGGCGGGCCACAGCGGGTCGCGGCGCGGGGGAGTGGCGACGGCGCGCCGCCCGCCCCCCCGGCCGGGACACGGGGTGCCGCCAGAGGAGCAGGCCGGGCGGGGCCGGGTGCGCGGGCGGGGCCGCACGACCGCGCCGTGGCCCCGGGCGGGCCGGCGGGCGCGGTGTCACCTGCGGTGCGGGGGCGCGGTTTCGGCGGTGTGCCGGTGTCCGTGCCGGGGCACGGCGGCCGGGTACGCGGCCGGGTACGCGGACGGGTCGGGGTCGTGATCGGGGGGTGTCGCGGCGTGCGGTGCGGGCGTGGGTGAGCCGCAGGCGGCCAGCGGTGGGGTCCGGGCCCCGGACCGCGGGGCGCCGGGTGCGCGGGCGGGGCCGCACGACCGCGCCGTGGCCCCGGGCGGGCCGGCGGGCGCGGTGTCACCTGCGGTGCGGGGGCGCGGTTTCGGCGGTG
>NZ_JBHYWI010000068.1:13922-50299 GCF_042751525.1 Kitasatospora sp. NPDC059408
GTGTGCCCGTACCGGGGCACGGCAGCAGGGTAGGCGGGCGGGGCCGGGGCGCGTACCGGGGCGTGATCGACGGGTACGGGCGTCCCGGGCGGGGGCCCGCCCGGGACGCCGGTACCCGGGGCCCCGAACCGCGGGGCGAGGGCCGTACCGCTGCGCCGTGGCCCCGGGCGGGCCGGCGGGCGGGGTGTCACCTGTGGTGCGGGCAACGGGGTGTGGTGGTGCCTGCTGTGCGCGGGCGGGCCGGCGGGCGGGGTGTCACCTGCGGTGCGGGCAACGGGTCGTGGTCGGCGGGTGTCGCGGCGCGCGGGTGCGGGCGTGGGTGAGCGCGGGCGGCGGGGGCCGGGGCCCCGGGGCGGTGCGGCGGCTGTGATGGGGTGCCGGGCCGGGCGGGGTGTCAGCTGGCGGTGAGCCGTTCCACCAGCAGCTGTGTCCTGCGCGCGGTGTCCCCGGGTGGCAGGCGTGCGGCCCGGGCGAGGGTGGCCAGTCCGTGCAGGGCGGCCCAGAACACCTCGGTGAACAGCGCCGGGCGGGTGCCGTCGCCGGCCGCCTCGCCGAGGCTGTCCAGCAGTGCGGTGAAGGCGTCCTTCAGCGGCCCGGGGGTGTCCTCGCGTGCGAAGGCCAGGCCGGCGTCGAGGTGGAACAGGGCGTCGTAGAGCGCCGGGTTGCCCGCGGCGAAGCCGAGGTAGGCCCGGGCCACGGCACCGGCCCGCTCCCGCGGCCCGCCCGCGCTGCCGGCGGCCGCGGCCCGCACCGTCGCGGCCAGCTCGGCGGCGCCCTCCAGGGCGACCGCGCCGATGATCTCCCGCTTGCCGCGGAAGTGCCCGTACAGGACGGGCTGGCTGTAGCCGATGCGCTCGGCCAGGCGCCGGGTGGTCACCGCCTCCCAGCCCTGGCGCTCGGCGAGTTCACGGGCCGCCGCCACGATGAGGCGCTCGCGCTGCGCCCGTTCGCGCTGCTTGCGTTCCTGGACCGGCATGACCGACATGACCCGACCCTAGCACCGCTAGACAAGCGAGCGGCAGTAGTACTAGCGTTGCCTCATCGGCTAGCAGCACTAGATGCCTGGAGGGGTCATCATGCTCAGCGCACTGGAGGTCTTCACCACCGTGGTCGTCGGGGTGATGGTGGGGGTGGAGTTCTGCGTCGCCTTCTTCGTGAACCGGATCTTCGACGCGCTTCCCGGTGACGGCGGCCAGCTCGGCCGCGCGCACGGCGGGCGGATGCTCGGCGCGGTGATGCCCTTCTGGTACATCGCCTCGCTCGTCCTGGTCGTGCTGTGGGCGGTTGCCGGGTGGCACCGCCACGGCGCCGCTCTCGTCGTCACCGCCGGCGCCCTGCTGGTCGTCAGCGTGCTCATGTCGGTCCTGCTGCTCGTCCCGATCAACAACCGGGGCAAGACGTGGACCCCCGAGAACCGGCCCGCGGACTGGAAGGAGCAGATGAAGCGCTGGGAGCGCTACCACTACGGCCGCGTCGCGGTGATCATCGCCGCCTTCGCCCTGCTGGCCGCCGCCCGCCCCTGAGCCCGCGCGACGAGCGGCGAGCGGCTCCCGGCTCCGGTCCGGGCGGGGTCTTCGGCCCGGGACGCCGGAGCGCGCGGGGCAGGCCCGGCGGGGCGGCCCCCCGGGGGGGGCGGAGCCGGGGGGGCAGTGCGGGGCGGGGCGTGGCGGGGCGCGATGCCCCGCCGCGCCCCGGGCCTGCCGGGCGGGCGCCCGACGTGGTGTGCCCCGCGGGGCCCGGTGCCGTGGCCGGCGGGGCGTCACCCCTCTTCGCGGTCCTGCCTCTTCCGGCCGGCGGCCCGGTCCCGTTTCTCCGGGACGGCGGCCCCGGTGCCGCGCGGGCGCGGTCGGGCGCGCCCGCCCCTGGTCCTCCCGCCGTGCGGGGGCGGGGCGTGGACGGTGGTGCCGGGGGCGGGCGGTGTGGTGTGACGGGGGGGTCAGTGGAGGACGTCGAGGATCTGCTTCTGCAGGCCGTTGGGGTAGACGGTGTGTTCGGTCAGGCGCAGCTTCTGGGCGTCCTTGTCGGTGGCGGGGAACAGGCGCTTGCCGGCGCCCAGGAGCAGCGGGTAGACGAGCAGGTGGTAGCGGTCGACGAGGCCGGCGTCGGCGAGGGCGTGGTTGAGGGTGGCGCTGCCGTGGACGATGATCGGGTCGCCGTCGCCCTGCTTGAGGCGGGCCACGTCCTCCATGGTGCGCAGGATGGTGGTGGGGCCCCAGGTGTCGGTGAGGTCGGCGTCGGTGAGGGTGGTGGACACGACGTACTTCGGCAGGGTCTTGTAGCGGGCGAACTCGGGCATGTCGGGCCAGACGGGGCTGAACGCCTGGTAGCTGACGCGGCCCAGGAGGACGGCGCCGGCTTCCTGCTGTTCGCGCTGCTTGATCTCGTAGGCCTCGGGGAGGAACTCGACGTCCTTGAAGGTCCAGCCGGCGTTGCGGTAGCCGGCTTCGCCGCCGGGGGCCTCGACGACGCCGTCGAGGGAGATGAACGCGGTGCTGATCAGGGTGCGCATGAGGGGTCCTTGCGGTCGGTCGGTGGCGTCAGGGGCGTGGGGCGTCAGGGGCGTGGGGGTGGGCGGGGTCAGGCGAGGAGGCGGGTGAGCCACTGCTGCCAGGCGGCGTCCGCCCGGTCGGCCTCCGTGCCGATCTCCGTTGCGGCGTCCGCGCCGTCGGTGGTGGGGCCGTCGGTGGTGGGGTGGAAGAGGTGGTGGAAGAGCAGGACCAGGCCGGGGCCGTGGTGGAAGGTGTGCAGGGCGTCGGTGCCGCGTACGGCGATGCGTTCGTCGTCGGCCCACACGACGTGGCCCTGCAGCGGCGGCAGGCCGGGGACGTCGGCGCGGGCGCGGGCGCCTTCGGTGACGGGCAGGGGCAGGCCGAGGGCGCCGGCGAGCAGGGCCCGGATCTCCTGCGGGGCGCGGCCCGGGGCGGGGGCGGCGGCGAAGACCGGGACGGCGGTGCGGTGCGCGAAGTGGGCCAGGTACTCGCGCAGGGTGTGCAGGTGGAAGGGCCAGCCGCGGCGCAGCGCGTCGTACTCCTCCTGCCAGTCGTCGCCCAGGACGCCGCTGTGGACCACGCGCAGCACGGTGGCCGCGCCCTCGCGTCCCTCGATGAGGTACTCGAAGGCCATGAAGCGGCCGTCGCCGGTCTCGGGGGTGCGGGTGGCCAGGCGCTTGGCGGGCTCCCACGCGGTGACGACCGCCTCCTGGCGGTGCCCTGCGGTGGTCATGGCGGCGGTGCCGCCCTCGCGGGGGTCGACGGTGTTGCGGCCCATGAACCAGGAGTCGACGCCGGGGCCGGTGGCGATCGCCTCCCAGACCTGCTCGGGACCGGCGGGCAGGACGGTGTCCAGGGCGATCTCGAACGGGTGGGTCATCGCGGGGGCTCCGGGGCTGCGGGGTCCGCCGCTGCTTCGGCGGACGGGCTTTCGGCGGGCGGGGTTCCGGTGGGCGGGGTTCCGGTGGGCGGCGCGGCGGCGGGCGCGGTGGCGGGGATCTGGTGGAGGGCGGCGACGACGCGGTGGGTGCGCCCGCCGGGCGCGCCCTCGTCGTGGTAGCGGGCGACCAGGGCCGCCACGGCCTGGGCGAGGTCCTCGGCGAACGCGGCCCGGTCGGCGGCCGAGGCGAAGCGCACCTGCGCGTCGAGACCGAACGTGGCCACCTTGCGCCCGGCCCGGGAGGCACCGGTGACCAGTGTCCCGACCTCCTGGACCAGCCGCGCGCCCAGGGCCAGCAGCCAGCGCGCCGAGAGCCGGTCGGGGGAGCGCTCGGGATCGGGGCTCACCCCGGCCAGCACCCGCGGGGAGATCACGTAGGAGGCGGCGGCCGCGCGGTAGACCCGTTCGGTGACGTTGCCCTTGCGCCGCTCCTCGGCGAGCTCGACCAGGTGATGACGCTCCAGTTCCTTCAGGTGGTAGTTGACCTTCTGCCGGGCCAGCCCCAGACGGGCGGCCAGCATGGCGGCCGAACCGGGTTCGGCCAGGGCGGCGAGGATCCGGGCCCGGATCGGGTCCAGACAGGCCTCGGCCGCGGCGGGTTCTTCGATCACGGCGACGTCCAGCACCCCTCCAGCATCTTGCCGACAAAAAAAATTGTCAAGGAAAGAAGACTTGTCGGCGTGGCGTGGCGTTGCGGGGTGCGGTGCGGTGCGGCTGCAGGGGAGCGGTGGTGGGGCCCGTGCGGCGTGGGCGGGCCTGTGGGCCGGGTGCCGGGCGTGGGGCGTGGGGCGTGGGGCGCGGGGGTGGCGAGGCGTGAAGAAGGCCGGCCGGCGTGGCGGGGTGCGGTGCGGCTGCGGGGGAGTGGTGGTGGGGCCCGTGCGGCGTGGGCGGGCCTGCGGGGCGGTGCCGGGCGCGGGGGTGGCGGGGCGTGAAGAAGGCCGGCCGGCGTGGCGTGGCGGGGTGCAGTGCGACTGCGGGGAGCGGTGGTGGGGCCCGTGCGGCGTGGGCGGGCCGCGGGCGGGCGTTGTGGGCCGGGTGCCGGGTGCCGGGTGCCGGATGCCGGGAGCGGGTGGCGGGGTGTGCGGAGGGCGGTGGCCGCGGGCGGATCCGTGGGCTGCCGGGCCGGTGGGCGGGCCGGGGTGCGGAGGACCGGCGTGGTGCCGGCGGGCGGCGTGCCGTGTACGGGCGGATCGCGCGCCCCGGGCGGGCACGCGTCCGGCGTCGGGCCGCGGGGCTGTCGGTCGTGACTGCGAGGATGCCGGCCATGCATGAGGACTCCGCCGCCATCGCCGAGTACTGGAACGCCGCCGCCTCGTCCTTCGACGACGAGCCCGACCACGGGCTGAGCACCGGGCCCACCCGCCTGGCGTGGACCCGCCTCCTGGAACGCTGGGTCCCCTCCGCGCCGCCCGGGCCGTTCGACGTGCTCGACGTCGGCTGCGGAACGGGGTCGCTGTCGATGCTGCTGGCCCGGCGCGGACACCGCGTCACGGGCGTCGACCTGGCACCGCGCATGCTGGAGCGGGCACGCGCGAAGCTGGCCGAAGCCGGCCTGCCGGCACGCTTCCTGACCGGCGACGCGGCGGCACCGCCCGTCGGCGAGGAGCGCTTCGACGTCCTGCTGTGCCGGCACCTGCTGTGGACACTGCCCGACCCCGAGGCCGCGTTGCGGCAGTGGACCGCCCTGCTGCGCCCCGGCGGCAGGCTGGTCCTGGTCGAGGGCCGGTGGCGCGAGCCGGGGCAGGACGACGCGCCGTACGCGGCCGGTGCCGGGCGGCTGCCGTGGAGCGGCGGGATCGGCGCCGACGCCCTGGCGGGCGCGGTGCGGCCGTTGGTCGCCGACCTTCGGGTCGAGCCGCTGAGCGGCGATCGCGACCTGTGGGGCCGCCCGGTCGACGACGAGCGGTTCGCCCTCCTCGCGCGGGTCTGAGCCGCCGCGGGCCGGGCATGCCGGCGGGGCGGGCACGCCGGCAGGGCCGGGACACCCGCAGGGCCGGGCACACCGGCAGGGCCGGGCGCCCCGGAGCGGCCGGGGCGCCGGACCCGGGGTCAGCCGGGCCGCACGGCCTCGCGCACCGGCGGGCCCGGGGCGGTCTCGGCGTGCGCGGCGGCGACGACGGCGGTGAGCAGGCCGGGGAAGCGGTGTTCGAGTTCCTCGCTGCGCAGGGCGTTCATCTTGGTGGTGCCCACGTAGTACTGGCGCAGCAGCCCGGCCTGGCGCAGGACGTTGAAGTGGTGGGTGGAGGTGGAACGGGAGACGGGCAGCTCGAAGGAGCCGCAGCTGAGGTCAGCGTCCTCGCGGGCCAGCCGGCAGACCACCGATCTGCGGGCGGGGTCCGCCAGCGCCTCCAGCACCTGCTGGACGCTCAGGTCCTCCACGCCCGGGTGCTCGATCACCCGCGCCGTAGCGCGTGTCCGTCCCACACCCACCACCCCTTCCCAAAATCCAGGCCCCCGTCCGTTCGGTCCGTCGTCGTGAACCGCCGCGCGCGGTGCGCGACTTCGGGTCATGACGCTACTACGCCCACCCTCCCGCACGGGGCCCGCCCGCCCACCGCAACAGCCCCGCAACACGCCGGGGACATCCCCGGCGAAGAACCCGCGAAGAACCCGCGAAGAACCGGAGAGGAACCGGGGAGGGACGGGGCGGGAAAGAGAGGGAAGCGGGGGGAAACGGAGGACAGACACCGGAGCGGCAGACAGAGAAGAGACACGGCGAGGGACGGCGAGGGACGGAGAGGCACGGAGAGGCACGGCGAGGGACGGAGAGGCGCGGAGAGGGGCCCGCCCCCGGGCGCCCCCGGGGGCGGCGGGGCGTCAGGCGGCGCGCACCGGGGGCCCGGAGCGGCTCCAGCGCCCCGGCGGCAGGGGCTCGAAGATCCCCATCAGCACCGGGTCCACCGCGGGCACCGCCGGACCCGCAGCCGGCCCCGCGGCCGGCGCGGCGCCCGCCACCGCCACCGCAGCCGGGCCCGGGGCCGGGAGGGGCGCGTCGGCGGCCGGGGCGGGGGAGCGCAGCAGCGACAGGTACATGTCCTGGGACTCGGGGCCCGGGTCGATGCCCAGCTCCTCCGCGAGGACCTGACGCAGCTGCTGGTAGCAGCGCAGCGCCTCGGCCCGGTTGCCGGCCGCGGCCAGCGCGGCCATCCGGCAGCGGTAGGCGCTCTCGCGGAACGGGGCCCGGCGCACCGCCTCCTCCGCCCAGCGCAGCGCGTGGTGCTCCTCGCCCAGCGCGGAGGCCGACAGGCTCGCCGTCTCCAGGGCGCAGATGCGCAGTTCGTCGACGTGGTCGCGCACCCCGCACGCCCACTCGCCGTCGTGGTCGGGCAGGAAGGAACCGCGCAGGTTCGCGATCGCGCCCGCCGCCAGCTGCTGCGCCACCGGGTAGGCACCGGCGCCGAACGCCTCGCCGGCCTCGCCGACCGCGCTCGCCGCCACCTCCACGTCCACCGCCGCGTCCGCCGGCAGGCGCAGCACGTAGCGCCCGCCCTGGGAGACCAGCGGCGTCGCCCCCGGCCCCTGGCCCGGGGCGGCGACGAACGCCCGCACCCGGGAGACCACGCTGCGCAGCGCCGAGGCCCACGTGTCGGGCAGGCCGTCGGGCCACACGGTGTCGGCCAGCGCGTCGCGCCCGGTGCCGGCGAAGCGCTCCAGCACCAGACGGGCGAAGGCCACCTGCGCCTGGGCGCCGGACAGGTGCTGCGGGGCGGCGCCCTCGTGTTCGACGGTCACCAGGCCGGTCAGGCGGATCAGCATGACGGCGCCCCCGATCTGCCCGGCGCCCCGTCGTCCCGCGAACCGTTCAACATAGCTCCAACCCCCTTGAGCCGCGGCGCGGCCCGCGGGCGGCGGTGCCGGGCCGCGGGCCCTGGAAAGAACCCGGACCGGAAAATGCAACGCCGACCAGCCGTTCGGTTTTTCGTTCCGGCGGATTTCGACCATACATTCGGCTGCTTGCGCGGTGTCAACACCGGTCGGCGAAACATACCCACCGGCCGGTCCATGCGTCGTAGGCGCAGGGTTTCCGCACGTCAGAGCGTTACCGCAGGCCGGGAATCGGGCTGTTGCGGCCGCCTTGCGCTTCCTGCCGTAGAAATGTAGCCATCCTTGAGCACCCCGCGTGGACGCTTCGAGAAAACCCGCACCCGAAAACCCGGCACCGGGAAACCCCGCACCCGGGAAAGCCCGTACAGGGGAAAAGGGGGCACCGCCCCCGGCAAAAGCACCCCGGGAACCAAAGGCACCAGGCGCCCCCGGGAACACGGCACCCCCGCACCCCGGCACCCGCACCCCGGCACCCGCACCCCGGCACCCGCACCCCCGGCACCCGCACCCCCGGCACCCGCACCCCCGGCATCCGGCGCTCCCGCCGGTGCCCCGGCCGGTTTCCCCGCCGCCCCGTCCCCGCATCCCCCTTGCCCGTGAGGAGTGAGCAGTATGGCCACCGCAGCATGGCAGCGCCTTCAGCCGAAGCTGGACCAGACGCTGGAGCGCGTCGACGCGCTGGAGTTCGACGCCTCGCGCCGCAACAGCTTCGTCGCCTACACGATGGAACGCGACAGCGCCTACTGCGACCTGGACGGCGAGCGCCTGCTCATGATGTCCGGGTACAGCTACCTCGGACTGGCCGGCGACGAGCGGGTGGTGGCCGCGGCCAAGGCGGCCCTGGACGTCTACGGCACCGGCAACCACGGCGTGCGCGCCCTGGCCGGCACGATCCCGCTGCACGAGGAGCTGGAGGCGGAGGTCGCCCGCTTCGCCGGCCGCGAGCGGGCGCTGGTGTTCGGCTCCGGCTACGCGGCGAACGTCGGCACCGTCGGCGCCCTGGTCGGCCAGGGCGACACCGTCCTGATCGACAAGTACGACCACGCCAGCATCGTCGACGGCTGCCGCCTGTCGGGCGCGACGGTCACGCGTTTTCGCCACAACGACGTCGAGCACCTGGAACGCCGCCTGAAGGCCGCCTCCGCCACCGGGGTGCGCCTGGTGATCGTCGACAGCGTCTACTCCATGGACGGCGACATCGCCCCGCTGCCGCAGCTGCGCGAGGTCTGCGACCGCCACGGCGCGCTGCTGATGGTCGACGAGGCCCACGCCCTGGGCGTGATCGGCCCGCGCGGCGGCGGCATCGAGGAGCACTTCGGCCACCGCTACCGCGTCGACGTCAAGCTCGGCACCCTCTCCAAGGCCATCCCCTCCATGGGCGGCTGGGTCGCCGGCAGCGCCGACCTGATCGGCCACCTGCGCTACGCCGCCCGCCCGTTCCTGTTCTCCGCGGCGCTCGGCCCCGCGCAGACCGGCGCCGCGCTGGAGTGCCTGCGGATCCTGCGCCGCGAGCCCGAGCGCGTCACCCACATCCAGACCCAGGCCGAACGCCTGCGCTCGCGCCTGAACGCGGCGGGCATCCGCACCATGGACAGCCGAACCGCCGTCATCCCGGTCATCGCCGGCTCCGACGACGCCGCCTACGACTACGCCACCGCCTGCCGCAAGGCCGGGGTGATCGGCCTGCCGGTGGTCACCCCCGCGGTGCCCAACGACCTGGCCCGCCTGCGGATCGCGGTCACCGCCCGCCACAGCGCCGCCGACATCGACTTCGCCGCCGACGCGTTCCTGACCGCCGCCGCCCAGACCGGCCTCATCTGACCCGCGCCGCCCGGCCGAAGGGAGGACGACCCGCATGCCAGCCCCCACCCCGCCACCCCACCCGCACTCCCCGCAGCCCTCGCAGCCCTCGCAGCCCCCGCAGCCCTCGCAGCCCCCGCAGTCCCCGCGCTCGCCGGAACGCGACCGGCCCGCAGCCCCCGCACGGCCCGCACCCCCCACGCGGCCCGCAGCCCCCGCACGGCCCGCACCCCCCACGCGGCCCACGCGGCCCGTACGGCCCGAGATCGCGGTCACCGGCCTGGGCGTCATCAGCCCCGCCGGCCACAGCCTGCAGGAGTTCTGGCAGACGGTCAGCCAGGGACGCTCCACCGCACGCGCCCTCACCGACCCGGCCCTGGCCCGCCACCGGGTACGCCTGGGCTGCCCCGTCACCGCCCTGCCGCACGACCCGGCGCTGCCCGCCAAGGACGCCCGCCGCCTGGACCCCTTCGCCCACTACGCCACCCTGGCCGCCCTCGCCGCCCACCGCGACGCCGGCTCCCCCCACCCCGGGCCCGGGCGCTCGGCCATCGTCGTCGGCAACGCGGTCGGCGGACGCACCACCAGCGACCGCGAGTCCGCCGCCTACACCCAGCACGGCCCGCTGCGGGTCTCGCCGCTGATGCCGCTGATCACCATGCCCAACGCCGCGGCCGCCCAGATCGCCATGCGCCTGTCCTGGAGCGGGACGGCCCTGACGATCGCCACCACCTGCGCCTCCGGCGCCGACGCCATCGGCCACGGCGCGATGCTCCTGGCCACCGGCCGCGCCGACGTCGTGATCGCCGGCGGCTGCGAGGCCACCCTGACCCCCGTCACCCTCGCCGCGTTCGGCAACCTCGGCGCCCACTCCCAGCGCAACGCCGACCCCGCCCGCGCCTCCCGCCCCTTCGACACCCACCGCGACGGCTTCGTCATGGGCGAAGGCGCCGGCTTCCTGGTCCTGGAACGCCTGGACGACGCCCGCGCCCGCCACCGCACCCCCTACGCCCTGCTGGCCGGCTACGGCTCCAGCGCGGACGCCTACCACCTGGCCAACCCCCGCCCCGACGGCGCCGGCGCCACCGCCGCCATGCGCGCCGCCCTCACCGACGCCGGCCTGACCCCCGCCGACATCACGCACGTCAACGCCCACGGCACCGCCACGATCCACAACGACCGCGCCGAAGCCGCCGCCCTGCGCACCGTCTTCGGCCCCCACGCGGTGCCCGTCACCTCCACCAAGGGCGTCATCGGCCACCTGATCGGCGCCGCCGGCGCCGTCGAACTCATCGCCGCCATCCAGGCCATGACCAACCGCCTGGTCCCGCCCACCGCCAACCACGAAACCACCGAAGCGGGCCTGGACCTCGACGTCGTCCACACCCGCCCCCGCCCGATCCGCCCCGGCGCGGCCCTGTCCAACTCCTTCGGATTCGGCGGCCACAACTCGACCCTGGTGGTGACCCCCGCATGACCACGACCCCCACCCCCGCCGCCCCGGCCCCGGCCCCGACGGCACAGCCCGCGACGGACCCGGCGCACGCCGCCCCGGTGTTCCGCACCCGCGTGCCCGTCACCGCCGAAGCCCTGGCCGCCTACCGCACCGCCGCCCGCACCGGCCTGCCCCCCGCCACCGGCCCCGCCGGCCAACTCGCATCCCCCGCCCACCCGTTCGTCCTGGCCCACACCCTCGCCCAGCACACGGTCGCCGCCCTCACCGCCGGCGAGGACGCCTTCACCGGCGTCGTCCACCTCGCCCAGGAGATCCGCACCCACCACCCGCTGCCGCCCGCCACCGACGCCGCCACCGGCACCGACGTCGAGGTCACCGTCACCGCCGCCCGCCGTGAGCCGCGCGGCACCCGCATCGCCCTCACCACCCGCCTCACCACCCCCCACGGCACCCTGCTCGCCGAACTCACCACCGCCGCCCTCCTCCTGGGCGCCACCCGCATCACCCCCCACGGCGCCCTGCCCCCCACCGCCCACCCCGGCACCACCCCCGACACCGGACCCCACACCCTCACCCACACCCTCACCCCCGCCGACGTGCGCGCCTACGCCCACGCCGCCGGCGACCTCAACCCCATCCACCTCGACGACCACGCCGCCCGCGCCGCCGGCTTCCCCTCGGCCATCGCCCACGGCATGCACCTGCTCGCCCTGGCCGCCGAAGAGATCACCGACCGCCACGCCGCAGGCGACCCCACCCGCATCACCGCCCTCGGCGCCCGCTTCGCCGCCCCCGTCACCCCCGGCACCCCGCTGCACCTGACCCTGCACCCCCACGACCGGGGCACCGTCGTGCGCTTCACCCTCGCCACCACCACCGCCACCGCCACCACCACCGCCGTCAAGGCCGGCTGGGCGACCATCGCCCCGGCAGGGGAGTGACCCGCCATGACCACCCCAGACGCCCCCGCCGCCGTGCCGCCGCTGTCCCTGCCCGACGCGTTCGCCCACCACGCCCGCCGCCGCCCCGACGCCACCGCCCTGCTCTGGCACGACCGCGCCCTCACCTACCGCGAACTCGCCCACCTCACCGGCCGCGAACGCCGGCGCCTGCGCGCCCTGGACCTCGCCCCCGGCGAACCCGTGGCCCTGCACGCCACCAAATCCCCCGAAGCCGTCGCCCTCGTCCTGGCCTGCCTCACCGAACGCCGCCCCTTCCTGCTGCCCTCCCCCCAGCTCGCCCCCGCCCTGCTCGCCGCCCTCCACACCCAGGCCGGCGCCCGCCACCTGCTCACCCCCGCCGGCCGCCGGCCCCCCGCCCTGCCCGCCACCACCCACCCCGGCGTGCCCACCCTCGCCGCCGGCACCTCCTTCATGCTCACCACCTCCGGCTCCACCGACCTGCCCAAGATCGTCCCCCTCGCCCAGAGCGCCGTCGACCGCTTCACCGCCTGGGCCCACGACACCTTCGACCTCGGCCCCGGCCGCGTCGTCGCCAACTACGCCCCCCTCAACTTCGACCTGTGCCTGCTCGACGTCTGGGCCACCCTCGCCGCCGGCGGCACCGTCCTGCTCCTGGACCCCGCCCACGCCCTGTCCGCCCGCCACCTCCTCACCCAGCTCACCCGCCACCGCCCCCACGTCCTGCAGGCCGTCCCCCTGTGCTACGCCCTGCTCACCCAGGCCGCCTCCCAGGGCCCGGGCGGCGCCACGGTGCTGGACAGCGTCGAGCACGCCGCGTTCACCGGCGACGCGATCGACGCCCGCACCCTGGCCGCGCTGCCCGCCCTGCTGCCCGCCGCGCGCCTCTACAACATCTACGGCTGCACCGAGACCAACGACAGCTTCCTGCACGAACTCGACGCCCTGGACGCCACCGCCGCCCTGCCGGTGCCCATCGGCACCCCGCTGCCCGGCGTGCGCACCCTGCTCGCCGCCCCCGACGGCACCCCCGTGACCGGCCCCGGCAGCGGCGAACTGTACGTCTCCACGCCCTTCCAGGCCGCCGGCTACCTCGACCGCTCCCGCGACGCCGGCCGCTTCACCACCCGGCCCGACGGCGCCGGAGAGGGCCGCCGCTGGTTCCGCACCGGCGACCTCGCCGTACGCGACGCCCAGGGCCGCCTGCACCTGACCGGACGCGCCGACTTCCAGGTCAAGGTCCGCGGAGTCGCCGTCAACACCGCCGAGGTCGAACGCGTCCTGCTCGCCCACCCCGAGGTCCGCGAGGCCGCCGTCGCCGCCGAGAGCGACCCGCTGACCGGCAAGCGCCTGCACGCCGCCGTCCACCGCACCCCCGGCTCCGCCCTCAACACCCTCACCCTGCGCGAACACCTGGCCGCCAACCTGCCGCGCGCCGCCGTGCCCGAACGCCTGGCCATCCACGACACCCCGCTGCCCAAGACCCCCACCGGCAAGGTCGACCGCAAGGCCGTCCTCGCCGGCACAGCCCCCCACACCGCCCGGCCCGCCGGCTGACCGGCCCGCCGGCCGACCGGCACACCCGGAGCCCTGCCGTCCGGGGCCCTGCCGTCCGAAGCCCTGTTTTCCGGAAGTCACGAACCTTTCAAGGGAGTTGCGACCACCATGAACAACATCGCGCAGATCAAGAAGTTCCTGATCGAGGAGTTCCTGCCCGACGTCACCCCCGAGCAGCTCGCCGACGACCACGACCTGCTCACCGACGGCGTCATCGACAGCCTCGGCGTCCTGAAGCTGATCGCCTGGGTCGAGGACCACTTCGCCCTGCCGGTCGACGACACCGACCTCGACCCGAACAACTTCCGCTCCGTGCAGGCGATCGACGCCTTCATCGCCCAGCGCCGCGCGCTCGCCGCCACCGTCGCCGGCGGCTGATCCCCGTGCACCCGGCCCTCACCGACCTGATCGCCGCCCGGCCCGTCCCCCTGGACACCTGGCGCTCGTGGTGGGACCGGCTGGAGGGCGCCGCCCAGGGCCCGGCCCGCGACAGCGACCGGGCCCAGGCGGCGGCCCTGCTGGCCAGCCTCGCCACCCGCCTGCCCGACACCGCCACCCTCGCCGCCCTCACCACCTCCCTCACCGAACGCAGCCCCGACCCCGGCCCCGCCCACCCGGGCAGCGCCAACATCGTCGGCACCGGCGGCGGACCGGCCACCTTCAACCTCTCCACCGCCGCCGCCCTGACCGCCGCCAGCATGGGCGTACCCGTCGTCAAGACCGGCTCGCGCGCCTACACCAGCGCGGCCGGCTCCATCGACCTGCTGGAACGCCTGGGCATCACCCTCACCTCCTCCCACACCGAGACCGCCGACCACCTGGCCCGCCACAACATCGCCTTCGCCGGCCCGCACGTCTACCCGCCGGCCCTCACCCGCCTGGCCCGCCTGCTCTACCCGCTCACCCTCAAGCCCTTCGGCCGCTTCCTCAACGCCCTCGGCCCCTTCCTGGCCACCGCCCCCGTCACCGCCCAGCTCACCGGCGTCTCCGCCACCGCCCCCCTCACCGCCCTGCGCGACCTCACCGCCCGCACCGGCACGCACGGCAGCGGACGCCAGGTGTGGCTGGCCCACAACACCGAAGGCGCCGACGAACTCCTGCCCTTCGCCGACAACACCCTCCACACCCCCCACACCACCATCCACCTGCCCGCCGGCTCCCTCGCCCCCGACACCGGCACCCTCGCCGACCTCGCCCCCCACCCCGGCGACCTGACCGGCCACTTCCTCGACGCCCTCGCCGGCCGCGCCGGCCGCGCCGCCACCCACACCATCGCCCTCAACGCCGCCGCCCTCGCGATCGCCTCCGGACGCCACACCCACTG
This sequence comes from Kitasatospora sp. NPDC059408, assembly GCF_042751525.1. Taxonomy (NCBI): domain Bacteria; kingdom Bacillati; phylum Actinomycetota; class Actinomycetes; order Kitasatosporales; family Streptomycetaceae; genus Kitasatospora; species Kitasatospora sp. NPDC059408. The sequence goes on from NZ_JBHYWI010000068.1 coordinate 28,234, forward strand.
GCCCACCGCCCACGCCACCGCCCTCGCCGCCCTCGCCGACGGCGCCCCCCGCGCCCTGGCCCAGCGCCTGCGCACCCCCGGCAAGACGGCCACGGCACTCACCGCGGCCCGCACGACGACGGCGGGGGACAAGGCGGTGGCCGGTGTCTGACCACCCGCTCCCGCCCGAGCACCCGTTCCCGCCCGGGCGCCCGTTCCCGTCCGAGCGCCCGTTCCTGCCCGAGCGCCCCGACGGGCGCCCCGCGCTCGCGGTGTTCCTCAACGCCGGCGACCCGCCCGCCCCCCTGGCCGAGACCGCCCGCATGCTCGACGACGAAGGCGTCGAAGTCCTCGAACTCGCCGTCCCCTTCCCCAACTCGCCCACCGACGGCCCCGTCATCCGCCGCTCCGCCGCCCGCGCCCTGGCCGCCGGCACCACCCTGGACACCGTCCTGGCCGAACTCACCGGCCTCGTCCCGCAGCTCAGACGCCTGAAGATCGCACTGCTCGCCGACTGGTCCCACAGCCTGCGCCGCCCGGACCCCGGACACACCGCCCGCGCCATCGCCGCCGCCGGCGCCCACGCCCTGCTCGTCCACGCCCTGCCCCCGCGCCGGCGCCCCGCCTGGCAGCAGGCCTGCCGCGACGCCGGCCTGCCCCAGGTCGCCACCTGCTACGCCACCTCCGGCCCCGGCGTCCTCACCGAGGCCGCCCGCACCGCCCACGGCGCCTACGTCTACCTGGTCGCCCACTACGGACGCTCGGGCACCGCACCCGCCGCCGGCCACCGCACCCTGAAGGCCACCGTCGCCGCCCTCAACCGGGCCGCCCCCCACACCCCCGTCGCCATCGGCTTCGGCGTGCGCAGCGCCACCGACCTGGAGGCCGTCGCCGCCACCGGCGCCCGCGCGGCCGTCGTCGGCTCCGCCGCCGTCGAACGCGTCGAGGCCGCCCTGAACGCCGGCACCGACCCCCTCGCGGCGCTGCGCGCCTTCCTCCGTGAACTCCGCCCGCCCCACCCCCCGCGGGCGGGCGGACCCACCCGCACCACCACCGGCACCACGACCGGCGCGGCCACCGGCACGACCGGCACCGCCGTCACCCTCACCCCCGCCACCAGAGAGGCAGAACCCGCATGCTGATCCGCGACCTTGACGACGTGAAGACCGTCGAGTGGGGCAACGGCCTGTCCCGCCGCTTCCTTGTGGAGAGCGACGGCCTCGGCTACAGCCTCACCGACACCATCGTCAACGCCGGCACCAAGTCCCGCCTGGAGTACCGCAACCACCTCGAAGCCTGCTACTGCATCGCCGGCTCCGGCGAGGTCGTCGACATGGACGGCAACGCCCACCCCATCACCCCCGGGCGCCTGTACGCCCTGGACGAGCACGACGCCCACTACCTCGTCGCCTCCCCCCACGAGGACATGCGCCTGGTGTGCGTCTTCTCCCCGGCCCTGCGCGGCGACGAGGTCCACCAGCTCGACGCCCACAACTCCTCTGCCTACTAGGCCGACGGCCGCACAGCCGGGGCCGGCCGAGGCGAGCCGAAGCCGGCCCGGGCCCGCCGGACGGGCCACGCCCGTCAAGCGGGTCAAACCCGCAAGCCCGGCCCACGAGCCGGGCCCGCAAGCCCGTCAAGCCCGCAAGCCCGTCAAGCCCGTCAAGCCCGTCAAACGAGTCAAGCCCGTCAAGCCCGCAAGCCCGTCATGCCCGTCAAGCGAGTCAAGCCACTGAACGCCGGTGCGCCCCGCGCCGGTTGGACACCCCGGGCCCCCGTGAGCGGCAGGCCCGGGAGGAAGGCGGCACCACCGTGATCCGCTGGAACGCCGACCAGGACGCCCTGCGCGAGGCACTGGCCCGCTTCGGTGACGACCTGAGCGCCGGCCACATCGAAGGCGACGAGCAGGCCGCCTTCTCCCACGACAAATGGCGCCTGATCCAGAAGACCGGGATCCTGTCCCTGCCCTTCGACGAGGCCCACGGCGGGCTCGGACAGTCCCTGCTGACGACCATGTACGTCCTGGAGGGCCTGGGGCAGCACTGCCGCGACGGCGGCCTCAACTTCTGCGTCACCACCTCCATGGCCTCCACCGGCGTGCCCCTGCAGGCCTTCGGCTCGCCCGCCCTCAAGGAGGCCTACCTGCCGCGCATCGCCTCCGGCGAGGCGATCGGCGCGCACGCCATCACCGAGTCCGAGGGCGGCTCGGACGCCATGCAGATGCGCACCCGCGCGGTGCGCGACGGCGACCACTTCGTCCTCACCGGCGCCAAGACCTTCGTCTCCAACGGGCCCGTCGCCGACGTCATCGTCGTCTACGCCCGCACCCACCCCCAGGGCGGCGCGCTCGGCGTGACCGCCTTCCTCCTGGAGCGCGGCATGCCGGGCCTGAGCACCGGCAAGCCCATCAGGAAGATGGGCCTGCGCACCTCCCCGCTGTCCGAGGTCTACCTCGACGACGTACGGGTGCCCGCCGACCGCGTCCTGGGCCGCGTCGGCGGCGGCTTCCTCGTCCTGGACCACGTCATGAAGCGCGAGATCCTCTACTCCTTCATCGTCAACACCGGCGAGATGCAGCACCGCCTGGCCCGCTGCCTGGACTACGCCAAGACCCGGATGTCCTTCGGCAAGCCCATCGGCTCCTACCAGTCGGTCGCCAACAAGATCGTCGACACCAAGATCCGCCTGGAGACCGCCCGCAAGTGGCTCTACGACACCGCCCAGCGCCTGGAGGCCGGCGAGAACGTCACCGTCGACATGGCCATCGCCAAGCTCCTCACCAGCGAGTCCAACCTCGCCACCTCGCTGGCCGCCGTCCAGGTCTTCGGCGGCAACGGCTACATGTCGGAGTACGGGCTGGAGAAGGACGTGCGCAACGCGGTCGCCGGCACCATCTACTCCGGCAGCAACGAGATCCAGTACAACCGCATCGCCGCGATGCTCGGACTCGGCAAATGAACGCCCTGCCCTCCCCGCCCTCCCCGCCGGGCCCGTCCTCCCCGCCCTTCTTGTCCTTCCCGTCCTTCCCGCCGGCCCCGCCCGTCCTGCCGGCGCCCCCGGGCACCGCCGTCGCGCGGCGCCCGGCGCCCGCCCCGCGCCCGGGCCTGCGTCACCTGAAGGTGTGCGGGGCGCGCACCGCCGCCGACGTCGCCCTGCTCGCCGCCGGCGGCCCGACCCTGGTGGGCCTGTGGCACGGCGTGCCCGGGGGACCGGCCGACCTCAGCGCCGAGCGCCTGGTCCGGCTGGCCGCCGCCGCCCACGGCAGCGGCCTGGAACCGGTCCTGGTCACCTTCCTCGACGACGCCGCCGCCCTGGCCCGCCTGGCCGCCGACGCCGGCGTGCGCTGGATCCAGCTCCACGCCTACCAGCCGCCCGCCGTCGTCGCCGACCTGCGCCGGCGCCTGCCCCACGCCGTCCTCGTCAAGGTCCTGCACCTGGCCCGCGGCCGCTGCCTGGAACGCCCCTTCATCCGGGCCTTCGAACGCGCCGGATGCGACCTGTTCCTCCTGGACACCGTCACCGACGACGGCCGCGTCGGCTCCACCGGCCACCCCCTGCGGCCCGCCGACGTCCACGCCCTGCTGCCGCGCCTGAGCATCCCCTTCCTCCTCGCCGGCGGCCTGAACGCCGGCAACCGCCCCGCCTACACCACCGTCACCGAACACCCCCTGTACGCGGGCGCCGACATCGACACCGCCGCCCGCGACGGCGCCGGCCGCTTCACCCGCGAGGCCCTCACCGCCCTCACCCGCGCCTGGCACCCGCACCAGCCGTCCCTCCCGCCGCCGTCTCCCGAGGACCCCCGACCATGACCGCCGCCCCCTCCCTGCCCGCCGCCGTCCCCGCGCCCGCCGCCGGCCCCCCGTCCGTCCTCCCGGCCGCGTCCGCCTCCACCCGGTTCCTGGACGCGCTGCTCGCCGCCGACCGCCCCCTGGTCATGGAGATCAAGCTCCGCGACCCCCACGGCGCCGACCTGCTCGGCCCGCGCACCGTCACCGACCTCGTCACCCGCTACGAACAGGCCGGCGCCCCCTGCCTGTCGGTGGTCACCGGCCGCTGGTTCGGCGGCACCCCCCGCCTGCTGCGCGAGGTCACCGCCACCACCTCCCTGCCCGTCCTGCAGAAGGACTTCCTCACCCGCCCCGCCCAGCTGGAGGCCGCCGCCGCCCTCGGCGCCTCCGCCGTCCTGCTCACCGCCGCCCTACTGCCCGCCGCCTCCCTGCGCCGCCTGATCACCGCCGCCCTCGGCCTCGGCCTCACCCCCTTCGTCGAGATCACCGAAGAAGCCGAACTGGAGCGCCTCACCCGCCCCGAGGCGTGCGTGATCGCCGTCAACAACAAGGACATCCGCCGCCGCGAACGCGACACCGGCGACCTCACCCGCTCCCTGCGCCTGCTGCCCGCCCTGCGCGCGTGCGGCACCCGCGCCCCCGTCTCCGCCTCCGCCATCACCGACCCGGCCGACGGCGCCCGCCTCCTGGACGCCGGCTACGCGGGCCTGCTGATCGGCACCTCCCTCATGCGCCAGGGCGATGTGGGCACCTGGACCGCCCGCCTCGACGCCGCCCGCCTCGATGCCGCCGGGCTCGACGCGGCCCGCCGGGTGGTGACCGCATGAGGCACGCCCCCGCCCCGAGCCCCCTGGTGCGCTCACTGGTCCTCGACGCCGACGGCATCCCCGTCTCCGCCCTGGTCGCCGAACCCCCCGCCGCACCCGCCGGATCCGCCACTGCGGCCGGGCCCGCCATGCCGGCCGGTGAGCCCAAGGCCCTGCTGCTGGCCATCCACGGACGCGGCATGCGCGCCGCCTACTTCGCCGGCCCCGCCCACCCGGACACCGACCTGCTCACCCTGGCCGCCCGCCTCGGCTACACCGTGCTCGCCCCCGACCGCCCCGGCCACGGCGCCTCCGCCCGCCGCCTGCCCCACGGCCAGCTCATCGCCGACCAGGCCGCCACCCTGCACGCCGCCCTCACCGACTACGCCCGCGCCCACCCCGTCGGCGCCGGCGTCCAGCTCCTCGCCCACTCCTTCGGCGGCAAGATCGCCCTCCAGCTCGCCGCCCACTGGCCCGACGACCCCGCCCTGCCCCTGCTCGGCGTCGACATCTCCGGCCTCGCCCAGCACTACGCCCCCGGCGCGTGGGACCGGCCCGACGACCTCGCCGGCGGCGGCCGCCTCAACTGGGGCCCCCTGCACCTCTACCCGCCCGGCACCTTCCACGCCGCCCGCACCCTGCTCACCCCCGTCCCCGCCCTCGAATCCCGCGAACTGGCCACCTGGCCCACCCGCTACACCACCCTGGCCGCCCGCGTCCGCGTCCCCGTACGCCTGACCCTCGCCGACCACGAGACCTGGTGGCGCCTGGACCCGCCCGCCCGCACCGCCCTCACCCGGGCCTTCCCCGAAGGCCTCGCTCACCTCACCACCGCCCACGGCGCCGGCCACAACCTGTCCCTGGGCCACGCCGCGCGCCCCTACCACCTGCGCGCCCTCGCCTTCACCGACGACTGCCTCACCCGCACCCCACGCCCGGCCCTCGCCGCCGCCTGACACCCCCACACCCCACGCCCCGCCCCGCCTGCCCGCCCGTCGCTGCGCCCGCCCCGTCCCTGATCCCGGTGTCCAGGGAGTCCAGGTGCGCGGCCTGCCCCCGGCGCGACAGCGCCCACTGGTCGTGCGTGGCCTTCGTGATGCTCCCGGCCCACCGTGACGACGACTTGGCCGTCAGGTCCCGCTTGCGCCCCGCCCACGTGGCAGTGGAGTGCTCCAGGCCGTCGGCGCACCGGGCCTTGAGGTCACGCGACGCCAGCGAACCCAGGTGCTCACCGACCAGCCGCAGCACTCGCTCGTCCTCGGGGGTGAGGCCCTTGAGGCGGTCACGGACCGTCACACCCGACGGGCCAAGGGAAACGAACGGCGCGTCTATCCGCCGCAGCGGCTTCCCCGGCCCGGTCACGCCAACCCCCTCTCCGTCAGCGCCACCACCCTCACACACGCCACTGACAGTCGCTTCACCGGTCCAACAAGCCGTGATCGAAAACAAACCCATGGACACCCACGCGCACGAAAACGACCTCGATCCCCAGCAGTTCACAACCCCTACGAATTCGCCTCCGCGGACGGCATGGACCCTCCTCTACGTGGAGGAGAGCTGCTGAACCCGACTCGCCTCGTCGACCTCCGGCCGGGCGCAGCCATCCCGGGCCCATGATCCGACAAGGGCCGAATCTCCGCGCCGCGCCGGCCGTCCGCGCCAGGATGGCCGGAACGGGCAGGACCAGCAGAGAGGAAGCCGAGTTGAGCGGCACGATCCACCCGGAGAGACAGGGCCGTTGGCGCGAGCAACGCGGCCGCGCATCCCGCGGACCCGCCCGGGCACCCGGACAACCCGCCCTGCCACCGCTACCGGACGAGCCGCCCGACGACACCCGCAGCCCCGAGGCCCTTCTCACCGGCCCGCAGAACCCGCCGCCCAACGACCCGCCCACGCCACCGAAGCAGTAAGCACCCCGGCCATCCGGCCGGGGGAGTGGGAAGTCCACGGGGCCGACTTCCCACTCCGCGCTGCCCCCGGCTGGGCAGGGCAGGGCCGAGGGTAGAGCCGTGGCCCGGGCGCCGCCCTCAAGGCCCTTGCCGGAGCAGGAAGTCGACGGGGGCGACTTCCCGCGCCACACCACCCCCGCCCTATACATACAGGCTGCATGTATGTATCGTCGTCGGCGACGGCACGGCCACCAACGGCCGCCGCACACCAGGGGGTTGACGGCATGACGGGGATGGACAGGACGCAGGTCGTGGCGGGGCTCGACACCGAATTCGGGCTCTTCGCCGACCTGCTCGACGCTCTCAAGGACACCGACCTGGACGCGGCCACGCGCTGCGCCGGATGGCAGGTGCGCGACGTCGCCGCGCACGTCACCGCCAACGCCCTCGACTCCGCCGACGGCACCATCGGCACCCGCACCCCCGACGACCAGGCCCGCGCCCTGCGCGACACCCCGCCCCGCGAACTCGCCGCCCTCCTGCGCGAGGCCGCCGCCCGCCTCACCGCCTCCCTCGCCCGCCTCGACGACCGCGTCTGGCAGAGCGTCAACCCCCGCTTCGGGCGCACCGTCGCCAACGGCGTCCTGACCCTGTGGTACGACGCGTTCGTCCACGCCGACGACATCCGCACCGCCCTCGGCCACCCCCGCACCACCGACGGCCCCGGCCTCGCCGCCAGCGAGACCTGGCTGCGCGCCGAACTCCAACGCCTCGGCCGCCCCCACGCCGCAACCGCCACCGCGCCCGCCGCCGACCCGATGGCCTTCGTCCTCGCCGCCTCCGGCCGCCTGGACCCCGCCCTCATCGGCCTCGACCACGACGTCAACGTCTACTCCGTACGATGAGGCCATGACGAAGAAGGCCGAACAGGGCGACGCCACCCGCAGACACCTCGTCGACGCGGCGATCGCCCTGTTCACCGCGGACGGCTACGCCGAGACCTCCACCACGCGCATCGTCGAGCGCGCCGGAGTCACCCGCGGCGCGCTCTACCACCACTTCCCCGACAAGCACCGCCTCTTCGAAGCCGCCTACGAGGCCGTCCAGCACGACGTCCACGACCGCTGCGCCCACGCCGCCGGCGAGGCCAAGGAAGCGGGCCACGGCGTGATCGGGCGGATGCTGGCGGGCATGGACGCCTACCTGACGGCCTGCCTGGAAGCCCCCGTGCAGCGGATCCTGCTCATCGAGGGCCCCCTCGTCCTCGGCTGGGAACGCTCGGTGCGCTTCGGCGACCCCTACTGCGCCCGGCAGCTGCTGCGCGCCTCCCTGGACGGCGCCGCCCGCCGCGGCATGCTCGCCCCCGACCAGGCCGAACCCCTGGCCCACCTGCTGTACGGGGCGCTGCACCAGGCGGCCGTCGCCCTGGCCACCGCCGCCGACCCGGCGGCCGAGCGCGAGGCGATGAGCCGGGCGGTCGCCGACCTCGTCACCTCCCGCCTGCCCGCCGAGGCTCCCGCCGGGGCCGGGGCCGGCTGAAAGGCCTGAAGCAGGGGAGGCCCCCCCGGGGGGGGCTGCGTGATCCCGAACCGTCCGGCCCGGGACAGGCCGTGGGGCCGCCTGGCAAGCCCGGGCGCCGGGGCCCCGAGCCGGGGGCGGCAGGACCGGAAAGGCGTCGTGCCGAGGCTGGCGCCGGGGGTCGGGCCCGGCCGCCCGGCGGACCGTGCCGAACGGGCTTCGGAACGCAGGGCGTTGCCGCTCGGCTTGACGTTCAACCTTCGCAGAGATCTGTCAGGAGGTCGCTGCCTGCCACGTCCATGAGGTGTGGCGGGGGCGACCGTCCAACTCGCCCCGGCCAGTGCACCAGAGGAGGACCTCGATGGGGTCTCCGGGCGGGGCGTCGGGAAAGAGGCGGCGGAGCACGCCCTCGCACAACGGTTGCGGTGGCAGCCACGGCACGCCCAGGCCCCGGGTGATGTCGTAGGTGTGAAGGAGGATCTCGGCAACACCCATCGACGCGAAGCCGGCCGGGTCACAGGCGCCCCAGTGCCAGGCCCGCACCTGCGGGTCAGCCGTGACCAGCGCACTGCTGAGCAGTCCCGCGCAGGCGGTGACCACTTGGAGCACCTCCCGGGGGGAGGTGTCCGGGGGGACCGTCAGATCAAAAGGCAGGTAGGCATCGGCGGGGCAGGCTGCCACCTGGCCGGCGTAGGCCAGCAGGTCGTGCGCCACGTGGACAGCCGTCTCCCGGCACGTCCAGTCAAGCGAATCCGCTGAGACCGCCCAGTTGTCCGCTGTGTGCGGGCCGAGTACCCGCACCATCTCGGCCACGGCGCCATCCACATCCCGGTGATCCATACCTCGCCTCTCGGAGCTGGTGCTGTGACGCGAGCAGTTCTACCTGATCCGTCCAGGTCATCCTTGCTCAGGCTGGTCAAGCTGTGCGCCTGGGTTCGGTGCCCTTCCGGTGGTGGGCGGCCCGGGCGTGTGCCTCGCCGGTGGCGAGGACTTTGCCCACCTCGTAGCGGGCGGCGGCCGCTGGTTCTTCGGGCCGGGCGGCCGGCCCGGGCCGGGGCGGGCTGGTTTCGGTGCACGCGCCGGTGCGGGGACCTTCGTGTGGAGGCTCCCGAACCCGCGCTGTCAGGCGCCTGCCGTCTCGGCCGAGGGTGCCGGTGAACGCGGTTCACGGTCGATCCTCTCCGCAATGGCCAGCAGATTTGGGTGCAACTGGCTTCTGGCGCTGAACAGTTCGATGCCGAGGAGCCGTCCCTGCGAGTCGTAGTCGAGAATCGCTGTGGTGTCCTCGCCGGCAACCACCTGCTGGACGGCTTCGCCCGGGTTGATCTTGTCGAGAAGGTAGATGTACGCCATATTCGCCGAGGCGTCGTATTCGACCCGCATTGCTTCCTTCCCTGTCGTTGCAGACCTGCGGTGTCAGGCCGTGGCCTTGCCGCGAGCCTGCTGACGTCGAAGATCGCCAGGACAGTGGCCGCAGAGCCTGGTCACCGGCTCGTCGTCTCTCACCCGGTGTTGTTCCTGATCATGTTTCGCCTCAAGAGTTTCCCTCCGGGGCGGTCTGCTGACGTTTGCCTGGCGGCGGAGCTGCCGTTGTGGCGTGTTCGGGCCCGTACGAGCCGGCGCTTCGGGAGGGTCGGTGGGTGTCGAGGGGCCGGGGCGGGAAGCGGGGGCTGTCCAGGCAGGCCAGGACGCGGGTGGCGGTGGCGTCGAGGAAGACGATGAACGGCCCGCTGCAGTCCGGGGTTTGGACGACGGCGACGCGCAGGGCCCCGTCCCCGGCCTGGCGCAGGATCACGAGGGACTCGGCGAGACCGAGCGAATGGAGGCCGCGTTCCAGGATCCTGCGCTCGCGCCGGCCGTAGACGCCGGCGAGCCGCCGGGCGGGGACCAGGTTGGTCCCGACATCGAACGCGCCGCCGGACAGCAGCGCCCGGCGGGCGGGGCCGCAGGCCGGGGTCTGGTCGGTGAGCAGCGCGGCGAGTTCCTGGCGGGTCATGCCGCCCACCCTGCCCTGCCGCCGCCCGGCCCGGCCAGCGGGTTTCGTCCCCGGCCGTCCCGGCCACGGGGCAGGGATCTGCCTCCGCCCCGGACGCGTGCGCCCCGGGGCGGGCGGCGCAGCTCGGAGGCCGCGCGGGGTGGGGAGCCGGGCGATCCAAAGCGCAAGGAGGTGCGGGGGGTTGGGCCCCCGGGACGCCCGGGCGCCGGCCGGGGTTCCGGGGGCCCGGGTCAGGCGGCCACGGGGGAGGGGGACTTGGTGCGGGCGGTCATGCCGGTGACGAGCTGGTCGCGGATGCGGGCGGGCATGGCGGGGGCGAAGCGGGCGAGGTAGTGGGTGAGGTGGGTCTCGTCGCCGGTGAGGAAGGGCAGGTCGAAGACGAGGAGTTTGCGCACGGCGAGCAGCGGGACGGGGGCGCGCAGCGGGCGGAAGGCGGGGTTCCACAGGCCGCCCTCCTCGCAGACGGGGTGGAACTGGCCGATCATCAGGCCCTGTTCGACGAAGTCGTCCTTGGCCTTGCGCTGGAGTTCGTCCAGGGCGGTGGAGTCGGCGGGATCCAGGTGGGGCAGCAGGAGCAGGACGGTGAGCAGTTCGCGCTCCGACTCCTCGGTCAGGCCGTCCAGGAGGGTGTCGTACCAGGTGCGCAGAGCGGCGACGAGGGCGGGCAGGTCGCCGTCGTCCTGGCCCTCGATGGTGGCGATGTGGAACAGGCCGCGGCGCAGGGAGGGCTGGGTGTAGGGGCAGACGGGGCCGGTGCGCCCGAGGTCGGGGTGGGAGGCGGTGAGGAAGGCGCGGCTCCAGGCCAGGACGCGGGCGACCTCGGGGCGCTCGGCGCCGGCGCCGGCGTCGATCTCGGCGGCGGAGTGGACCCGCAGGACGGCGCTCACCTGGGCCCCCGCCACATCGGGCGCAGCCGCGGGCCGCCGCCGGGCAGGGCGATGGCCTCGCCGAAGCGGGTGAAGCCGTGGGTGGCGCACAGGTGGGCGCCGCCCGGGGAACTGGTCTCGGCGTAGGCGGCCTGGCCGTCGGCGTCGATGCGCGTGGTGACGGCCGCGAGCAGGGCGGCGGCGGTGCGGGTGTGGCGGGTGACGGGGCGCACGCCGATGAACGCCAGGTAGTAGTGGGGGCGGTGGACGGGGTGGCGGCGCTGCTGGAGGCGGGTGATGGCGGCCAGGCGGTGGGCGGCCTCGGGGTGGGCGGCGGTGTCGACGGCCCGGTCCAGGGCGCGGGCGGCGCCGGTGTCGCGCCGGGTGGGGTTCTCCCACACGCCGGGGGGCAGGAACAGCAGCGCGCCGTCCAGGGCGTCGGTGGTCATGACGCCGTCGTGGGCCAGGCACTGGGCGAGGTGGACGCGGAAGAAGGCGGGCAGGACGCGGGCGCGGTGGGCGCCGTCGGGGAAGGCCCAGCGCATCAGGGCGTCGTCGTGGAAGGCGGCGGCCAGGGTACGGGCCAGGGGTTCCTCCTCGCCGTCGCGCGCGGGGCGGACCGCGGGCGGGGGCGGGGGCGGCGGAGTGAGGGGGGCGAGCGCGGCGGCGCCGGGTCGCAGGGTGGCGGTGGTCAACGGACACACTCTCCTCGGCGGGATCGGTAGACGATCGGCGGGATCGGTGGACAAAAGGGCTGCGCGGGGGAAGCCGGTTCAGGCGCGGGCGAGTTCGCTGACGCGCGCGTGCAGGCGCGGCAGGTAGTGCTCGGCCTCGGGCTTGATCAGGACGCTGCGCAGGATCCGCGCCCCGTCGGCGTCCGCGAGCGCGCCGGGGTGGCGGCGGGTGAAGTCGGCGGCGTCCACGCGCAGCAGGCTCAGGTAGACGGGGTCGTCCTCGGCGCTCATCCCGGCGCGCAGGACGCGTTCGCCGGCGGCGTCGGTGCCCGCCAGCGACAGCGGGCCCGTGCCGGTGGGCAGGTAGGTGACGATGTCCAGGTCGGGCTGCTGGTAGAGCGTCAGGTCCGGGCTGTCCCGGATGAGGTCGGCCCAGGCGAGGGCGGCGCGCCGCCCGCCGGCCAGGACGGCGCCGAAGCCGCCGGGGGTCAGCGGCAGGAGCTGCAGGGTCAGCCACAGGGCGGCGGCCGAGGCGCCGGCGCGTGAGCACTCCAGGCTGATCTCGCCCAGGTGCAGTTCGGCGTCGGTGAAGTAGGTGTAGGGCGAGTCGTGGGCGAAGTGGCGGCCGATGGCGGGGTCGGCGAACAGCACCGCGCCGCAGCCGTAGGGCTGCAGGCCGTGCTTGTGGGGGTCGACGGTCACCGAGTCGCAGCCGCCGACCGCCCGCCAGGGCCGCGGGTCCAGGCCCAGGGCGGCGGCCTGGGCGGGGTCGGCGGCGAGCAGCGCGAAGAACCCGCCGTAGGCGGCGTCCACGTGCACCCGCGCCCCGTAACGGCGGGCCAGCGGCAGGATCTCGTGGACGGGGTCGACGGCGCCGAGCCCGGTGGTGCCGGCGGTGACCACCACCGTGCCCACGTCGCCGCCGCGCAGCAGCGCCTCCAGCGCGCCCGCGTCCATGCGGCCCAGGCCGTCGGCGGCCACCGCCACCCCGCGCACCCCCAGGACGTGGCACATGCGGCCGTGCGTGTAGTGGGCCTGCTCGCTGTAGGCCACCGCCCGCCCGGGGTGGCTCTGGCGCGCCACGTACAGCGCCTCCAGGTTGGCGATGGTGCCGCTGCTGGTGAGGTGGCCGACGTGGGCGGGCAGCGCGAACATGGCGGCCAGCGCCGCCACGCACTCGCGTTCCATGTCGCTGGTGGCCGGGCCGCCCTCGTAGGCGTGGTTGTTGGGGTTGAAGCGCATCGCCGCCAGGTAGCCGACGACGGCCGCCGGGTGCGGGGGCTTGACCATCTGCCCGGCGTAACGGGGATGGAAGAACGGGTAGTTGTGCTCCAGGCGCTTGGCGAAGCGCTCGAACGCGGCGGCGAAGTCCGCGTCGTCCACGTGGTGCGAGGGGTGCGGCTCGAAGGGCCCGAACCGCTCGCCCCACCGCTCGACGACCTCGGCCGCCCTGCCCAGCCAGTACTGCAGGTCCACGCTCCCGCCCTCCCCTTCGAGTCCCCCTGGATCCCCGCGAGCCGTCCACGCCGGCGCGCGGCTTCCAGCTGCCTGGAGCCGCTTCGAGGGATCCTCCAGTGCTTCCCGAGCCACGGTGACCCGCACGGCGCAACAGGCGCGCAACACGCCCAGCTCGCCGCACCCCGCCCCCGCACACCTGCGACCTGCCCCGAGACGGACGGCGCCCGGCCCCAGCGGGACTCCGCCGCCGCGCGAGCGGGCGCTGCTGCAATCGCCCCCGGAAGATCCCGGACCCGAAGCCTCGCACCCCGTCCGCGAGTCCGGCCCGCAGCTCCAGACAAGCCTCACAGACCCGCCGCCCCGGAGGACCCACGATGGTGAGCAGACGCAGGATGATCGGCGCCGCCCTGGCGACCGGGGGAGGGGTCCTGCTGATGCGCACCACCCTGCGCCCGGCCGCCTCCCTCACCCCCGCGGGCCCGGACGCGGCCGACCGCCACGGCCCCGGCCACGTCCACGAGAGCGCCACCCCCACCGGGCAGCCGGACCCCGGACCCGACGCCGGCCCCCGGCTGGCCGGGAAGTTCTCCCTGGCCATGCCCCTGCCCCCGGTGCTCAGCCCCGTCTCCACCGACGGCGGCACCGACACCTACGCCGTCACCATGCTCCAGGTCCACACCCCGATCCTGCCCGGACGCCCCGCCCGGGTCCTCGCCTACAACGGCGCCTTCCCCGGCCCCGTCATCCGCGCCCGCTCCGGGCGCCCGGTGGTCGTGCGCCAGACCAACCTCCTGGACGAGCCGGCCTCCGTCCACCTGCACGGCGCCAGCGTGCCCGCCGACAGCGACGGCGACCCCATGACCCTCATCGCCGCCGGCCGCACCCGCACCTACACCTACCCCAACGACCAGAGCCACGCGAACCTGTGGTTCCACGACCACGCCCACCACGCCGAATCCGAACACGTCTACCGCGGCCTGGCCGGCTTCTACCTGCTCACCGACGCCACCGAAGCCGCCCTGCCCCTGCCCTCGGGCCGCTACGACCTGCCCATCGCCCTGCGCGACGCCCGCTTCGACGCGGACGGCAACCTCGTCTACCGCATGGACGACCCGTTCAACCGCACCACCATCCTCGCCAACGGCCGCCCCTGGCCCCGCGTGGAGGTCGCCGCCCGCAAGTACCGCCTGCGCCTGCTCAACTCCTCCAACCTGCGCTTCTTCTCCCTCAAACTGGAGGACGGCGGCCCGATCACCCAGATCGGCTCCGACGGCGGCCTGCTGGAACGCCCCCACGTCACCGACACCGTCGACCTCTCACCCGGCGAGCGCGCCGACGTCGTCATCGACTTCTCCCGCTACCGCGTGGGCACCGGCGTCACCCTCACCAACGCCATGCCCCCCGGCCCGCCCGAACACGTCGGCCAGGTCCTGCGCTTCGACGTCACCCGCGCCGCCCACGACCCCAGCTCGGTCCCCGCCCGCCTGCGCACCCTGCCCGCCCTGCCCGAACCCGACCGCGAACGCACCGTCGTCCTGCAGGTCGACGAGGACGGACGCACCGAACCCCGCGGCATGATCGACGGCAAGACCTACGACCCCGACCGCGTGGACGCCGCCATCACCCACGGCACCAGCGAAGTGTGGACGGTCACCAACGCCAACAAGGACGTCCCCCACAACTTCCACCTCCACCTCGTCCAGTTCCGCGTCCTTCAGCGCAACGGGCAGCCCCCCGGCCCCGAGGAGTCCGGCCTCAAGGACACCGTGCGCCTGCTGCCCGGCGAAAGCGTGCGCCTGCAGGCCGTCTTCGACACCTACCGCGGCCGCTACCCCTACCACTGCCACCTGCTCGACCACTCCGCGATGGGCATGATGGCCCAGATGGAAATCTCCTGACCCACCCCCTTTGGGGGCCGCCCGTGCGCCGGACGGCCCCCAGGGGCGGGCACCGGCGGCTCAGCAGGCGCGGATGCCCCGGCCCGGCGCCGGGATCCCCGCCGGACCGGACCGCGCCCCGGCCGCCGCCCTCCACGGCCCGGGCCCGCGCGGCGGTGCCCAACCGCTGCTCATCCCGTCCGCCTCCGACCGACCGTCAAACAGCACGTGCCGTACCGCAGGCGGCCCCTCTCCGCGCCTACCGCCCCGCCCCCGTCTGCGGTGCGCCCTGCGGTGCGGCCTGTGATGCGCCCTGCGGTGCGGCCTCCAGTGCGCGCAGCCCGGCCGCCACGCGCTCCAGGACCTTCGCCCGGTGCGGGTGGTGCGCCGGGACGACGGCCAGCGCCGCCAGCGCCTCCTGGAGCAGCGCCCGCCGCCGCCCGGGCAGGTGCGCGACCTGCGCCGAGCGGCTCGACTCCTCCAGGACGTACGCCAGCCGCGTGGCGTACACCTGCGGGCTCACCGCGAACAGCAGCCGGTAGACGGCCAGTCCGGCGGGCGCGTGCAGCACCCGCCCGTCGTGGCTCAGCAGCCGCATCCGCGCCCTGAGCACCAGATCCCGGTCCGTGTTCATCTCCATCGAGCCCCCTCGTATCGCCCTGCCCCACCCCGCCCCCGGCCCGCGCGCAGCACGAGGCGCGCGCCGGCCCCCGAAGGCGGGAGCCGGCACGGAACCGGAGAGGTGGATGCGGACGAGTCTGCGGGTGGGCGCCAGGGGCGCACAAGGCGAAACCCGGGTGCTCTGCGTCCTACCGCAACCACCCGCCGACCTGGCAGGATTGGACTCGCCACACACCCGGGACGGGCCCCGCGGAAAACCGGTTGCCGCCCCGCCGCGCACCCGGCAAAGTGATCCCCGACGACGCGATCAACCGCGTACCGCGAATGACGAAGGGGGACTTGGCGATGCACCGCACCTATCCGGGTTCCCCGCGTTATCGCGCGAGCCGTCCCGCCGCGCGCTGAAGCCGCCGCCGGCCCGCCGGGGCCCGCACCGTTTCTGCGGCTGTCTCCGCGCTTCTTCCCGCGCTTCTCTTCTGTGGTTCCTCGGCTCTCCGCGCGTGCCGTGCACGGCAGTTGAGGACCCGTCTCCTTCCTCTCCGAGGGCGAGCTGGGCACTGGTGAGCCCAAGGGCCTGTAAAGCCCCCGCTTCGGCTGTGGCGGTTCGAATCCGCCCTCGCCCACCTCGCAGCCCCCGCCCCGGCCGGCCCTGTCCGGCGGGGCGGGGCTAGCCTGGGCGCATGTTCGTTCTGGAGCTCTCGTACACCGCCCCGCTGGAGCGCGTCGACGCCCTGCTGCCGCAGCACGTCGAGTGGCTGAACGGCCACTACGCCGACGGCACGTTCCTGGCCTCCGGGCGCAAGGTGCCGCGTGACGGCGGGGTGATCCTCGCGGTGGGCGAGGACCGGGCCGCGATCGAGGCGCTGGCGGCCACCGACCCGTTCGCGCGCGAGGGCGTGTGCGCCTACCGCGTCACCGAGTTCCTGGCCACCGTCACCGCCCCCGCCCTGGACGCCTACCGCCAGCAGTTGCCCGCCTGAGCGCTGCCGCGCCGTCCGTCCGCCGCGCCGTCCGTCCGCCGGGTCCGCTCCCGGCGGAAGATCGTCCGGATTCGTCCGGTTCCGGCCGTCGTGGCCCCGGGGTGTTCCCGGGGGCGTGTAGTGTGCCCCGTCCCGGTCGCCGGTACGGGGCACCGTCGCGTTCTGGCTACGATCGGTCGCACGGGGCAAGGACGCGCAGGACTGTGGCGGGAGAGAGACGGATGGCACACGCACGGGCCGGCCGGCAGGCCGAGCCGGGTGATCTGGTGGACGTGGCGCGGCTGGTGACGGCCTACTACGCGCTGCACCCCGACCCGCAGGAGGCGGGTCAGCGGGTGGCGTTCGGGACGTCGGGGCACCGGGGCTCGTCCCTGGACGCGGCGTTCAACGAGGACCACATCGCGGCGACCACGCAGGCGATCTGCGAGTACCGGGCGCTGCAGGGGGTGGCGGGGCCGCTGTTCCTGGGCGCGGACACCCACGCGCTGTCGGAGCCGGCGAAGGTGACGGCCGTGGAGGTGCTGGCGGCCAACGGCGTGCAGGTGCTGCTGGACTCGGCCGACGGCTACACCCCGACGCCGGCGGTCTCGCACGCGATCCTGGCGCACAACCGGCGCAGCCCGCGCGCGCTGGCGGACGGCATCGTGGTGACGCCCTCGCACAACCCGCCGCGCGACGGCGGCTTCAAGTACAACCCGCCCAGCGGCGGCCCGGCCGGCTCGGAGGCGACCGGCTGGATCCAGGACCGCGCCAACGAGCTGATCCGCGAGGGCCTGCGCGGGGTGCGCAAGGTGCCCTACGCGCGGGCGCTGGCCGCGGCCACGACCGGCCGTTACGACTACCTGGGCGCCTACGTCGAGGACCTGCCGCGCGTGCTGGACCTGGACGCGGTGCGCGCCGCGGGCCTGCGCATCGGCGCGGACCCGCTGGGCGGGGCGTCGGTGGCCTACTGGGGGCGCATCGCCGAGGCCCACCGCCTGGACCTGACCGTCGTCAACCCCGAGGTCGACCCGACCTGGCGGTTCATGACGCTGGACTGGGACGGCAAGATCCGCATGGACTGCTCCTCCCCGTCGGCGATGGCCTCCCTGATCGGGCGCCGTTCCGAGTACGACATCGCCACCGGCAACGACGCGGACGCCGACCGGCACGGCATCGTCACCCCCGACGGCGGCCTGATGAACCCCAACCACTACCTGGCGGTGGCGGTGGACTACCTCTACCGCCACCGCGGCGACTGGCCGTTGGACGCCGCGGTCGGCAAGACGCTGGTCTCCTCCTCGATGCTGGACCGCGTCGCCGCCGACCTGGGACGCGAGCTGGTCGAGGTCCCGGTCGGCTTCAAGTGGTTCGTCGACGGCCTGCTGGAGGGCTCGATCGCCTTCGGCGGCGAGGAGTCGGCCGGCGCCTCGTTCCTGCGCCGCGACGGCGGGGTGTGGACCACCGACAAGGACGGCATCCTGCTGGCGCTGCTGGCCTCCGAGATCACCGCCGTCACCGGCGCCACCCCCAGCGCCTACTACCGCGAGCTGACCGCGCGCCACGGCGCCCCCGCCTACGCCCGCGTGGACGCCCCGGCCGACCGCGAGCAGAAGGCCCGCCTGGCCCGCCTGGCCCCGGAGCAGGTCACCGCGGGCGAGCTGGCCGGCGAGAAGGTGACCGCGGTGCTGGCCAAGGCCCCGGGCAACGGCGCCGCCATCGGCGGCCTCAAGGTCTGCACGGACAACGCCTGGTTCGCCGCCCGCCCCTCGGGCACGGAGGACGTGTACAAGATCTACGCCGAGTCCTTCCACGGTCCCGAGCACCTGGCCCGGGTGCAGGAGGAGGCCCGCGCCCTGGTCGGCGAGGTCCTCGGCGCCTGACGCCCCGCCCGCCCGCCGTGCCCCGGACCGCGCCGCCGCGGTCCGGGGCACGCGCATGCCCGCACCTCCGCGCCGGGCCGTCCGCCGTCCGCCGTCCGTGCGGGCCGTCCGCGCCGGGCCGGTGCCGGGCTCCCGGGGCGTGTCCTAGAGGGTGTCGAAGGGCCCCTGCTCGGCGAAGCGGGCCAGGCCCCGGGCGAAGACCTCCGCCTCGCCGGGCGGCCAGGAGGCGAGCGCCTCCTCGATGCCGCCGGCCAGGCGCCGGCGCATCACCTCCACCGCCTCCTCGCCGGCCGCGGTGAGTGCGAGCAGGGTGGCGCGCTGGTCGCGGGGGTCGGCCTCGCGGCGCAGCAGGGCGGCGTCCTCCAGGCGGGTGGCGCGGCGCGAGACGCCGGAGCGGTCGAGGCCGATCTCGGCGGCCAGGTCGGCGGCGCTGCGCGGCCCGAAGCGGGCCAGGCCGCTGAGGACGGGGTAGGTGACCTCGTCCACGGCCTCGCCCAGACCCGCGGTCAGGCGCCGGTAGAGGGCGGTGCGGGCGGGGCGGCGCAGTAGGGCGGCCAGGGCCTCGGCGACGGTGTCGCCGAGCGAGGGGGCGTCCGAGGGGACGGCCGGGGGGGCGTCCGTGGGGACGGGGGAGGGCGGGGCGGGGGACGGGGAGGCGTCGGGGCTGTGGTTCACCCCCCAATCGTAGCGTGCGTGGCGCACGCATTCCGTGTAGAGTCCTCTTCCAGAAAGCGTGCGCGACGCACGCATCACGGTTTCCGGCCGTCCCGGACCGCACCACCCCCATGCCCGAAGGAGCCGTATCTCATGACCGCCGCCGCCCACACCACCATCACCGCCGCCATCAACGACCTGCTCTTCACCCCCTCCCTGCCCCTGGAGGACGCCATCGAGCGGCACTTCACCCCCGACTACCGCCAGCGCACCGACGGCACCTGGGCCGACCGCGCCGGCTTCGCCGAGCACATCGGCCACCTGCGCGCCGTCGTCGCCTCCGGCTCCATCGACGTCCACGAGGAGTTCCACGCCGACGGCCGCACCGCCGACCGCCACACCGTCCACGTCGTCAAGACCGACGGCAGCGAGGTCAGCATGGAGGTCTACGTGTTCGGCGAGTTCGGCCCCTGCGGGCGCTTCGCCCGCATCGAGGAGACCACCCTGCTCCTCAAGGGCGCCGAGACCGACCGCGACCTCGGCTCCGCCCGCGCCTGACCCCTCACCGCCGCACCGGGGCGGGGACCTGACCGACCCCCGCCCCCGCCGGCGTCCCCGCGACCACCGCAGCGTGCCCCGCCCGCGTGGTCGCCGCCGCCGCACCCGCCGCCACCAGCGCCGGCACCGCCGCCGCCAGCGGGAAGAACCGCCCGCCCAGCACCCCGATCGCCCAGCTGCCCGCCACCCCGCCCGCCGCCGTCCCCAGGTACAGCGCACTGGAGTTCAGCGAGATCAGCAGCGGCGCACCACCCGGATCCAGCGACGCCATCCGGTGCGGCAGCGCCACCGACACCGCCCACCCCGCCAGCGGCGTCACCACCGCGTACACCAGCGCCCCCGCCATGCTGCGCCCCAGCCACGGCAGCGCGGCGAACGATCCGGCCGCCACCAGCGAACCGGTCAGCAGCACCCGGCGCACCCCCACCCGGTCCACCAGGCGCCCGCCCAGCCAGCTGCCCGCCACCGACGCCGCGCCGGTGACCGCCAGCACGGTGCTCAGCCGGCCCGCGTCGCCCCCGGTCGCCCCGGAGAGCGCGGTCGCCAGGTAGATGTAGACGCTCTGGAAGGCGAGGAAGAACACCAGCGTGGTGGCCGCCGCCCCCAGCACCCGCGGGCGCCCCAGCGGTGCCAGGCGCGCCGCGAGGCCCGCGGGTGCGCCGGGCGCGGGCAGGGTGCGCAGCAGCAGCGCCAGCCCGGCCAGCGCCGCCAGGCCCAGCGCCGTGACCAGCCACATCGTCAGCCGCCAGTCGCCGCGCCCCACCCAGGTGCCCACCGGCACGCCGAGCGCGGTGGCCACCGTCATCCCGCCCAGCACGGTGGCCAGCGCCCGCCCGCGCCGCTCGGGCGCCACCAGCGAGGTGGCCACCGCGTTGGCGGCCGGCGTGTACAGCGCCGCCCCGGCCGCCGCCAGCACCCGGGTGGCCAGCAGCGCGCCGAAGGTGGGCGCCAGCGCGCTGAGCGCGTTGGCGGCGGTGAACACCGCGAGTGCGGCCAGCAGCAGCCGCCGGCGCGGCCAGCGGGCGGTCAGCGCCGCCAGTACCGGCGCCAGTAGCGCGTAGCCGAGCGCGAAGACGGTGACCAGCTGGCCGGCGGCCGGCACGGACACCCCCAGGTCGGCGGCGACCGGGCCGAGGATGCCGGCCACGACCATCGAGTCGGTGCCCACGGCGAAGGTGCCGAGGGCGAGCAGGAGCAGGCGCACGGGCATGGAAAGGAACCCCCCGATTGTTGGACGAACGCGCAACAGTTTGACGCTCGTCAAACACTAGGGATTGGTGGATGATTGTCAAACCAACGCCCCGGTGCCCGGTGCCCCGACGGCCCCGACCGCCCGCGACCGCCCACCGCCGTCCGTGACCCCTGCGAGGACCCGAGCGCCATGACCGAAGACGAGCGGCTGCCCCAGCCCGCCACCGCCGACCTCGACCTCGTCACGGTCCTGGCCGCCCTCGGCGACCCCGTGCGCATGCGCCTGCTCCTCAGCTACGCCGACGGCGCCGAGCACTCCTGCGACCCGCGCGGCCTGGGCCTGGACCACCTCCACAAGTCGACCGTCTCCCACCACATGCGCGTCCTGCGCGAGGCGGGCGTCACCACCACCCGCGTCGCCGGCCGCAACCGCTTCGTCAGCCTGCGCCGCACCGACCTCGACACCCGCTTCCCCGGCCTGCTCGACGCCCTCCTCACCGCCGCCCCCGCCCCGGCACCCTGACGGGCCCGGCCCCGAACGCGACGCGGGTCGGGTGCTGCTGCTGTGCCCGGTCAGCCGGTCAGCCGGTGGGCAGGGTGGTGCCGGTCAGGGTGTCGAGGGGGGCCCAGCCGGTCATGCCGGGCTTGTAGGAGGTGTGGTTGACGGCGCTTGCCGGCGATGGTGGCGGTGGTCTTCCACTTCGGCGTGCCGGCCTTCAGCGCCTGCGGCTGGGCGGGGTCGTCGGAGAAGCAGCTCGCGGCGGTGACGACCAGGTACGGGTCCACCAGCGCGCCGGTGCAGGTGCGGACGTTGTCGCCGATGGCGGGCTTCGCGGCGTAGGCGTAGGCACCGTCCGCGGCGGGGTCGCCGACGACGGCCCCGGCCGGGGCGGAGGCGAAGGCGCTCAGCGCCCCGGCGGCCGCGGCCACCACGAGCACGCCCGCCCGCCGCGAACGGGACGAAGTCCGGTGGGACATGGGAAGGTTCCCCTCCGGAGACGGGTTCGGAAACGAGCGGCGCCCCGCCGGGCCGCGCAGCCGTGGACGGCCGCCGGGCCCGGCGGGGCGGGCAGGCTGCGTCAGCCGTTGTTCGAGAAGAGCTGGACGGCGTTCCAGTCCCAGTTGCCGCTGGCCGGGGTGGACTTGGGGGAGGCCGTGAACTGGCCGATGTGCCCGGTGGTGTCGGCCAGGCCGGTGTAGTAGTCGATGGAACCGTCGGGGCGGCGGTAGAGCATGGCGAGGTCGGTGCGGCCGTCGCCGTTGAAGTCCCCGGCGACGAGCTTCATCGCGCCACGGTCCCAGTGGCCCTCGGCCGGCACCATGTATCCGGCCGTGAAGTCGCCCAG